>NZ_JBHFHW010000009.1:75501-88148 GCF_057333975.1 Stenotrophomonas sp. AGC87
CCCCATGATCTCCGGCAGGTTCTGCCTGGCTCCCCCCCCCCCCCCCCCACTACCGCTGTCCCTGAGGCATTCAGCAAAGCGTTTCCGTGTCGGCGCGGAGGTGCCTGGGCGCGTGGCGACGCGTTTGTCCAACAGGCGCCCGTTGGTCAGGGGGCGCGGTGTATCCTATGGGGCTAACGACAAACCCCCGTACCCCAAGGATTTGCATGTCCCTCATCGCCACTTTCGACACCACCCAGGGCCCGATCAAGGTCGAGCTGTTCGCCGACAAGGCCCCGCTGACGGTCGCCAACTTCGTCAACCTGGTCAAGCACGGCTTCTATGACGGCCTGGTCTTCCACCGCGTGATCCCGGACTTCATGATCCAGGGCGGCTGCCCCAAGGGCCAGGGCACCGGCGGCCCGGGCTACAAGTTCGAAGATGAAAAGAACGGCGTGAAGCACCAGGTCGGTTCGCTGTCGATGGCCAATGCCGGCCCGAACACGAACGGCAGCCAGTTCTTCATCACCCACATCAAGACCGATTGGCTTGACGGCAAGCACACCGTGTTCGGCCAGGTTCTCGACGGCCAGGCCATCGTGGACTCGGTCAAGCAGGGCGACGTGATCCATTCGATCACCCTGGAAGGCGACACCGACGCCGTGCTGGCCGCCCAGGCCGAGCGCGTGGCGGAGTGGAACAAGCTGATCCCCACCGCCTGATCCGATCCCGACGGCCCCCTGTGAAGGGGGCCGTTTTTACGTTTCTTAGCAGAGGAAATCCCCATGAAAGCACCTGTTCGTGTTGCCGTGACCGGCGCCGCCGGCCAGATCGGCTACGCCCTGCTGTTCCGCATCGCCTCCGGCGACATGCTGGGCAAGGACCAGCCGGTCATCCTGCAGCTGCTCGAGCTGCCGGTCGACAAGGCCCAGGCCGCCCTGCGCGGCGTGATGATGGAACTGGAAGACTGCGCCTTCCCGCTGCTGGCCGGCATGGTCGGTACCGATGACGCCGAAGTGGCCTTCAAGGACGCCGATATCGCCCTGCTGGTCGGCGCGCGTCCGCGCGGCCCGGGCATGGAGCGCAAGGATCTGCTGCTGGAAAACGCGAAGATCTTCACCGCCCAGGGCGCGGCGCTGAACAAGGTCGCCAAGCGTGACGTCAAGGTGCTGGTGGTCGGCAACCCGGCCAACACCAACGCCTATATCGCCATGAAGTCGGCCCCGGATCTGAACCCGCGCAACTTCACCGCCATGCTGCGCCTGGACCACAACCGTGCACTGAGCCAGCTGTCGACCAAGCTCGGCAAGCCGGTCGGTGGCATGGAGAAGCTGATCGTGTGGGGCAACCACAGCCCGACCATGTACCCGGATTACCGTTTCGCCACCGCCGAGGGTGCCTCCATCGCCGAGGCGATCAACGACCAGGAATGGAATGCATCGACCTTCATCCCGACGGTGGGCAAGCGCGGCGCGGCCATCATCGAAGCCCGTGGCTCGTCCTCGGCGGCCTCGGCCGCCAATGCCGCCGTCGACCACATCCGTGACTGGGTGCTGGGCAGCAACGGCAAGTGGGTGACCATGGGCGTGCCGTCCGACGGCTCCTACGGCATCCCGGAAGGCGTGATCTTCGGCTTCGCGGTCACCACCGAGAACGGCGAGTACACCCTGGTCAAGGATCTGCCGGTCGACGACTTCAGCCAGAAGTACATCGACAAGACCCTGGCCGAGCTGGAAGAAGAGCGCTCCGGCGTCGCCCACCTGCTGGGTTGATCGCACGCCACGACAGGTGCTGGCCGTTGGTCGGTGCCTGATGGAAGAAACGCCGGGCTTGCCCGGCGTTTTTTTTTGGTCTCCCTACGACCAAGGTCGTGCGGTCGGCCAACGGCCATCGGACTATGCTCGATCCCATGACTTTGTCTGGGAGGGCTGTCATGCGTTACGAAGATGTCTATCGACGTTCGGTCGATGAACCCGAGGCGTTCTGGGGCGAAGAGGCCCATCGCATCTATTGGCATACCCCGCCGCAGCAGATCCTCGACTACAGCAACCCGCCGTTCCGGCGCTGGTTCGTCGGCGGGGAAACCAACCTCTGCTACAACGCGGTGGACCGCCATCTGGTCGACCGTCCCGACCAGCTCGCGCTGGTTGCCATCTCCAGCGAAACCGGCGTTACCCGCGAGATCACCTACCGCGAACTGCACCGCGAAGTGAATGCCTTCGCCGCCGTGCTGCAGCGGCTGGACGTGCAGCGCGGCGACCGCGTGGTGATCTACATGCCGAACATGGCCGAGGCCGTGTTCGCGATGCTGGCCTGCGCGCGCATCGGGGCGATCCACTCGGTGGTGTTCGGCGGTTTCGCCGCGCACAACCTGGCACTGCGCATCGATGACGCCGAACCGAAGCTGTTGATCGCCGCCGATGCTGGCAAGCGCGGTGGCAAAGTGATTCCGTACAAGGCGATGGTCGATGCCGCCTGCGCCGAAGCCGCCTCGCCGCCACCGCATGTGTTGATCGTCTCGCGCGGGCTGGACCCAGCCGAGCCGAAGGTACCCGGCCGCGACGTCGACTACGCCACGCTGCGTGCCGAAGTGGGTGACCAGGATGTGCCGGTGGTGTGGCTGGAATCCAGCGAGCCGAGCTATCTGCTCTACACCTCCGGCACCACCGGCAAGCCCAAGGGCGTGCAGCGCGATGTCGGCGGCTACGCCGTGGCGATGGCGCAGTCGATGGAGACGGTGTTCGACTGCAAACCCGGCCAGGTGATGTTTTCCACCTCGGATGTGGGCTGGGCGGTCGGGCATTCCTACAACGTGTACGGCCCGCTGATCGGCGGCTGCACCTCGCTGCTGTACGAAGGGCTGCCGACCCATCCGGACCCGGGCATCTGGTGGGCGCTGTGCGAACAGTACGGCGTGCGCACGCTGTTCTCCTCGCCGACCGCGATCCGCGTGCTCAAGAAGCACGATGCCGATTTCATCCGCCGCCACGATCTGGAAGCACTGAAGTACGTGTTCCTCGCCGGCGAACCGCTCGATGAGCCGACCGCGCACTGGATCAACGACGCACTCGGCAAGCCGATCATCGACAACTACTGGCAGACCGAAACCGGCTGGCCGGCACTGACGCTGCTGCCGGGCGTGGACATGAAGCCGGTGCGCTTCGGCTCGCCCGGTTTCCCGAACCTCGGCTACCGGATGAAGGTCATCGACGAGAACACCGGCGAGACCGTCGCGCCGGGGCAGAAGGGCGTGCTGGTGATGATCCCGCCCTTGCCGCCGGGCTGCATGACCACCGTCTGGAAGGACGATGCGCGCTTCATCCAGAGCTACTTCAGCCACTTCAAGGAACTGCTCTACAGCTCGCTGGACTGGGCGATCCAGGATGAAGACGGCTACACCTTCATCCTCGGCCGCACCGACGATGTCATCAATGTGGCCGGGCACCGCCTGGGCACGCGCGAGATCGAAGAATGCATCGCCGGGCATCCGCTGGTGGCCGAGGCCGCCGTGATCGGGGTCAAGGATGAACTCAAGGGCCAGGTGCCGCTGGTGTTCGTCACCCTCAAGCAGGCCCTGCAGGGCGACGGCAGTGCCGTGGCGGCCGAGATGATGCAGCGGGTAACCAACACCCTGGGCGCAGTCGCGCGGCCGGCGCACATCCATATCGTCAACGCGCTGCCCAAGACGCGTTCGGGCAAGCTGCTGCGGCGGTCGCTGCAGGCGCTGGCCGAGGAGCGTGACCCGGGCGATCTGTCGACCCTGGATGACCCGGCGGCCTTGGACGAGATCCGGCGCGCACTGGGGAGCTGACGCTGTAGCCCGCCCCCTTGCACGATGCTGCAGCGCATTACCGGCGACGCGAACGCTCGGGTAAGCTGCGGACGTGATCGTTGCAGGCCTTGTCGGCGGCCCGCCGCGCGCTGGGGACACGGCGCGCTTGGGGCGGCCGCCGGACACTGAGGGCCTGGAAGACCACAGGGGCGCGCAGGTGGCGGCGAACGGCTGGCCTACGCGTGATACGGCACCACGTGAAGGGGGAACACATGGCGTATATCCAGGCCAAGACGGCCGCTGGCCGTCAGGAAATCGAGGACCGCGCGCGGCGCTTGCCGCCGGCGTTGCGGTCCATGCTGCTGATGGTCGATGGTCAGCGCGATGACACCGCGTTGACCGCGCTGTTGCCGGGCCTGCGCGCACCGGACGATGCGCTGGCGCAGCTCTCGGCGATGGGGTTGATCGAGATCGTCGGCGGGAGTGCCGCACCGGTCGTCGCCGCGGCGCTGACCGCCGGGCGCGAGCAGGATCCGGAGCTGTACAAGCGGCTGTATGACTGGATGAGCGAATCGGTGCGCAGGCATCTCGGTCTGAAGGGCTATTTCATGCAGTTGAAAGTCGAGCGCTGTACCGATGCCGGCAGCCTGGAGAAGCTGTGGCCGGACCTGGCCGCTGCGATCAGCAAGGCAAAAAGCCCGGCGCTGGCCAACCGCTGGCTGGAAGAAACACGCGCGCTGCTGCAGACCGAGCCCGTGATCGCCTGAAGCGACACCTCGACGGCGGCCGGGCCGCACGCTGTTTAGAATAGGTGTTGTTTCGTGTGCGGGAGAATAGCGATGGTGGATGAGATCGAGGACGACGGCGCACCCGGGTGGGATGCCATCGATGCGGCGTTGAAGGCGGTGTATCCCATGCAGGCGCCGCAGCATTACGGCCCGGTGCTGCGCTCGCTGCTGGGCGGTGAGGACCCGCTGGACGGCATCAGCGCGTACTGGAACGATGCGCCGCTGCCGCACTGGCATTTCGTCAGCTATGGCTTCTCCGAGCTGTATGAAAAAGAGAGCGATGATCCGGCCACCAGTGGGTACGGCTTCGAGCTGAGCTTCCGGGTTGCCGCCGCGGCGGGCAGCGAGCCACCGCCGTGGGCGATGAATTTCCTGCAGAACCTGGCGCGCTACGTGTTCGCCAACGGCAAGGTGTTCCAGCAGGGTCACTACCTCAACGCAGGCGGGCCGATCGTCGCCGACACCGATACGCTGCTGCGGCACGTCGCCTTCATGCGCGACCCGCAACTGCCGCCGCGCGAGACGCCCAACGGCTCCCTGGAGTTCCTGCAGGTGATCGGGCTGACCGATGACGAGATGGAGGCGGTGAAGCGCTGGTCGACCACCGGTGTGCTCGAAGCGCTGCTGCCGAAGATGCCGCTGTGGATCACCGATATCGCGCGTGGCTCGCTGCTGGACGATCCCGCGCTTGCTGCCGCGGTGGCAGAGGGCGCGGCACGTGAAGGTTCGCAGACGGCCTATCTGTTCCTGGAAAAGCTGGGCGGGTCGGTGCAGGGCGAGGGCGCCGACCGGCAGTTGACCGTGACGCTGGGCGCGCGCCAGGTGGAATCGCTGCTCGCGTTGCTGCCGGCGCGGTTGCTGTTCGGCCAGCCATTGACGCTGGTCGGCAACGATCGGCAGATCACGCTGTCGCCGGCGGCCGCCAATGCACTGGTGGTCGAGGGCGATGCGCTGGAATGCCAGCTGGCACCGGCCACGGTGCAGGCGCTGGTCGCCACGGTCCTGCCGCGCCGTGGCACCTATGCGATCCCGGGCTGGCCGGCGCTGCAGGTGGTGGTGGAGCCGAGCGAACTGCGCGATGCCGAGGGCACTGTGGTCGAGATCGTTGGCTGATCGCCGCCCGCGCTGGAAACGAAAAAGCCCGGCACTGCCGGGCTTTTTCTTGTACGTCTAGATCAGACGCACCGGTCAGTTCAGGCCTTCGGCCTTCAGCACTGCCTGCACGCCGGTATCGGCCTCCATGCGCTGCTTGAAGGCGGCGAGGTTGTCCAGGCCGCTCAGGTCGATCTTCGCGCCCGCAGCCCAGCGCAGGGTGATGTAAAAGTACGGATCGGCGAAGCTGCGGAAGCCGGCCAGCCAGGGGCGGTCGGCCAACTGTGCATCGGCGCGCTCGAACAGGCCGCGAAGGCGTTTGCGGGCGGTGGCACGGAGCGCGTCGAACTGAGTGTCGTCTTCGAGGAAGTTGCCGGGCCCGAACAGCGGCTTGAACGCCGGGTGCAGGTCCGAGTTGACGAAGGACAGCCAACGGGTGGCCTCGGCGCGCTGCTTCGGGCTGCCGTCACCGGTCAGGCCGGCCTGCGGGTAGGTATCGGCGATGTAGCCCATGATGGCCGCGTTCTGGGTCAGCACGAAATCACCATCGACGACGGCCGGAACCGAGCCGGCCGGATTGATGGCCAGGAAGGCGGGGGCCTTCAGGGTGTCCTTGTCGAGCAGTTCCACCTCGAACGGCTGGCCGGTCCACTGCAGGGCGATGTGGTCGGCGGTGGAGCAGGCTCCGGGCTTGCTGTACAGCTTCATGGGAACTCCGTTGCGGATGGGTGGAAGGTGAGCCGCCCACTATTCCAGAGCCGGCCCCGCATCCTCAACGGTATGGCCGTAACAGACCGTTACGACGCGCGCGGCTTGAGTTTCTGCACGCGGTAGAAGGTGTGATCGCCAATGGTGGCCACCTGGTAGGCGTTGCGCCAGCTCGGGTTGGCGATTGCCAGGGCGGCGAAGTGGCTCGCACCGGGCACGATCTCCTTGCGCTCACCGGCCGGCAGGGCCCAGTTGCGTTCGGCATCGAAGGCGACGGTCATCGCTTCCTGCCAGGCATCGGCGTTGCCGAGCTGGGTGCCGGGCGCCACGATGGTCGGGGCGAACTGCTTGCGGGCGGTCACCACCTGGCACATCGAGTCACCCCACAGGCCGCTGTCCAGGCGGCGCAGTGCCACTTCCGCGACGGCTTGCTGGCCGCGCAGGGTCTGGTCACGCGCTTCGAGGTAGACGGTCGTGCTCAGGCACAACGAATCGGCGGCAGGCTGCGGCAACAACTGTGACAGCCAGAGAATCCAGGCCAGTTTCATAAATCTCCTTGCTCCGTGTGGGCCGCACCTGGCTGTTCCATCCGATCATGCGGACGGGGCGTGGGTACGACTTGGCGTCATGGGGAGGCGGCCATCGGGGCCGCCCGGGGGCGGACCCGAATAGACGTGGGGTCCGCGCGCTCACTCGAACTGGGTGGTGAGCGGGAAAGTTGGCGCACGATAGGGGGGGATTTCCCAATACATCCTGAACCCGAATGCTTGACATTCAGGTTCGGAGGTGGGGCTGAATCGGCGGTTCAGCCCCGTATTCAGGTCCGTTTCGACCCGGATCAGAGCGCGGCGGCGACCCGGCTGCCCTGATCGATCGCGCGCTTGGCGTCGAGTGCGGCGGCGACATCCGCGCCGCCGATCAGCTGTGCCTGGATGCCGGCGGCCTGAAGCGCGGCGTGCAGATCACGGCGCGGTTCTTGCCCGGCGCACACCACCACATGGCTCACCGGCAGCAGCTGTTCCTGGTCATCCACGCGGATGCGCAGGCCGCTGTCATCCACGCCCAGGTACTCAACGCCACCGAGCATGCTCACGCCCTTGGCCTTGAGCGTGGCGCGGTGGATCCAGCCGGTGGTCTTGCCCAGCCGGGCGCCGGGCTTGCCCGGGCTGCGCTGCAGCAGCCAGACCTTGCGGGCGGGTGCTTCAGGTGCCGGTTTGGCGAGCGCGCCGCGGCCCTCGAACGTCGGGTCCACGCCCCACTCAGCCATCCAGCGTGCCGGGTCCAGCGCGGAGGAGGGCCCCTCGTGGACGAGGAACTCGCCGACATCGAAGCCGATGCCCCCGGCGCCGATGATCGCGACCTGCTCGCCCACCTGGACCCTGCCAAGCAGCACATCCAGATACGTGACCACCTTGGGATGGTCGGCACCGGGGAAATCGACCCGGCGCGGGGTGATGCCGGTGGCGATCACCACCTCGTCGAAACCGGCCAGCGCGGCCACGTCGGCCACGGTATCCAGCTTCACCTGGACACCGGTCTCGTCCAGCTTGTGGCGGAAATAGCGCAGCGTCTCGTGGAATTCTTCCTTGCCCGGGATGCGCTTGGCGACATTGAACTGCCCGCCGATCTCGCTGCCGGCATCGAACAGCGTGACCGCGTGGCCACGCTCGGCAGCCACGGTCGCGCAGGCCAGCCCGGCCGGCCCGGCGCCGACCACGGCGATCCGGCGGGGGGCGGTGGTCGGGCGGTAGACCAGCTCGGTCTCGTGCACGGCGCGCGGGTTGACCAGGCAGCTGGCGGTCTTGTTCTCGAAGACGTGGTCCAGGCAGGCTTGGTTGCAGGCGATGCAGGTGTTGATCGCCTCCGGACGGCCGGCGCGCGACTTGTTGGCCCACTGAGGGTCGGCCAGCAGCGGCCGCGCCAGCGAGACCATGTCGGCACCGCCCGCGGCGAGGATGCGCTCGGCCACGTCGGGCATGTTGATGCGGTTGGTCGCGATCACCGGCACGCGCACGTGCGGCTTGAGCTTGGCGGTGACTCCCGCAAAGGCACCGCGTGGCACCGAGGTGGCGATGGTCGGGATGCGCGCCTCGTGCCAGCCGATACCGGCGTTGATCAGGGTCGCGCCCGCCGCCTCGATCGCCTGCGCCTGCTGCACGATCTCGGCCCAGTTGCTGCCGTCGGGCACCAGGTCTACCAGGGAAAGCCGGTAGATGATGATGAAGTCCGGCCCACAGGCCTCGCGGATGCGGCGCACGATTTCCACCGCGAAGCGCATGCGCTGCGCCGCGTCGCCGCCCCAACGGTCGGTGCGCTGGTTGGTACGCGGCGCGATGAACTCATTGATCAGATAGCCTTCCGAGCCCATCACCTCGACGCCGTCGTAGCCGGCCTCGCGCGCCAGCCGCGCGCTGCGCGCGTAATCGGCGATGTGGCGGTCCACGCCGCGCGCGGACAGCGCCCGCGGGGTGAACGGGTTGATCGGCGCCTTCAGCTTGGAGGGCGCTACCGAGAGGGGGTGGTAGGCGTAGCGGCCGGCATGCAGCAGCTGCAGGCAGATCCTGCTGCCGTTGTCGTGCACGGCCCGGGTGACCTGGCGATGCGGGCGGACCTCCCACGGCCAGGACAGCTTGCCGCCGAACGGCTTGAGCCAGCCGACCACGTTGGGCGCGAAGCCGCCGGTGACGATCAGCCCGACGCCGCCGGCCGCCCGCTCGGCGAAATACGCCGCCAGGCGTGGGAAATCGCGTGCACGGTCTTCCAGACCGGTATGCATGGACCCCATCAGGACCCGGTTGCGCAGCTGGGTGAAGCCCAGATCGAGCGGCGTGAACAGATGCGGATAAGCGGTGGATTCGGCGGCTGGCGACATGTGGATACGCTTGCGTACGGAAGCCCGCAGGGTGCCGCGAAAGGCCCTGAAGAGCAAGCGCATGTATCCCGCCAGGTGCCGACCGCTGGTTGGCGCGGCGGACGCCCGTTACGGCGTGACGACTGCCGGGGCGGGCTTGCCGATACCGAACAGCGGCAGCGTGACGCCGCACAGCGGGCCGATCAGCAGCGCGAACGCGAGGGTGCCCACCCCGACATTGCCGCCCAACCACCAGCCGATCAGCAGCACGGTGCCTTCGATCGCGCTGCGCACGATCCAGATCGGCCAGCCGGTGCGGGCGTGCAGGCCGGTCATCAGGCCATCGCGTGGGCCGGGGCCGAAGCGCGCGCCGATGTACAGGCCGGTGGCCAGCGCGACCAGCAGCAGGCCGCACACGAACATCGGGATCTGCCAGGCCAGGCCATGCACTTCGGGCAGCAGCCACAGCCCGAACTGCGCGCTGGGGCCGATCAGCAGCACGTTGAGCACGGTGCCCAGACCCGGTTTCTGCCGGATCGGCCACCACAGCAGCAACACCAGCGCGCCGATCACATTGGTGGCCACCCCGAAGGACAGTGGCGTCTGCAGCGCGATGCCCTGTGACAACACATCCCAGGGCGCCACCCCGATCGCCGCGCGGATCATCACGGCCGCGCCGAAGCCATACAGGAACAGACCAAGCAGGAGTTGCAGCAGGCGCAGGGGCAGGGACGTGGGCATGTCGGTTTCACCGGAAGGGCCACTGACTGTAGGGGGCCCTTCGCACCGCCGACAGATACAGATGCGCGCGAATCTGCGCAGACACATTGCCGCGCGCGTCAGTCCCAGCCGGACAGCACCAGTTTGCCGATCACGCCGCTGCCTTCCAGCTGGCGATGTGCCTCACGCAGGTTCGCTGCAGTGATCGAGCCCAGATGCGTATGCGCGGTTGTGCGCAGTTCGCCGGCGTCGATCAGGCTGGCGGCACGGCTCAGAATGCGGTGCTGTTCGATCATGTCGTGGGTCTGGAAGCGCGACCTGGCAAACATGAACTCCCAATGGACGCCGATACATTTGGCTTTGTAGGGATCGCCGATGCGCAACGGTCCGCGCGGTTCAACGATCAGCCCCACATGTCCCTGCGGGGCCAGCAGCTCGCCCAGCGCGTCCCAGTAGTGGTCGGTGTCGGCCAGGTTCAGCGCCACCTGCACCTGCGCGATGCCCAGTGCCTGCAGTTGCACAGCCAGTGGCTGGCGATGATCGATCACGTGGTCGGCACCCATCTGGATGCACCACGCACGGGTTTGCTCGCGCGAGGCGGTGGCGATGACGGTGAAGCCGGCATGGCGCGCGAGCTGGATCGCAATCGAACCGACGCCGCCGGCACCGCCGATGATCAACAGGTGCTGCCCCCGGTGGCGGCTGTCTTCAAAGTGCAGCGGCATGCGCTGGAACAGCAGTTCCCATGCGGTCAGCGTGGTCAGCGGCAACGCTGCAGCCTCGGCGAAATCCAGCGTGGTGGGTTTGCGCCCGACCAGGCGTTCGTCCACCCACTGGTATTGGGCATTGCAACCGGAGCGGGTGACATCGCCCGCGTAATACACCTCATCGCCGGGGGCGAACGCCGTGACCTCCGGGCCCACCGCCTCCACCACACCGGCCGCGTCATACCCCAGGATCCGCGCTGGATTCTCCTGCTGCGGGCGCGGCGCGCGCTGTTTGGTGTCAACCGGATTGACGGAAACAGCATGTATTCGTACCAGCAGGTCGCGTCCTTGCGGCGCACCGGGTGGCGCAATGCGCAGGTCCTGCAGCGCGGCGGGGTCTTCAATCGGCAGATACTGGGTCAATCCCACGGCTTTCATATCGGCTCCGGATACGGGGGAATCACCCTCATCATACGGATCACGGCGCCGCTGTTTTTGCGCTGAATCAAGGCGTCATCGCCATTTGAACCCTAACGTGAAAAATGTGTCGCGACGTCGCCTGAATTAGGCAAAACCCTTGTCACTGCTGGGTCTTGCGGAATTTCATCAACCTGTATAGGGTGCCACCAGCTGGACCCGGTAGAGGTCTGGCGGTCGTCTTCACATGTTACGGGACTGTTAACATCACCTTCACTCGCCTGAGCATAATGTTCGCGGCGGTGGCGTGCTGAATCGGCAGTCTGAAAACGACGCAGTAGTGCTGGCCCATGCCTCTACCGGTTTCATACCCCCGAAATAGGAGCTGTACTCAATGAACAAGAAGATCCTCACTGCCGCGCTGCTGGGCGGTCTGGCTTTCGCCCAGGCTGCATCGGCGCAGGATTTTGACGACCGCTGGTACCTGACCGGTTCGGCCGGCTTCAACTTCCAGGATAGCGACCGTCTGACCAACGACGCTCCGTTCGTTACCCTGGGCCTCGGTAAGTTCATCAGCCCCAACTGGTCGCTGGATGGCGAGCTGAACTACCAGAACCCGAACTTCGACGCCAACCAGGATCTGAACTGGAGCCAGTACGGCGCCTCGCTCGACCTGCGTCGCCACTTCATCCAGGAAGGCCGCGGCTGGAACCCGTACCTGCTGTTCGGCCTGGGCTACCAGAAGTCGGAAGAAGAGTACGCAGCGCTGAACAACAACGGTCCGCGTGAGCGCAAGGACGGCAACTTCGCCGCCAAGCTCGGCGTCGGTCTGCAGACCACCTTCGAAAAGCGCGTCGCCGTGCGTGCCGAAGTGGCCTACCGCGCTGACTTCGACGACCAGAGCATTGCTGCTCCGAGCGAAGACTGGTTCGGCGACGTGCTGGCTTCGGTCGGCGTCGTGATCCCGCTGGGCCCGGCCCCGGTTGCTGCCGTGCCGGCTCCGGCTCCGGTTGCGCCGAGCTGCGCCGATCTGGATGACGACGGTGACGGCGTCAACAACTGCGACGACAAGTGCCCGAACTCGCAGCCGGGTCAGACCATCGGTCCGGACGGTTGCCCGGTCCCGGTGTCGATCGATCTGAAGGGCGTGAACTTCGACTTCGATAAGTCGAACCTGCGTCCGGACGCGGTTGCGATCCTGAGCGAGGCTTCGGAAATCCTGAAGCGTTACCCGGATCTGCGCGTTGAAGTGGCCGGTCACACCGATTCCAAGGGTACCGACGCTTACAACCAGAAGCTGTCCGAGCGTCGTGCTACCTCGGTGTACAACTACCTGACCCAGAACGGCGTTGACGCTTCGCGTCTGGTCGGTCCGATCGGTTACGGCGAGAGCCGCCCGATTGCGCCGAACACCAACCCGGATGGTTCGGATAACCCGGAAGGTCGCGCCAAGAACCGTCGTACCGAGCTGAACGTCCAGAACTAATCCTTCTGGCAGTACAGTCTCAATAAGCAGGGCCCGGCATTGCCGGGCCCTGTTTTTTTTTGTCTTCTCTCAACTCGACACTTGGGCCCTTCCGCGCGCGTCACGCCCCGTATCGACCGGTAGGCCC
>NZ_JBHFHW010000010.1:0-20575 GCF_057333975.1 Stenotrophomonas sp. AGC87
CGGGGCGGCCAGCAGCGCCGCCCAGGCGCCCAGGCGCTTCACGGTCTCACCCTGGGCCAGGGTCACCAGCGACAGGTTCACGCTCAGCGCGGTGCCCAGCATCTCGCGCAGGGTATCGATCACATCGCTGATCCGCACCGCGTGGTCGTGCACGTCGCGCAGATACAGCTTCACTTCGTCGGGCACCAGCTCGCCCTGATAGCGCTTGATCTGCGAGAGCATGTCCTGCAGCGGCGCGACCGCCATGCGCATCTTGTTGAGTTCGCGCTTGAGCTCGTACAGGCGTACCACGGTGTGGCGCTTGTAGTTGTCGGAGAAGATGTCCTTCTCCAGCAGCTCCAGCGTGTCACGGTAGCGCTGGGTGATCGGCAGGTAGTTGTCGACCACGAAATCCAGCACCGCATACAGGCAGTACGACGGGCCCATCGTGCGCAGCAGCTCCGGCTCGCGCTCCACGCGGGCGCGCGGGGCAGCATAGGACAGCGACGCACCATGGCGCACCGTGACCAGGAAGCGTGGCCCGAGGAAGGCATGCGTCTCCCCGTACTGGATGCGCTCGTCCACCATCTGCGCGGTGGTCACCACCACGAACAGCGAATTGCCGTAGGACTCGACCTTGGGCCGTTGATGCGCGTTGCGAGCGTCTTCGATGGCCAGTGAATGCAGGCCGAATTCTTCCTGCAGTTTCAACAGCACGCTGTCGTCGGGTTCGTACAGGCCCACCCAGACGAAGCCGTTGTCGCTGGCGATCACATCACTGATCGCATCCAGGCTGATGTCGTGGCGCTTGCCCTGGTCATCGTAGTGAACGCAGTTGATGACGCAGGCGGGGTTTTCAGGTGTGACGGTATCCATGGCGGGCATCGTGCGTCAGCGGCCCGTGACGGGCAGGTCACGGCGGCCCAGCACCCATGCCAGCGCCACGTGGATGGGCAGCAACAGCACGATCCACTGCAGGTTGTACTGCGCCTGCAAGGTCAGCCAATGCAGCACCAGGCCGAGCAGCGACATGCCGGCGACCGCCCACAGCACGATCCGGAACCACGCGCGCGGCGCGCGGCCGCGCAGCAGGGTGATCGCAGCGGGAACGATCAGCAGGCACAGCGGCGAGAGCTGCAGCAGGTTGCGGTTGGCCCAGGCAGCCTGGTGCGCACTGAAGCCCCACAGGTAGGTCACCAGGGCGCCACCAATGCCGCAGAACAGCCAGAACGGCAGTGCCAGGCCCCCCAGCAGGCGGCGTCGGCGGCGCAGTGCAACCACACCCGCAGCGGCGATCAGGCCGCACAGCAGCCACGGCCACCAGCTGCGCGGGGACTCGGTCGGCTCCGGGGCGATCCGGTGCGGCAGCAGTTCCTGCTCGGCCTGCACCAGCGGGCGGCCTTCGCTGTTGCGCACCTGGCGCAGCGCATCGGCCAAGCGCATCGGCACGAAGGCTTCCTGCCAGCGCGACAGCGGCTTGTCGGCGAACGGGCCTAGGCCGATATCGAAGCCCAGCCACATCCACGGCGAAGGCGAGGCCAGACGTACCGATTCACTGCGGTAGGTGTTGCCGCGTGAGCGCCCGGAGAGCTGTGAATGCAGCCCGCCGCCGAGCGCGCCATCGATCGCATCGCGGACCATGGTGGCGCAGTTGGCGGTGTAGTAATCGTAGTGATAACGCGCGTTCTCGGGCTTGGCGCGCTCGGCCAGTGACGCGGCCAGGGTGCGCGCCTGCGCGGGCGTCAGGTCCAGCCACTGCACGCTCGCGCCGCGGCCGCTCTCCTGGTAGTACGACAGGTCCTGCCCGAGCGGCAGCGCGACCAGGTAATACATCATGTCGCCGCGCACGAAGTTGCCGATGAAATCGGACTCGCTCGAGTCGAAGTAACCGAAGTTGTAGGAGGTGGCGTCGCCGGTGACCGGATCGACTACGACCAGTGCGTCATGCCCGAAGCGTTCGAAGAAGATCTCGCCCGGCTGCATGGTGACCACGCCGATGCGTGGCGCCTCGGTGGCAGGGGCCAGGGCGGCAGTGGCGGGCACGGCATCCTGCGCGGCCAGCGCGCCGAAGGGCAGGCTGGCCATCGCAAGCAGCGACAACACGAACAACAGGCGGCACAGCGACCACCGATTCAAAGGGGGCCGCATGGCGTGGGTCAATCCTCGTTGTGGGTGTCGGGCGGCAGCACGGTCACATGGAACGCCTGCACGCGCCGGGCATCGGCACGCGCCACCCGGAACACGAAGCGGTCCAGGGTGAGCTCATCGCCGGTTTCGGGCAGGTGCCCGATCGCCTCGGTGACCAGGCCACCGATGGTGTCGTAATCGTCGTCGGGGAACGTGGCACCGAAGCGCTCGTTGAAATCCTCGATCGCGGTCAATGCATCAACCACGTACTGGCCGTCGGCCTGGATCGCGATCTGCGAGGTGTGGTCCTCGGCCTCGTCGTGCTCGTCGTCGATCTCGCCGACGATCTGTTCCAGCACGTCCTCGATGGTGACCAGCCCGGCGACACCGCCGTACTCATCGACCACGATGGCCATGTGGTTGCGCGAGAGCCGGAACTCCTTGAGCAGCACGTTGAGCTTCTTGGCCTCGGGGATCAGCACCGCCGGGCGCAGCAGCTCACGGATGTTGGCCGGCCCGTTGTCGGCGACCACGCCGCGCAGCAGGTCCTTGGCCAGCAGGATGCCGAGGATGTCGTCCTTGTTGTCGCCGTGCACCGGGAAGCGCGAATGGCCGGATTCGACCACCTGCTTCATCAGGTCAAGGAAGGGGGCTTCGACCGGCAGGGAGACCATCTGCGAGCGCGAGATCATCACGTCGCCGACGGTGAGCTCGGCCACCGAAATGGCGCCTTCCATCATCCGCAGCGTGTCGGCGGCGATCAGGCCGTCCTCGTGCGCGGTGTGCAGTACCGCCACCAGCTCGTCGCGGGTGTGGGGCTCGCCGGAGAAGGCAGCGGTCAGGCGTTCGAGCCAGCTGCGCTTCTTTTCATTGTGCTCCTGGGTGGAGCTACTACTGTCGTCTTCAGACATCTCTGGAAAAAAAGGCACCCGGCGTGCCGGGCGTTGGATTTAGTCTATCAGGATGCGGGCGCCTGTCAGCGCCCGGCCGAGGGCGGATTCACGCCCGGCGGCGGGGTGTCTTCCTCCGGTGGCAGGTCCAGGCTGTAGGTACAGCCGGCCAGGGTCTTGCCGGGGTGGGTCTTGACCGTGGACAGGCTCAGGATCACCGATTCGATCAGGGCCTCGCCGGTACGCGGGTCGGTGACGTCGCGGCTGACCAGCTCGCGCCCGGCCATGAACTTCGCCGGCGTATCCACGCCGTCCTCCAGCGCCAGGCGCTTGGCCAGCGGGCGCGGGTCGGCCAGATCCAGGATCGCCATGATGCTGGCCCCGGCCACCGTGATGTATTCGGCGCGCTCGCCGAACACCGTGATCGGGGCGGCCAGGCGGAACTCGGTCATGAACTGGTTGGTCTGCGGCAGCGGCTGCAGGCCGTTGGCGACCGCCTTGAGCGGGTCGGCCACGACCGGGGCGACCGCGTCGTAGCCGCTCACGCTCTGGCGGCACTCGATCAGGGCGGTCAGGTCCAGCGGGGCCGCATCGGCGAACGCCGAGGTGGGCAACAGGCCGAGCAGGCCCAGGCAGGCAAGTCGCAACGGGGTCATCGAAGCAGATCCATCAACTAAGGCGTGCAGCGCACGGACGCGGCGACGATCATAGCCGGCACCGGCCCGCGGTGGCAGGCGTCAACGACGGCGGAACAGCCAGCGCAGGGTGGCGGAGAAGGTGACCACCGCGATTCCCGCCGCCCACAGCACCAGGGCCGCGGCAGCCAGATGCAGCGCGCCCGGCCCGTCGGCGGTGGCCGACAGTAGCGCGCGCCCGAACACCAGCGCGAATGCAGCGGCAAGGACGAACAGGAGCACGACCTGCACCGGCCGCGCGTGGAAGGTCGATGACTGCGCCGGGGAGGCGCCGTCGCGACGTGACCAGCGATACAGCGTGCGCCAGCCCAGCGGCGCCACCAGCGCGGCCGCCAGCCCCGACCAGATCACCACGCTCAGGCCGGCGGCGCTGAGGGTCGCTTCGTCAGGACCGGCCAGCAGATGCGGCAGGATCAGGCCCGCCACCACGCAGGTCAGTGTGCCCAGCACGAACACGCCGGCAGCCAGGCCGGTCAGACGTCCGGCCCATGCGGCGGACAAGGGGGCGCGTCGCTGCCGCGCGGCCCACCAGCTTCGCGCGGGCGCCAACGACAGCACGGCGATCACCGCTGACAGCGCAAGCATGCCCAGCTGCAGCGCGCCCGGGTCACGGCCGGCCGGCGTCAGCGCGGCGAGCCCGGGGGCACCGATCGCGGCGTACAGCAATCCCACCCACGACAGTGCGAGCAGCACGGGGCCCAGTACGGAGCGACGATCAGGAACCGGCATGGCGGCATACATCCTTGTATGGTTGAGCAATCAGTGCACGCAACGCAGGTGGCGCTCAGCGTTCGCCGGCATACGGATCGGCAATGCCCAGCTCGGCCAGGATGTCCCGCTCCAGCTGTTCCATGGCGTCGGCTTCCTTCTCGTCCTCATGGTCCCAGCCGAGCAGGTGCAGCACGCCGTGCACGGTCAGGTGCGCGTAATGGGCGTTGAGCGCCTTGCCCTGCTCGTCGGCCTCGCGGGCGACCACCGGGGCGCAGATCACCAGATCGCCCAGCAGTGGGAACTTCACGCCCTTGGGCAGACCCTCCGGCAGTTCGGCCGGGAAGCTGAGCACGTTGGTCGCATAATCCTTGCCGCGGTAATGCCGGTTCAAGGACTGGCCTTCCTTGGCATCGACCAGACGGATCGCCAGGTCGGCCTCGCGGATGCGGCCCTTCAGGGCGGCGGCCACCCACTTGCGGAAGCTCACCGCCGAGGGCAGCCCGGCGCGGGGCAGGGCGTAGCTGATCGCGACGTCCAGTCGCACGGGACCACGGGTCATGGAGTCGCTCCGGGTTGGACCTGCTGCAGATCGCGGCGGTCGTAGGCGCTGACGATGCGGGCCACCAGCGGGTGACGGACCACGTCGCGTGCTTCGAAGAAGGTGAAGCTCACGCCCTCGACATCACGCAGCACATCGATCGCATCGCGCAGGCCGGACTTCACGTGCTTGGGCAGGTCGGTCTGGGTGAGGTCGCCGGTCACCACGGCCGTGGAGCCGAAGCCCAGGCGGGTCAGAAACATCTTCATCTGCTCGACCGTGGTGTTCTGCGCTTCGTCCAGGATCACGTACGCATCGTTGAGCGTGCGGCCGCGCATGTAGGCCAGCGGCGCGATCTCGATGACGTTCTTCTCCAGCAGCTTGAGCACCTTCTCCACGCCGAGCATTTCGTACAGCGCGTCGTACAGCGGCCGCAGGTACGGGTCCACCTTCTGGCTCAGGTCACCGGGCAGGAAGCCGAGTTTCTCGCCGGCCTCCACCGCCGGGCGGACCAGGATCAGGCGCTGCACGCGCGCTTCATTGAGCGCTTCCACCGCGCTGGCCACGGCCAGGAACGTCTTGCCGGTACCGGCCGGGCCGATGCCGAAGTTGATGTCATGCGTGGTGATCTGATGCAGGTAGCGAGCCTGGTTGGCGCCGCGGCCGCGCACAGTGCCGCGCTTGACCTTGATCGCCACGTCCTGGGCCTCGTAGGCGCGCTCGACGACATGCTCCACGTTGGCCTGGTTCAGCCGCAGGTGGATGGCATGGCTGTCGAACACCACGTCGCCGGCTTCGGCGTACAGCGCTTCGATCAGGGCCTGCGCATCGGCCACCACGGCCTTGGGGCCGGTCACGCGGAACACGTGGCCACGGTTGGCGATTTCCACGCCGAGTTTGAGTTCCACCTGGCGGAGATGTTCATCGAACGGACCGGCCATGTTGGCCAGGCGCTCGTTGTCTTCCGGGGTGAGGGTGAAGTCGCGTTGTGCGAGTGCGGTCATTGCGTCCGGCGGCCGCCGGTCCAGCCGACCGGGCCGCAAGCAGGGAAAGGGAGAACAGGGTAGCGCGGGTGTGGGGTCGCCGCTACAGCACCGGCGGAAAGCGGTGTTCCCTGCGCCCGCCGGGTCATCCACAGCGCCTGTGGGTGGCCGCGGGAGAAAGGTGTGGATAAGCCGCCTCGCCCCAATGCTGCCAATGGCTGCACAGACGTGGTCATTTCATGACCAGTGCGCCCGGACGGGCGTGACCTGTTCTTCACGGCGGCGTGAGCAAGGTGAGGATCGCGTTGCTCCGTGTACTCCCAGCAGAGGTCGGCTCCATGCCCGCATCGGTATCCGCGTCCCGGGGTTGGTTGGCGTGCGCCGCCTGGCTATTGCTGTTGCCCGGTTGCCGTGAGACCGACGAGGCGGCGCTCGGCACGCTGGAATGGGATCGCATCACGGTGCCCGCCTCGGCAGCGGAAACCATCGTCGCGGTGCATGTGCAGGAGGGCCAGCAGGTGCTGGCGGGTGCCTCGCTGCTGCAGCTTGAACCCACCCGCACTGCTGCCCAGTTGCAGGCCCTCCAGGCGGACGCGGCACGCGCCGGGCAGGCGCTGGAGGAATTGCGGCAGGGCCCGCGCAACGAAGATATCGCGCAGGCGCGTGCCAACCTGGCCGCCGTGCGTGCGCAGGCCGAGGATGCTGCCGCGTATTATCGCCGGCTCCAGCCGCTGGGACGGCAGCAGCTGGTCGCCGCCGCTGATGTGGATCGCGCCCGCGCCGCGGCCGGCAATGCGCAGGGCGTGGTGCACGCAGCCGAGCAGGCGCTGCTGGCACTCAAGCACGGCACCCGGGTGGAAGAGATCGCGCAGGGCGAATCGGCCCTGCAGGCGGCGCAGGCGCAGGCCGCTGGACAGGCCGAGACGCTGCGCAAGCTGGATCTGCTGGCACCGCGCGCGGGGCGCGTGGATGCACTGCCGTATCGGCTGGGCGACCAGGCACCGGTGGGCGCGCCGCTGGCGGTGCTGCTGGTCGGCGACCGCCCGTATGCACGGGTATATCTGCCCGAGCCGATGAGGGTGAAGGTCAGGGTGGGGCAGGCCGCCACGATCGCGTTGCAGGGGCGCGAGGGAACACTCGCCGGCCGTGTGCGCAGCATCCGCAGTGACCCGGGCTTCACCCCGTACTACGCGCTCAGCGGTGCGGACGCGGCGCGGCTGAGTTGGCTGGCCGAGATAGAACTGACGGCCGACAACGATGCGGCGGCGATGGCGCAGCTGCCGGCAGGCGTACCGGTGCGGGTGGTGTTTTGAATGCCACGCTGGCGATCCGCGCACGTGGGCTGACCAAGCGCTTCGGGACGCTGGTGGCTGTCGACCATGTCGACCTGAGCGTCCCGCGCGCGAATGTCTATGGTTTCCTGGGGCCCAACGGATCGGGAAAGTCCACGACCATCCGCATGCTGTGCGGGCTGCTGACGCCGAGCGAGGGGGAGATCGATGTTCTGGGTCTGCGCATCCCCGAGCAGGCCGAGGCGCTGCGCCGCCGGATCGGTTACATGACCCAGCGCTTTTCCTTGTTCGACGACCTCACCGTGCGCGAGAACCTGGAGTTCCTTGCGGCCGTGCAGGACATTCCGCGCGCCGCGGCCAGGCAGCGGATCGATGAGCTCGTCGAGGGCTATCACTTCCAGGATCGCCAGAAGCAACTGGCCGGCACCCTCAGTGGCGGGCAGAAGCAGCGCCTGGCGCTCGCTGGTGCGGTGATCCAGAAGCCCGAGTTGCTGTTTCTGGACGAACCGACCAGCGCGGTCGACCCGGAATCACGCCGCGATTTCTGGGAGAAGCTGTTCGATCTGGCCGACGCAGGCACCACACTGCTGGTCTCCACTCATTACATGGACGAGGCCGAGCGCTGCCATCGGCTGGCGATCCTGGATCAAGGCGTGCTGGTCGCCGATGGCAGCCCGGCCGAGCTGACCGACGCACTGCGGGGGCGCACGCTGGAGGTGCATGCCACGCAGCCGCGCAAGGCGCAGCGCTTGCTCGCCGCGGCGCCGGGCGTGCTCAGCGTGGCCCAGATCGGCAACACCTTGCGGGTGCTGCTCGCGCAAGTCGATGATGGGCCGGAGCGGCTGCAGCAGGTGCTGCGTGCCGGCGGACAGCCGGCCGAGGTGCTCGCCGCACCGGCCAACCTGGAGGACGTGTTCGTGTCCGCCACGCGCGGGCGCACACCGGCAGCAGAGCCCGCGCCATGAACCCGCGCCGGTTGTGGGCGATCGTGCTCAAGGAACTACGGCAGATGCGGCGTGATCGCATCACCCTGGCCATGATCGTGGGCATCCCGGTGATGCAGCTGGTGCTGTTCGGTTATGCGATCAACCTCAATCTGCGTCATCTCGATACCGGCATCGCCGACCAGGCCAATACCTCGGCCTCGCGCGCGCTGGTGATGGACATGGTCGCCACCGGGGTGATCACGCCCACGCATCGCGTGGATACGCCCGAGCAGTTGATGGCGGCGTTGCGGCGCGGCGAGATCAGCATCGGGGTGGTGATTCCGCACGACTTCGAACGTCGTCGTTTCGACGGGCGCGAGGCGGTGCAGGTGCTGGTCGACGGCAGCGATACCGTGGTCCAGAGCGCAGCGGTGCAGCTGGCGCAGGTACCGCTGGACAGCACGCCGGTCCGCAACGACCGGCCGCTGCGCACCGGAGCGGTGAATGCCCCCGGGCAGATCAGTGTGGTCGCCTTTTACAACCCGCAGCGACGCTCGGCGATCAACATCGTGCCCGGGCTGATCGGCATCATCCTGACCATGACCATGGTGATGTTCACGGCCGTGGCGATCGTGCGCGAACGTGAGCGCGGCAACATGGAATTGCTGATCGCCACGCCACTGAGCAGCAGCGAGCTGATGGTCGGCAAGGTGCTGCCGTATGCGGCGATCGGCTTGCTGCAGACCAGCCTGGTGCTGCTGCTGGGGCTGTGGTTGTTTGATGTGCCGGTGCGCGGCAGCGTGCTGGATGTCTACGTGGCTGCGATGCTGCTGATCACCGCCAATCTCGCCTTGGGTCTGTTGATCTCGACCAAGGCGCAATCCCAGTTTCAGGCGATGCAGATGACGATGTTCGTGTTCCTGCCGTCGATCCTGCTGTCCGGCTTCATGTTCCCGTTCGCCGGCATGCCCCGGCCAGTGCAATGGCTGGCCGAGGTGCTGCCGCTGACCCATTTCCTGCGGCTGATCCGCGGCATCATGTTGCGCGGCGCGCGGATCTGGGAGCTGTGGCCGGAGGTGCTGGCACTGCTGGCCTTCATCGCAGTGATGATGACCTTGGCGATCGTGCGGTTCCGCAAGCGGCTGGATTAGCGGATGCTGGCCAGCGGCCGGGTCGCCTTCAGGCCGTCACCATCCGCGCGCGCAGCGCGTTGCTGTACGCCTCGGTGATCACCACATCCACGAATTGGCCGACCAGGCGCGGGTGCCCCGGGAAATTGACCGAGCGCATGTTCTCGCTCTTGCCGGTCAGCTCGTTTGGGTTGCGCTTGGAGGGGCCTTCCACCAGCACGGTCTGCACGGTGCCGACCATCTTTTCAGAGATGGCCGCGGCCTGCTCGTTGATCCGGGCCTGCAGGCGCGACAGCCGCGCGTGCTTCTCCGCATCGGTGGTGGTGTCTTCCAGATCCGCCGCGGGGGTACCCGGGCGCCGTGAATAGATGAAGGAGAAGCTCTGGTCGAAGCCCACGTCCTCGATCAGCTTCATGGTCTTCTCGAACTCAGCGTCGGTCTCGCCGGGGAAACCGACGATGAAATCCGAGCTGATCGAGATGTCCGGGCGCACCGCGCGCAGCTTGCGGATCTTGGATTTGAATTCCAGCGCGGTGTAGCCACGCTTCATCGCCGAGAGCACGCGGTCGCTGCCCGCCTGCACGGGCAGGTGCAGGAAGTTGGCCAGCTGCGGCACATCGCGGTAGGCATCGATCAGCGAATCGCTGAACTCCAGCGGGTGCGAGGTGGTGAAGCGGATCCGGCCGACGCCGTCGATCTCGGCGATGGTGCGGATCAGCAAGCCCAAGTCGGCGAACTCGCCGTCGCCATACGGGCCGCGGTAGGCGTTGACGTTCTGGCCGAGCAGGTTGATCTCCAGCACGCCCTGGGCGGCCAGCTGCGCCACCTCCACCACCACGTCCTCGAACGGGCGGCTGACCTCGGTGCCGCGGGTGTAGGGCACCACGCAGAACGAGCAGTACTTCGAGCAGCCTTCCATGATCGAGACGAACGCGGAGGCACCCTCGGCGCGCGGCTCGGGCAGGGCGTCGAACTTCTCGATCTCCGGGAAGCTGATGTCCACCTGCGATTTGCCCGATTCACGGCGCTGGCGGATCAGCTCCGGCAGGCGGTGCAGGGTCTGCGGGCCGAACACCAGATCCACGTGTGGCGCGCGCTTGATGATCGCCTCGCCTTCCTGCGAGGCCACGCAGCCGCCGACCCCGATGATCACGCCACGGCCGTTGTTCTTCAGTGCCTTCCAGTAACCCAGCTGGCTGAACACCTTCTCCTGGGCCTTCTCGCGGATTGAGCAGGTGTTCATCAACAACACGTCGGCCTCGGCCGGGTCGTCGGTGAGCTCAAGCCCTTCCGAGGCGGCGAGCACGGCAGCCATCTTGGTCGAGTCGTACTCGTTCATCTGGCAACCGTGGGTCTTGATGTACAGCTTGCCGCGCACCGGGCCGGTCACCTGCGGCTTGGCGCCGGGCAGGGGGAGCAGGTCGGGGCGGGGGGCGGAGCTGGGCGGAGCAGAGGCAGGCAGGGTAGAACCGGCCGAAGTCGGCGCGGTCGAAGCTGGCGTCCCGGTCATGGCGCTTATTCCAGTCGGGTGGGCGGGCAGGCAGCCGGATGGCTGCGGTGAGCAGGCCATTGTAGCCGGGTCGGGCTCCCCCCTTGGCAATCCCCGGCGAATTGGGGACACTCCCGCTCATGAAGGGGATGTTGGGGATCGCTGCGCTGGCCTTGGCTGCGCTGACCGCTATGCCGGCCAGTGCGGGCACCCTGTACAAGTGCGTCGGCAGTGACGGCATTCCCAGCTATGTGAGCAAGCGTGTGGCCGGGGCCGCCTGCAGCGTGATCAGCAGCTACCGGCCCGACCGCAGCGCGGCGCCTCGCCGGGCCCTGGCAGCGCCTCCCGCGCCGACGCCGGCGGCTCCGATCGCCGGTGCTACGCCCGCCCCGGCCCGGGCCGATACCGCCACGGCGGCGACCGCGATCACCCCGGCGCCTGCGCCGGCCACCGCCCCGGCCACGGTGCTGACCGCGCCGTCCGCGCCGGCGGCGCCCGGCAACAAGGCTGGGAAGGTCCGCAGCGGCCAGCTGTATGCGTATATGAAAGACGGCGTCCGCCATTACACCAGCGCACGCCCGGCCGGTATCGCCAGCATTGGCCAGGTCCGCACCATCCACTACAGCTTCATCGAGCGCTGCTACGCCTGCGGGGCCAACCCGGCCGTCAACTTCGGCTCGGTGCGGCTCAACACCACGGCCTACCAGAGCGAGATTGCCGCCGCCGCCCGTGAGTTCGGGGTGGAAGAGGCGGTGGTCCGCGCGATCATCCATGCCGAATCGGCCTACAACCCGACCGCGCTCAGCCGCGCCGGCGCACAGGGCCTGATGCAGCTGATGCCACCGACCGCGCGCCGTTTCGGGGTCAGCGATTCCTTCGATGCTTCGCAGAACATCCGTGGTGGCGTGCAGTACCTGTCCTGGCTGCTCAAGCGATTCAACGGTGATCTCACCCTGGCCGCGGCGGGCTACAACGCCGGCGAGGGCGCGGTCGACCGCCATGGTGGCGTGCCGCCTTACAGCGAGACCCAGTATTACGTGAAGCGGGTGGCCCTGTTGGCCGACCGCTACCGCGGCGCAGTGGCCAGCCATCAATAACCCATGGCGCCGGTGGTACCTGATGCCGTACTGTCGGGGGTAATGTCGTTCCGTAGTACCGCGTTGTGTGGCCGACTTCGGTTCAGCTACACTCGCGGCTGATTCAATGTGGACTGGCCCCCACCGGTCTGCTGGCAGCCTCAAGCTACCTAAATCAATATCGGAGTGCCGGATGGCCAACGATGGGGTAAACGATCCAGTCAACACTGGACGTCGGCGGTTTCTCTCAGCAACCACTGCGGTGGTCGGAGCGGTCGGCGTCGGATTTGCAGCGGTACCGTTCATCAAGTCCTGGAATCCCAGCGCCCGCGCCAAACTGGCCGGTGCCCCGGTGATTGCCGACATCAGTGCGCTCCAGGAAGGCCAGCGTCTGGTCATGGAGTGGCGTGGGCAGCCCATCTGGATCGTCAAGCGCTCCAAGGCCATCCTCGATGCGCTGCACGGGCTGGACGGCCGCCTGAAGGATCCCGAGTCGGGCGAGAAAGAACAGCAGCCCGAGTACGTGCTCAAGCAGAATCCCGAATTCCGTTCGATCAAGGCCGAGGTTTCGGTGCTGGTCGGGCTGTGCACGCATCTGGGCTGTTCGCCGGAAATGGTCGCCGAGATCCGCCCCGAGCCCTACGACCCGCAGTGGAAGGGCGGCTACTTCTGCCCCTGCCACAAGTCGCGCTTCGATATGTCTGGTCGCGTGTTCAAGGATGTTCCAGCACCGATCAACCTGCTGGTGCCGCCGCACCATTACCAGGACGACAACACCATCATCATCGGCGTTGATCCGCAGGGGGCGGCTTGATCATGGCCAATATCCTTTCCCGCACCGCCACCGGACTGGCCGACTGGGTCAACGCCCGCGCGCCGGGCCTGATGCCGGTCTACCGCAAGCACGTCAGCGAGTATTACGCCCCGAAGAACTTCAACATCTGGTACTACTTCGGTTCGCTGGCGCTGCTGATCCTGGTCAACCAGATCGTCACCGGCATCTTCCTGACGATGCACTACAAGACGAACGCGGCCGAAGCGTTCGCCTCCATCGAATACATCATGCGGGACGTGGAGTGGGGCTGGCTGATCCGCTACATGCACTCCACCGGTGCCTCGCTGTTCTTCATCGTGGTCTACCTGCACATGTTCCGCGGCCTGCTCTACGGCAGTTACCAGAAGCCGCGCGAACTGGTCTGGATCCTCGGCATGCTGATCTACCTGGTGCTGATGGCCGAAGCCTTCATGGGCTACGTGCTGCCATGGGGCCAGATGTCGTTCTGGGGCGCCAAGGTGATCATCTCGCTGTTCGGTGCGATCCCGGTGATCGGTACCGGCCTGACCGAATGGATCATGGGCGATTACCTGCCCAGCGACGCCACCCTCAACCGCTTCTTCGCCCTGCATGTGATCGCACTGCCGCTGGTGCTGTTGCTGCTGGTGGTGCTGCATCTGGGCGCGCTGCATGAAGTGGGCTCCAACAATCCCGACGGCGTGGAGATCAAGAAGGGCCCGAAGGGCAACCGCTGGTCGGCCACCGCGCCTACCGATGGCATTCCCTTCCATCCGTACTACACGCTCAAGGATGCGGTGGGTGCCGGCTTCCTGCTGATCATCGCGGCCTTCATCATCTTCTTCGCTCCGGCCTTCGGCGGATTGTTCCTCGAACACGACAACTTCACCGAGGCCAACCGCCTGGTGACGCCCGAGCACATCAAGCCGGTCTGGTACTACACCCCGTACTACGCCATGTTGCGCGTGGTGCCCAACAAGCTCGGCGGTGTGATCGTGATGTTCTCTGCGATCGCCATCCTGTTCCTGGTGCCGTGGCTGGACCGCGCGCGGGTGAAGTCCTATCGCTACCGCGGCCTGCTCTCGCGCGGGCTGCTGGGCATGTTCGCGGTGTGCTTCGTGTGGCTGGGCGTGATCGGCTCCGGCCCGGGTACGGATGCGCACGAGACCTACATCGGGCGCGTGCTGACCTTCCTGTATTTCGCCTTCTTCATCACCATGCCGCTATGGACCAAGCTGGACAGGACCAAGCCGGTACCGGACCGGGTGACCACGCATGACTGACCACTGGATTGTCCGGCTGGCCTGCGCGGCGGCCCTGATGCTCGGTGTCGCGGTGGCCGATGCCGCCGAGGGCGCCAAGACCCTGCAGGCAGGCAATGACCTGAGCGATCGTGCCTCGCTGCAGCGCGGCGCGCAGCTCTACATGAACTACTGCTCCGGCTGCCACGCGCTGAAATACCTGCGCTACTCGCGCATGGCTGCCGATCTGGGGTTGAGCGAAGAAGAGGTCATGAACAACCTCAACTTCACCGGCACCCCGGTGGGTGAACCGATTCCGGTGACGATGCCCAAGGCGCAGGCCGAGAAGTGGTTCGGCAAGATGCCGCCGGATCTGAGCCTGATCTCGCGCGTACGGGGCAGCGACTGGGTCTACACCTACCTCAAGTCGTTCTACCTGGATCCCACGCGGCCGCTGGGCTGGAACAACACCGTGTTCCCCAATGCCTCCATGCCCAACCCCCTGTGGGAAATGCAGGGGCTGCAGCATGCGGTGCATGGCAAGGCCGAGGGCCCCGGGCTGGATGCACCGGTGGTTGGGCTGAAGATCGAACAGCCAGGCAACATCGATGCCGGGCAGTACGATCAGGCGGTGCGCGACATCACCAACTTCCTGGAGTATGCCGGCGAGCCGGCTGCGCTCAAACGCCAGAAGCTGGGCGTGTGGGTGATCCTGTTCCTGGCGCTGCTGACCTTCCTGGCCTATCTGCTCAAGAAGGAATACTGGAAGGACGTCCACTGAGCAGTCGGGCGCCTTGCCGTGTCGATCGTTCCTGCCGTGGGACGATCGACCTATTGGCTTTTGTGATGTGCGGTTGCACACTCGGGTACTGTGACGACCGTTGGCAATGGGCTGGCGGCGCCGATACGACCGGCGGTTACCGGACGTTGGAGAGCCTTTGATGGCGGCGAGCGTACGCATGCGGAATACCCTGACGCTGTTTTCCTCGAACGACGATGTGCTGTGCCATCGCGTGCGGCTGGTACTGGCGGCCAAGGGCGTCACTTATGACTCCGTGCCGGTCGACCCGCAGAACCCGCCCGAAGATCTCATCGATCTCAATCCGTACCACTCCGTGCCCACCCTGGTGGAACGCGAGCTGGTGCTGTACGCGGCGTCGGTGGTCAGCGAATACCTGGACGAGCGCTATCCGCACCCGCCGCTGATGCCGGTCGATCCGCTCTCGCGGGCCCGCATCCGGCTGGCGATGTTGCGCATCGAACACGACTGGGTGCCGCAGGTGCAGGCCATCCAGCTGGGCAACAAGACCCAGGCCGAGGCCGGGCGCAAACGGCTGAAGGAGCTGCTGACCAGCGCGGTGCCGTTGTTCAAGGCCAGCAAGTTCTTCCTCAACCCGGAAATGAGCCTGGCCGACTGCGCGATGGCACCGATCATCTGGCGGCTGCAGGCACTGGACGTGCCGCTGCCGAAGGATGGCAAGTCGATCGAAGACTATGGCAACCGCATTTTCCGGCACCCCGGCTTCATCCGCAGCCTGACCGACCAGGAAAAGAAACTGCGCGATCTGCCGGTCTGATCGGCGGGACGTGTGCCGCATACGGCACACGTGTACTGAACGAAATCGCGGTGCCGGTACGCGCCATGGCTGACCTGCGGGTAGGCGGGCGCGTACACTTGCATCAGGCAATCCGGATCAAGAGCAGCCGAGCACGGCTCGGCTCTACCACATGACTGAAGACACTTTTCGCATGACCAGCCACCGTCCGTACCTGTTGCGGGCCTTGGTGGAATGGATCAATGACAACGACCTGACGCCGCATATCCTGGTCGACGCCGGCATGCCTGGCGTGCAGGTGCCGCAGAGTGCGGTCAAGGACGGCCGCGTCGTGCTGAACATCGCCGAGCGCGCCGTGGTGCGCTTGCATATCGACAATGACAGCGTGAGCTTCTCGGCCCGCTTCTCCGGCACCAGCTACCCGGTGCAGGTGCCGATCTCGGCCGTGCTGGCTGTGTATGCCCGCGAGACGGGGCAGGGCATGGCGCTGCCGGATGACATCCCGGGCCATGAGCCGGGTCCGGACGATGAGCTGCCGCCGGACGATTCACCGACCCCGCCGGACGATGCTCCGCCCAAGCCCAGCGGTCGCCCGCATCTGCGGGTGGTCAAATAAGAGACACCATGGCCGCCGCAAGGCGGCCATGTCATTAGACGTCCTCGGCATCACGCGTATCGATATCGCGGCGGATCTCACTGATCCGCGCCGCCGACGGCCCCACGAACGTGATCAGCTGATCACCGCGCAGCACCATGCGCCCGCTGTGGCGGTCCACGCCATCGTGCGAATACTCGAACTTGAAGGTGCGCTCCCAGCCCAGCCAGCCGTTGTCCTTGCGGCATACGCGCAGGCCGGTGGCGTGCACGCTCTGGTCCAGCCACTGCACATCGGCAGCGCGGCAGGCATTGCGCCCGAGCACGCCGGCACGTTCGGCGGCGGCACGCGAAGAATTCCAGAAGGCGTAGGCAAACGCGCCGGCAATCATCAACAGGATCAAACTGGGCATCGGTGACTCGGCGCGGTCAGGGAGGTCGGTCCCTCCAAGATGGCGACGAATGCGGCGCGGATCAAGCCATCCGCGCGATCGCGATCAGGGCGTGCGCGGTGGCGGTGGCGGGACGGGTATCGGTGTCGGTGTCCGAGTCGGGCTCGCCGGCGGGGCCGGAATCGGGTTCGCGCTCGGGACCGGCGGACGGGGCGGCACCACGGTGGGCGCTCGCATCGGGGCCTGGGAGGTTGGGGCTGCCATCGGTGGTGCCGTTGCACCGGGAGCGGGCAGGGTCGCCGGGTCCGGAGTTCCCATCGGCACGGCCGCGGGCGCGGTGGCCACCAGTTTCAGCAGTGCGGCCCAGTCCTGGCGATTGAAGCTGCATTCCTCTTCGCGGCCCGGCGTGCAGCCCAGATCCACGCCATCGCCTGCATTGGCCTTCGCCGGCGGCAGTTCGATCCGGCCGCTGCGGTCCAGCGACAGTTTGCGCAACGCCACGGTGTTCATGACATTGCCACCAATCAGATACAGCGTGCGGTCGCCGCCCATGTTGGCCGCGATCACCACTTCACAGTGCGATTTCCAGTGCGTCACCGCGCCGCTGCCCAGCGACTGCACCAGCCCGGTGTAGCTCAGGGTCTCGCGGCGGTCGCGCAGGTAGCACAGCAGGTCGCCGGGCGCGGGTTTCTCCTGCGCCGGGTCGGTCATCCGGTACGGTCCGCTGTTCTGGTACGCGGCGCGGATGTAGTCGATGTGGCGGGGCGAACGGGTGAAGCCGGGCACCGAGGCGCGGGTCATCACCCAGGAAATGAAGGCGGCCGACCACGGGTTGTCCACCAGGAACGCACGGCAGTCGCTATCGGTGTAGCGCGTCCCCGGTGGGGCCATGCAGCTCGATGCGCCGGGCTGGCTACCCATCGGCGACAACGTGCCGCTCTGCCGCCAATAGCCGACCACCCGCTGCCACGCGACGAGGCCGTTGTCGGCCAGGTGGACGTCCTCGGCTTCGGTCACGCTGAGGCTGGCCGCGCGGCCATCGCGGTCGATGAAGGGGCGGTACCAGAGGCGATGTTCGTTGCAGGCGGTCTGCACGATGGCCACGGCGAGCGGGCTCAGCCCGAACCGCGGGGGCACATCGCAGACCTCGGCGGCGGACGCCTGCAGCGGCAGCAGCGCGAGCAGGGGAGACAGGCAGGCGAGAAGCGGCAGGCAGCGCATGCGTGCATTCCAGGTGGGGGCAGACGCAGCCTCGCAGACCGCATCTGCCCATACCGTGAAAGCGGCATCAGCCCTGTGGCGGCGGGCCCAGTTTCAATGACAGGTCGATTGCCTGCACATGCTTGGTCAGCCCGCCGATGGAGATGCAGTCCACCCCGTCCTCGGCGATCGCGCGCAGGCCGTCCAGGCCGACACTGCCGGACACCTCCAGCGGAATCCGCCCGGCCGCGATGCGCACGGCCTCGCGCCGCGTGGCGGCGTCGAAATCGTCGATGAGGATGCGGGTGCAGCCCACCTCCAGCGCCTCGCGCAGCTGGTCCAGGTCTTCGACCTCGACCACCAGCGGCAACGCCGGCCACTGCGCACTTGCCGCGAGCACCGCAGCGGTCAGCGAGCCGGCCGCGCGGATGTGGTTTTCCTTGAGCATCACCGTGTCGAACAAGCCCAGGCGATGGTTGTCGCCGCCGCCGCAGCGCACCGCGTACTTCTGCGCGACACGCAGCCCGGGCAGGGTCTTGCGGGTGTCCAGGATCCGGGCGCCGGTACCGGCCACGGCCGCGACGTACTGCGCGGTGGTGGTCGCCGTGCCGGACAGCGTCTGCAGAAAGTTCAACGAGGTCCGCTCGGCACTCACCAGGCTGCGGTTGCGGCCCTGCAGCAGCGCCAGCACGGTGCCGGCGGCGACGCGGTCGCCCTCGGCCACGCGCCACTCAATCCTGACCTCGGGATCGAGCGCCCGGTGGGTCGCATCGAACCAGGGGCGGCCGGCGATCACCGCGTCCTGCTTGCACAGCAGATAGGCGCTGTCGGGGCGGTCCGGGAGCAGGGCGGCGGTGACATCACCGCTGCCGATGTCCTCGGCCAGCGCACGGGCCACATCGGCGGCCACCAGGGCGGCCTCGGGGGGCGGCACGGGGAGGTGGCTCATTTTTCCGGGAAATCGGCGATCTGGGCGGTGGCGATGGCCTCTTCGGCCAGCAGCACCGGGATGCCGTCGTCTACGCGGAACACCTGCTTGCGGTCACGGGTCAGCAGGGCCTCGCGCAACGTCTGCGCCTGCGGGCTGCCATCGGCCTTGAGCACGGCACCGCTGCCGATCGCGCGGTTGAGCGCGTCCAGACCGGTGGCGTCGAGCAGGGACAGGGGCTGGCGCGTATCGGGCGAGCACAGGAGGTCGAGCAGCTTGCGATCCATGGATTCTTCGTCTTGCGTGGAAGACGGCTAGAATACGTCTTTAAGGCAGGTGACGGCCAATGACCCTCAACCAAACCGCGCCGCTCGTCGGCATCGTCATGGGATCCCGCTCGGATTGGGAAACCATGCAGCACGCCGCCCAGAAGCTGGATTCGCTGGGCGTTCCCTATGAAGTGAAAGTGGTTTCGGCGCATCGCACGCCGGACGTGCTGTTCACCTACGCCGAGCAGGCGGGCCAGCGTGGCCTGCGCGCGATCATCGCCGGTGCCGGCGGGGCCGCGCACCTGCCGGGCATGATCGCCGCCAAGACCGCCGTACCGGTGCTGGGCGTGCCGGTGCAGTCCAAGGCGCTGAACGGCATGGATTCGCTGCTCTCGATCGTGCAGATGCCGGCCGGTATCCCGGTCGCCACGTTTGCCATCGGCAATGCCGGCGCCTCCAATGCGGCGTTGTTCGCAGCCGCCATGCTGGCCTCGGACCAGCCGGCGATCGGTGAAGCGCTGGAGGCCTTCCGCGCCCGCCAGACCGAAGATGTCATGGCCCACGACGACCCGCGTCAATGACCACCAGGACCGTTGGGATTCTGGGCGGCGGTCAGCTCGCCCGCATGATGGTCCTGGCCGGTGCGCCGATGGGGCTGCGCTTCGAGCTGTTCGACCCGGCCGCCGATGCCTGTGGTGCCCAGGTGGCACCGCTGCAGGTGGCCGCGTTCGAAGACGAGGCGGCCCTGGCTGCGTTCGCCGCCCGCGTGGACGTGGTGACCTTCGATTTCGAGAACGTGCCGGCGCGCAGCGCCAAGTTCCTGGCCGAGCGCGTGCCGGTGTATCCCAATCCGGATGCGCTGGCCGTGGCCCAGGATCGGCTCAGCGAGAAGACCCTGTTCCAGTCGTTGGGCATCCCGCTGCCGGCCTTCGCCGATATCCGCAGCCGCGACGAACTGGCGGCCAAGGCCGCCGAGTTCGGCATGCCCTGCATCGTCAAGACCCGCCGGCTGGGCTATGACGGCAAGGGGCAGTTCCGGATCCGCAGCGCGGCCGACATCGACGCGGCCTGGGAAACCCTCGGCAGCTACGTCGAAAAAACCGGCCTGATTCTGGAAGGCTTCGTCGCCTTTGATCGCGAGGTCAGCGTGGTGGCGGTCCGTGGGCAGGATGGCGAGTTCCGCGCCTGGCCGATCACCGGCAACTGGCACGTCAACGGCGTGCTCTCGGCCAGCCTGGCCCCGGCGCAGCTGCCGGCGGCGCAGCACGAGGCGGCCATCGGCTACGCCCGTACGCTCGCCGAGCGCCTGGACTATGTCGGCGTGTTCGCGCTCGAACTGTTCTGCCGCGGCGATGAACTGCTGGCCAACGAGATGGCACCGCGCGTGCACAACTCCGGCCACTGGACCATCGAAGGCAGCGAGACCTCGCAGTTCGAGAACCATCTGCGTGCAGTGCTTGGCCTGCCGCTGGGCGACACGCGCATGCTGGGCCATGCCTGCATGCTCAACTGGATCGGCCAGATGCCCGATGCTGCGGCCGTGCTCGGCCAGGCCAGCGGCCATTGGCACAACTACGGCAAGCAGGCGCGGGACGGCCGCAAGGTCGGCCATGCCACGCTGCGCGATGATGATGCGGCGGCGTTGGCCGGTGCATTGGAAAGCGTCGGTGGCCAGCTGGATCGCGCCGACCAGGTCGCGCCGGTCATCGAGATCCTGCGCGGTTGACGCCGAGGGCCGGCCCGCGGCCGGCACTCCCTGGACGCAC
>NZ_JBHFHW010000010.1:20626-26141 GCF_057333975.1 Stenotrophomonas sp. AGC87
CCCCCCCCCCCCCCCCCCCCCCGCTACCGGGCCTCAATCGCGCAATTGCGCGGTGACGAAGTCCCAGTTCACCAGTTTCCAGAACGCCTCCAGATAGCGCGCGCGCTCATTCTGGTAATCGGTGTAATACGCGTGTTCCCACACATCGGAGGCCAGCAGCGGGGTGCTCTCGCCGGTCAGCGGCGTGCCCGCATTGCGCGTGACCTGGATCGCCAGTGCGCCGTTGGGGTGCTGCACCAGCCACACCCAGCCCGAGCCGAACAGACGCAGTGCGGCGCGGTCGAAGGTGTCGCGCAGGCGCTTGGCATCCCCGAAATGACGGGTGACCAGTTCACCCAGCCGGCCCTGCGGATCGCCCCCGGCGCGCGGGTGCAGGCACTGGAAATAGAACTGGTGGTTCCACGCCTGCGCGGCCGCGTCGAACAGGCTGCCCTGGCTTTGGCGGACGATCTCCTCCAGTGGCAGCTCGGCCAGCTCCGTGCCTTCAATACGCGCGTTGACCGTGTCCAGGTAGCCACGCAAGTGCCGCCCGTGGTGCAGGTCCAGCGTCTCCGCGGAGAGGTGAGGCTGAAGGGCGGCGCGGTCGTAGGGAAGGCGAGGTAGTTCGAGGGGCATGGGCACGACAGATTGGGAAGGAAGAGCGCCGATCCATGGCGGATTGTCATCAGTGTGGCGGATGGCAGGGTGCCCACCACGCGAAGGTAGGGCATACAATGGCGGCCAGGGAAGTCTATCCGACCGGTGAGGCCGGGTTGTCCCATTGGAGGGAGAGTCGTTGTGGCGGTGATGCAGCAGATCCAGTCCGAAGTCGAACGTTACCCCCTCGTGTTGTTCATGAAGGGCACCCCGCAATACCCCATGTGCGGCTTTTCCAGCCGTGCGATCCAGGCATTGATGGCCGCCGGCGCGATCGCGCTGCGCACGGTCAACGTGCTGGAAGAACCCGAGATCCGCGCCAATCTGCCGCGCTTCTCCAACCTGCCGACGTTCCCGCAGCTGTTCATCCACGGCGAGCTGATCGGCGGCTGCGACATCGTGCTGGAGCTGTTCGAATCCGGCGAGCTCAAGCGCATCGTCGAAGAGGCGTCCCAGCCGTGAGTGCGGTCCCGTCCGTGGTGGCCGGGACCGGATCGCTTGCCGATCGCGTCATTCTCATCGCCGGAGCCGGGGGAGGCTTTGGCAGCGCCGCCGCTATCGCGTGCGCGCAGGCCGGGGCAACCGTGGTCCTGCTGGGGCGCAAGCCTCGTCGCCTGGACCGGGTCTATGCCGCCGTCGAGGCTGCCGGCCCCGAGCCGCTGCTGTATCCGCTGGATCTGGAGGGGGCCACCCCCGACGACTACGCCACCCTGGCCGAGCGCCTGCACTCCGAGCTCGGCCATCTCGATGGTGTTCTCTATTGCGCAGCTGATTTCGCCGGGCTGACCCCGTTCGAACTGGCCGACCCGGCCGCCTTCGCCCGCGCAGTCCACGTGAACCTGACCGCCCCGGCCTGGCTCGCCCAGGCCTGCCTGCCGCTGCTGCGCCAGAGCGACGATGCCGCGCTGGTGTTCACTGTGGATGACCCGGCGCGGGTAGGGCAGGCGTATTGGGGCGGCTACGGCGCGGCCCAGCACGGCCTGCGCGGCCTGATCGCTTCCCTGCATGACGAACTCGGCCGCAGCACGGTCCGGGTCAGCGGCCTGCAGCCCGGCCCGATGCGTACGGCGCTGCGCGCCCGTGCGTTCTCCCTGGATGAAGACCGCACCGCCCGTGACCCGGCCGACTGCGCCGCCGCGGCGGTCCTGCTGCTTTCTGCCGCCGGCGCCGCGTATCGCGGCCAGATTCTCGACGCCTGAGGGCGGCAAAGGCGTCAGCGCTGGCGTGACCGGGCCAGGGTCCGCTACCCAGCGTCAGGTAGTGCCGGCCGCTGGCCGGCTCCCCCAGTGAGCCCTTGAGAAACCGGCGGGAAACTATTCGACACCGCCGAGAGCCCCAATGGCCCGCATTCAGCCGGTCACAATCAGATGTGAAGATAGCGTCACGATCCCGTTGTGATGGCGTGTGTTTTGTCTCCAAACCGTCACAATCCAAGGCTATCGTGTTAATCTAGTGTTAACCGTTGCGGCTGAAACCAGCTCGCGGCTAGGGAACCCAGATAAAAGTCCAGTCAGCCGCCAGCAAGGCTGCTTGGGCGCGTTTTTTTCTCCGCCATCGCCAATCTCGCATCGAGGCTACTCCCCAATGACCCACTCCCGTTGTCTCCGGATGTCCAAGCTGACGCTTGGTCTCGTGGCTGCACTTGCCGCCGCTCCCGCCTTCGCCCAGAGCACCTCTGCCGGTGTCGGCGGTCAGGTTACGAGCGCTGCAGGCGCGCCTGTCGCTGGTGCCGAAGTCACCATCACGCACACCGAGTCGGGCACGGTCAGCCGTGCGACCACCGATGCGTCGGGTCGTTACAACGCGCGCGGCCTGCGCGTGGGTGGTCCCTACACCATCACCATCAACAAGCCCGGTGAAGGTACCAAGACGGAAGAGGGTGTGTACCTCAACCTGAACCAGGTGAACACGATCAACGCCAACCTGGCGGGTGACATCGCGGCCACCAACCTGGGCGCCGTCAATGTCGTCGCCGTTGCTGGCGGCCTGGACGTCTTCAGCGCGACCAAGATGGGCACCGGCTCCAACGTGACCCGCGAAACGATGGACGCACTGCCGTCCGCGAACCGCAACATCCAGGATTACGTGCGTCTGGACCCGCGCATCTCGCAGGTCAGCAAGGCTGACGGCGCGATCTCGGCCGGCGGCCAGAACACCCGTTACAACGCCATCCGCATCGACGGCATCAGCGCCTCCGATCCGTTCGGCCTGGGCTCCAACAACCTGCCGACCGAGCGTCAGCCGGTTTCGATGGATGCCATCCAGGAAATCAACATCGACCTGGCCAACTACGACACGACCATCGCCGGCGGTACCGGTGCGGTGATCAACGCCGTGACCAAGTCGGGCACCAATGAATTCCATGGCACCGTCTACGGTTCCTACCGCGACAAGGACATGGTCCGTTCGCGTCTGGAAGGCGACAAGCAGGACTTCAACGGCTTTGAAGACGAGAAGACCTATGGCATGACCTTCGGCGGCCCGCTGGTCAAGGACAAGCTGTTCTTCTTCACCAACTACGAGAAGTATGAGCGTAGCGGCGGCGGTGTCAGCCTTGGCGAAAGTCCGTATAACAAGACCGGCGGCATCAGCGATGCAGATATCGCCCGTGTCCAGAAGCGCATGTCTGATCTTGGCTATCAGGTCGGCGGCGTAGGTGCGCTGAACAACAAGACCGAGATCGAAGAATACGCGGTCAAGTTGGACTGGAACATCAACGAGAATCACCGTGCGGCGTTGCGCTACAACAAGATGCAGCAGGACGTGGTGCGTTTCCCGAAGGTCAGCAGCAGCGAAATTTCGCTGAGCGACTTCTGGTACACCCAGCCGACCGAGTATGAAACCTGGATGGGTGAGCTGTTCAGTGACTGGTCCGAGAACTTCTCGACCGAGTTCAAGGTCTCGCACAAAAACTACTCGTCCAACCGTGTTGCCGCTTCGCATCTGCCGCAGATCCGCGTGCGGTTCGACAACAACAACTCGCTGTACCTGGGTACCGAGCAGAACACCCACACCAACCTGGTCGAGTCGAAGGAGCTGAGCGCCTTCGGTGCCGGCACTTGGTATGTTGGCGACCACACCGTCAAGTTCGGTTTCGACTACACCGACAACGACCTGATGAATTTCTACGGCCGCAACCTGTACGGCGCGTACGAATTCGCCAACCTGGCTGCGTTCGAAGCGGGTACCCCGTCCGCGTATCAGGTGCGTGTGCCGCGTGATGGCGGCAGCCTGGCTGACATTCCGGCGAAGTTCCACCTGAAGAATACGGGTCTGTTCATCCAGGATACCTGGGCGATCAACTACAACCTGAGCCTGATGTTCGGCGTTCGCGTTGACATGCCGGACTTCAGCACCCAGCGCCTGTACAACCCGCGTATCGAGCAGCTGTACGGCTTCAACAACACCAAGCTGGTGGACAAGGAACTGTTCCAGCCGCGCGTCGGCTTCAACTACACCTTCGACAGCGATCGTCCGACCCAGCTGCGCGGTGGCGTGGGCCTGTTCGGCGGCGCGGCCCCGAACGTATGGCTCGCCGGTGCGTACCAGAACACCGGTCTGAACTACGCCGAGTACAATCTGACCCGCAACCCGGGTGGCTTCAGCTTCGATGCCGACAATCCGTTCATCCCGGACCCGTCGCTGGCCTCGGCCCGCCAGAACGTCGACCTGATCGCACCGGGTACTCGCTTGCCGTCGGTTTGGAAGGCCAACCTGGCCTTCGATCATGAGCTGCCGTGGTACGGCATCGTGGCCTCGGCCGAACTGCTGGTCACCAAGGTCAAGGATGGTCTGTACTTCGATCGTCTGGACGTCATGACCCCGAACGCCAACCGCTCAGTTGGTCAGGACGGTCGTGCGCTGTACTGGAACGACTTCGGCATGAATGGTGCCAATGCTGGCAGCAACGGCATGCAGGCTGGCCAGAAGAATGGTCGCGCCTGCGAGGCCACCGATCAGACCTGCCCGGGCGACCGCGTCAACCGTCCGGGTGATATCGGCGACGTCATCCTGCTGCGCAACACCGACAAGGGGCGTGGTTCCCAGGCGACGTTCGCGCTGGCCAAGCCGCTGACCGAGAACTGGGGCTGGTCGCTGGGTTATACCTACACCCAAGCCAAGGAAGTGAGCCCGCTGTCCAGCTCGCAGAACACTTCGAACTGGAACAACACGCTGAGCCTGAACGCCAACGACAACGTTGCGTACAATTCACGCTACGCGATCAAGGACCGCGTCACCGGCACCATGGAGTGGAAGCACAACTTCTTCGGTGACAATGCCACCCGCGTCGGCTTGTTCTATGAAGGCCGCTCGGGTCGTCCGTACAGCTACGTGTTCTACAACGACGTGAACGGCGACGGTGCAGCTACCAACGATCTGTTCTACGTGCCGAAAGGCCCGGGTGACGTGCTGTTCACCGGCGGCGCGGCGATGGAGAAGCGGTTCTTCGACTGGCTGGCGCAGAATCCGGAGCTCGATGCCTACCGTGGCAGCGTGGTTCCGGCAAACGAGCACCGTGCCAAGTGGGTCAACAGTTTTGATGTTCGTATCAGCCAGGAGTTCCCGGGCTTCGTGAAGAGCCACAAGGGCGAGATCGCGCTGGACATCATGAATGTCGGCAATCTGCTCAATAAGAAGTGGGGTCTGATCGACGACTACGGCTTCTACGCCACCCGTCGCGTTGCCAACTACTCGGGTATCGACCCGGCTACCGGTAAGTACCTGTACAACTTCACTGGTCGTACCGACAACTCGTCGATCCAGGAAAACAACAACGACAAGGGCAACACCGGTGTGTCGCGCTGGTCGATGCAGGTGACCTTGAAGTACAAGTTCTGATCCGTCAGGACCTGAAGTAGTAAATGGACGCGGGGGGGGG
>NZ_JBHFHW010000010.1:26209-113146 GCF_057333975.1 Stenotrophomonas sp. AGC87
CGGGGAAACCCCGGCCGCTTTCTTTTTGGGACCAGCATTGCCGGCGTCATGCCGTATTGGCGCCCTTGCCAGAACGACACCATGGATGTATCTTCAATGAGTTGCGCGCAAATCAGCGCAATTGCGACGGCCCAGTGCCCCTGTCGCGGTCAGGACACATCCAACGGTCGGGTTTCCCGGCCGTTTTGCTTTTTAAGGGGGCAGCGGTACAGTCGGTAACCTTGAGGAAAGCGAAAAAGATGGACATGACGATCAACGAAAAGCCGGCGCGGACGCTGCCGGTGCAGGACGCGCGGATCTACCCGCGCGGTGGGCTGGATGTGCTGTCGCGCGCTGAAGTGGCGCGCCTGCGCGATGCCTCCGGTGGCGGCATGCACGAGTTGCTGCGCCGCTGCGCGCTGGCCGTGCTGACCAGCGGCAGCGCCTCCGACGATCCGCGTGCGGCGCGCGATCTGTATCCCGATTTCGATATCCAGGTGGCCCAGCAGGACCGCGGCGTGCGCATCGACCTGGTCAATGCGCCGGCGATGGCGTTCGTGGATGGCGAGATCATCCGCGGCGTGGCCGAGCTGCTGTTCGCGGTGGTCCGCGACCTGGCCTACATGGCCATCGAGATGGGCCCGGCCTATGCGGCCGAACTGGAGTCCTCCGAGGGCATCACCAACGCGGTGTTCGGGCTGCTGCGCAACGCGCGCATCCTCAACCCGGGTGACCCGAATCTGGTCGTCTGCTGGGGCGGTCACTCGATCGGTCGCGATGAGTATCTGTACACCAAGCAGGTCGGCTACGAGCTGGGCCTGCGCGGGCTGGACATCTGCACCGGCTGCGGCCCGGGTGCGATGAAGGGCCCGATGAAGGGCGCCACCATCGCCCACGCCAAGCAGCGCAAGACCACCACGCGCTACATCGGCCTGACCGAGCCGGGCATCATCGCCGCGGAGTCGCCGAACCCGATCGTGAACCATCTGGTGATCATGCCGGACATCGAGAAGCGTCTCGAAGCGTTCGTGCGCATCGGCCACGGCATCATCGTGTTCGCCGGCGGCGTCGGCACCGCCGAGGAGATCCTGTACCTGCTGGGCATCCTGCTGCGCGAGGAGAACAAGGATCTGCCGTTCCCGCTGATCCTGACCGGCCCGACCGTGGCCGCGCCGTACTTCGAGCAGATCGACCGCTTCATCCGCCTCACCCTGGGTGAAGAGGCCGCCAGCCGCTACGAGATCATCATCGGCGACCCGGTCAATGTCGCCCGCAATATGGCCCAGGGCATCAAGCGCGTGCGCGAGCACCGCCTGGCGCAGAAGGATTCGTTCTTCTTCAACTGGTCGATCGAGATTCCGTGGGAGTACCAGCAGCCGTTCGTGCCGACCCACGAGGCGATGGCCGCGCTGGACCTGCACCACGGCCGCCCGCCGCATGCCCTGGCCGCCGACCTGCGTCGCGCGTTCTCCGGCATCGTGGCCGGCAACGTGAAGGAAGACGGCATGCGCCGCATCGAGCAGTTCGGTCCGTTCGAGATCCATGGCGATGCGGACATGATGCAGGCCCTGGATGAGCTGCTGCGCGCCTTCGTCGAGCAGCGCCGCATGAAGATCTCGGGCGAGTACCAGCCCTGCTACAAGGTCATGGCCTGAGGCTCTGACCGGGCTGGCGGCGGGCAGGGGGGCCTGCCGTCGGTCTGGATCTGCGTCAACTGATTGACGCCTGTCGCCTCCGGGCGACCGTTCGTCCTGCCGCCTCTTGCTGATCGGCGGCGGGACGTTCATCTTCTGTGTCATCAACGCTGGGGAGCGTTTCATGTCTTTGCGCCGGTCCAACGGCTTCACACTGATCGAGTTGATGGTCACCATCGCGGTGCTTGCCATCCTGGCAGTGATTGCGTTTCCAAGTTTCCAGGGCGTACTGCGCTCGAACCGTGCGGCCACCACCACCAACGAGCTGATGGCTTCATTGGCGCTGGCGCGCAGCGAAGCGCTGAAGAACACCCGTGGGGCCGGGGTATGCGCCTCATCCGATGGCACCAGCTGCAACGGCGATACCTGGGGCGACGGCTGGATGGTCTGGTCCGATGCCGACGGCAGTGGCAGCTTCGATTCCGGCGAGCCGGTGCTGCGGTACTCGGCCGGCTCGACCAAGATGCTGGGCAGCGAGAACAACCTGACGCTCGCCTTCGACGGCCGGGGTCGCAACCGCGCCGCTGCGGCGCTGGACATCACCCTCAAGCCCGATGAATGCGGCGACCAGCCGCTGCAGCGCACGCTGCGGCTGTCGGCCGTTGGGCAGGTACGTGTGGAACGGGAGAGCTGCAAGTGACGGCACGACATCTTGGCGCGCGGCGCGCACGGCAGGGCGGCTTCACCATGATCGAGGTGCTGATCGCGATCGTGGTGATGAGCATCGGCCTGCTTGGTTTCGCGTTGCTGCAGACGATGAACGTGCGGTTCGTGCAGAGCGCGAATTTCCGCACCCAGGCGACCAATCTCAGCTACGAGCTGCTGGACCAGATCCGGATCAATCGCGTCGCCGCGACGACCTACGTGGGCACCTACGCGGCGACCACCAAGGCGGCCGATTGCACATCGCCGATCGGCGCCAAGATCACCAAAGATCAGTACATGACGGACTGGCGCTGTCGGCTGGGCAAGGCCCTGGGCGATGAAGCCAGTGCCAAGGTGACCCGCAGCGGCGATGAAGTGACGGTCAGCGTGAGCTGGGGAGACGAGCGCTGGCTGGACGCGGCGGACACCACCTTTGCGGCGAGGACGCAGCTGTGATGCGCGCCATGTCCCCCCGTGAACGCGTACGCGGTCTTTCGCTGATCGAATTGATGATCGCCATGGTCATCGGCCTGGTCCTGCTGTTGGGCCTGATGCAGGTGTTCGCCGCTTCGCGCACGGCCTCGCGCCTCTCGGAGGGGCTGGCGCGCGTGCAGGAGAATGGCCGTTTCGCGATGGACTTCCTGCAGCGTGATCTGCGCATGGCCGGCCACTTCGGTTGCGTCAACGACCAGAGTCACAACGTGCAGAGCCCTGGCTCGATGCATACAACGTTCGATGCCGGCGGCCACCCGGCGCTGGATTTCATGCAGTCCATCCAGGGCTTCGAGGCCACCGACACCAAGCCCGGCGACCCCTTGACCCTCAGTGCCACACCGTCGACAGGCGGCATCGAGTACACCCCGGCGCTGCCGACGGAATACGCCGCAGCGTTGACCAATCGGGTGGACGGCAGCGACATCGTCGCGCTCCGGTTTCTGGTGCCCGATGGTGTCCCGGTCACAGTGGTGGGGGGCACGGACGACAAACCGGTGTTCAATTTCGACAGCAGCCGTTGGGCCGTTCTCCAAAGTGGTGTGGAAGCGCCGGGCCTGTTCGGCGTCGCCGACTGCCTGACCGCCACCATGTTCCAGGCAAGCGCGGTGAGTGGGTCCGCCGGTACCGTGACGTTCGAGTCCGCGCCGAACAACACCGGCAGCTTCACCAGCCTCTATACCCCGGGCCAGGCCATGCTGTACCGCGCGGAGAGCGTGGTCTATTACATCGGCTACGACGCCACCACCAGGCAGAGTTCGCTCTATCGCGTGCGTTTCTCGGCCAAACCCGGTGAAGCACTGGTCGCGGGTACGCCGGAAGCACTGGTGGAGGGGGTCCGCAACATGCAGCTTCTGTATGGGCAGGATCGCTCGCTCAGCGCCTCCTCGCCGCCCACCGGCTACATCGATCGGCAGGGAACCGCTGCCGACGTGGACGCCTCGATCACGCCGGCCGCCGATGCGTGGCGCCGGGTCGGGGCGGTGCAGCTGGGCCTGGTGCTGGAAAGCCCGGATCCGTCGGCCGCAGCACAGGCCAACGAGGATGCGGCGTTGACGGCCATGGGCGTCACCTTCACCGCGCCGACGGACGGTCGTTTCCGGACGGTCTATCAAACCACGATCGCCGTACGTAATCGCCTTTATGGCAATTGAGGCTTCCATGGCATCGCGTCCAAAACCCTTTGTCGCACCGCGCCGCCAGAACGGTGCCGTGCTGTATGTCGCCCTCATCATATTGATCCTGCTTGCCCTTCTCGGCGTAGCAGGCATGCAGGTGACCGGCATGCAGGAGCGCATGGCGGCCAACTACCTGCGCACCAACCTGGCCTTCCAGAATGCCGAGGCGGATGCACGCACGCTGGAGAACACCATCGATACCGACCTGGCGGCCGGCGGTACCTACACGGCAAAGCAGGAAGAGTGCAGCCCGATCTTCGATCCCCTGACCTGGGCCGACGGCACCTCCGACGCCAAGGCGAGCTATACGCGGCGCTTGGACAAGTGCTTCGCCGCCTCCAGTGCGCGCGTGGGTGAGCGCCAGAATGAAGAGACCGGCAACATCTATCAGATCACTGCACTGGCCAGTGACGAACCGACCAACCCCTCGGCCAGTGCGGTCGTCGACACGATTTATATCCCATGACCTCTGATCGCTTCCATTTCAGCAAGCGCACGATCAACTGGCTGCGCATTGGCTTCCTTGTCATCGTGGTGGGCTTCCTGCTCAGCCGTGTCGTGCCCCTGCGCGCCGCGCTGGGCGACTACGACATCGCGCAGGAGCCGCTCTATACCAAACAGAGCCAGCCGCCGCTGATGATGATGGTGATGTCGCGCGATGAGCAGCTGTTCAACAAGGCTTACAGCGACTACAGCGATCTGGACGACGACAAGATCATCGATACCACGTACCAGGACAAGTTCCCGTACGAAGGCTATTTCGATTCGAATCTTTGCTACAGCTATGACGCTGGAGTGTTCAAGGCCGCCAACGCAGCCACCGGCGACAACAAGCACAGCTGTGGTGGCACGGTCTGGTCGGGCAACTTCCTCAACTGGGTGACGATGAGCCGGCTGGATGTGATGCGCTACGTCCTCTATGGCGGGCAGCGTTCCACCGATGATGCCAACAAGACCGTGCTGGAGCGCGCACAGATTCCCAATGACCTGCACGCGTGGGTCAAGGTTTACACCGGCAACGATATCAACAGCTTCACGCCCTTGAAGGCGAGCGCATCGTTCTGCAATGCCAGCATCAGTGCGAATGGCGAGCCGCTCATGCGCGTGGCTGACGGCGTGTGGTCCGAGTGGGCGTCCACAGCCCTCAAGCAGTGCGACGTCAATCGCAGTGGCGATGGCAGTGCGGATGTACCCAGGAGGCTGAATCGTGACTACACGGTCAGGGTGGAAGTCTGTGATCCTGGCAAGGACGCGCACCGGGAGAGTTTCTGCCGCAAGTACAACGACGGTACCAATGATCACTACAAGCCCAGTGGTCTGCTGCAGAGCTATGGTGAGAGTGGTCGCCTTCGTTTTGGCCTGGTGACCGGCACCTACTCCAGTCCTCGCGATGGCGGTGTGCTTCGCCGGAACATCGGCAAGATTGCTGGCAATGGCAGCACACTCTGTGACGCGGGCGATGAGATCAACCTGGCCACCGGGCAGCTCTGCCTGGCGAAGAACAGTGGCGCCGAGGGCATCATCAATACGATGTCCAACTTCCGGATTGACCAGTGGAACTGGAGCAACAATTGGAATGACTGCAACGACTACAGCATTCTGAACCGCCAGGGATTCAAGGGGCGCGGCCATTTGCTGGATCCGGGCAGTTCCGGCGACGGTGCCAAGAACTGCAGTGCCTGGGGTAATCCGCTGGCCGAAATGTATGCCGAGGCGCTGCGTTACGTGGGCGCTGGAACCAAGGTTTACGGAGATACCGGTGATCTTTCGGGACTGCCAACCGGGGTCGAATGGAAGGATCCTTACCGGAGCACGGCAACGGGGGGTAACTCGTACTGCGCCACCTGCAACATCCTGGTGATGTCCTCGGGGCTCCCGTCGTTCGACAGTGACAACGTCGGCTCGGTGCCCCATCTGGCTTCGGCGGTGTCGGCGACCGACGCACTCGGTGCTGCCGAAGGCATCAAAGGCAAGAGCTATATGGCTGGGCGGGTCGGTTTGACGGGTCGCTACGAATCGATCCCCACCCATGAAGACATCTGCGAAGCCCGCACCGTCGACAACCTCAGTCTGGTCCGCGGTATCTGTCCGGACATTCCTTCCACCGAAGGTAGCTACCTGATGGCAGGGTTGGCAAAGGCCGCCGCGGAGACCGATCTGCGCCCGGGCCTGACAGGCAAGCCGGCGGACTACAAAGTGACCGCGACCACCTATACCGTGGCCATGGCGGAGAACCTGCCCAAGTTCGACATCAGCGTTGCCGGGGGCACGATTTCGTTGTCGCCGCTGTGTCAGGCAAACAACACCGGCAGTGCCAAGATCAGTGATTCGGGCTGGCGTAGCTGCTTCCTCGGCGCCGTCGGAATCGGCACCAAGCAGTCGACGGTGGGTGCCAAGTATGTCTATGGTCGTCCCTATCGTGCCGACGGCAAGTCCGGCAGCTTCTCGCTGGTGTGGGAGGATTCGTTGTGGGGCAACGATCATGACAACGACGTCGTGACGATGATGAGCTACTGCGTCGGTGCTGCCTGCGGGGACAAGGCGGGCGTGGCTGACATGTGTTGGCGATCGGAGAACAAGACGGAATGCGCCAATGGCTTGTTGAACGCGACCATCGGCGAAGATGAGGTACTGGTACGCCTTGAGAATCTTTCGGCGTACGCAGGCAATGCGATGTTGACCGGTTACACCATCGTTGGCTCGAACGCGTCGACCAACGTACAGCGCCTGCTGCTGCGTCCAGGCGACAGCAATGGCTCGGTGATCAGCACCTCGGAGAATCCGCCGAACAATTGGACCAAGCCTTCTCTGGTTCGCTACAAGTTGAGCGGCGCGCAGGCCAACCAGCTGGAGAGCCCGCTGTGGTACGCCGCCAAATACGGCGTGCCCAGTGGAAAGTGGGACACCAAGGTGCCAGGTACACCGGACAACTACTTCCTTGCACGCAATCCAGCCAAGCTCAAGGCCGCGCTCGAGGCGATCTTCGCAAGTGCGGCGGAAGGCGATGCGCCGGTGGCGGGCGGTGGCTCCGGTGCGCGTATCAATGCGGGCTCGTTCACGGTCTCGGCCAGTTACAAAGTGACCTCGGGCACCAATGACTGGGTGGGTGATGTCGTTGCCAGCAAGGTGTCCGATACGGGTACCGATGACATTGAGCTGTGGCGCGCCTCGACCAAGATGAGCTCCAGTGGTCGCACCATCGTCATGGCGACCTCGCCGACCACGGTCAATGGGAGTGGGGCGCTGGTGCCCGTGGCGGCTGCACCGTTCGAGGCGAACAATATTCCTGGTGCCGACCGCGCAGCTCAGTTGTCCAACATCGGTTTCAGTAATTCGATTCCCGAGTGGTTCGGATCGCACAGCGTGGCCGATCTGGTGAACTACCTGAAAGGCTCGGCCATCAGCGGCTTCCGCTCGCGTGGCTTGATTCTTGGCGATATCGTCAACTCCACCACCGAGATCGTGTCCACGGCCGACAACTACGGCTATGGCGCGTGGGGCTCCACGCCCAGCTGGAAGGCGACGCTGGCGACGCGATACAAGGACTACCTGACCGCGAAGAAGAGCCGGAGCACCATGGTGTATGTCGGCGCGAACGACGGCATGCTGCATGCCTTCGACGCCTCCACCGGCACAACGGCTGGCAATGAGCTCTTCGCGTTCATTCCGTCCGCGTCGCTGCAGCACATGGCCGAGCTGGCCAATCCGAAGTACTCGCATCGTTATTACGTGGATGGTGCGCTGACCTCTTCGGACGTCTACTACGGCGATGCCTGGCATACCGTGCTGGTCGGCTCCACCGGTGCCGGTGGCGCCACCCTGGCGCCCAATGCGAAGGCTGTCGGCAACGGCGCGGTGTTCGGCTTGAACATCAGCAATCCGGCGGCCTTCACCAAGGATGACGTGCTGTGGGAAGTCTCGGGCAAGACCGATTCGGACATGGGCTTCGCGCTGGGCAAGCCGGTGATCGTTCCGGTCGCCGGCAGCGCGGCTGACAGCGCGCCGCGGTTCGTGGCGATCTTCGGCAACGGCGTCAATGCGTCCAGTGGCAAGCCGGTGCTGTTCGTGGTGGATATCCAGACCGGGCAGGTGCTCAAGCGGCTGTCGCCCAGTGGCAGCGGCTATGCGTTGCGCAACGGCCTGATCAACGTCGCGCCGGTGGCCGCCTACAACAGCAACGGGATCGCCGACACCGTCTATGGCGGTGACATGCAGGGCAATCTGTGGAAGTTCGATCTCCGCGATCCAGACCCCAGTAAATGGGCCGTGGCCTACAGTGGCGCGCCGCTGTTCACCGCCAGCCGCAACAGTGTCGCCCAGCCGATCATGGGGGGGCTGGAAGTCTCCAAGGCTGCCGGGCGTGGCTACAACATCGTGTTCGGCACCGGCCAGTACTTCACCAATGACGACAATTCCGTGAGTTCGTCTTCGCCGGTGCAATCGCTGTACGGCGTCTGGGACAACATGACCTCGACGATTGGCGGACGCGGTGATCTGATCTCGCAGCAGATCACCGCGCGTGCCGGAAGCGGGGGTTACTCGCTGCGGGATGTCAGCAGCAACGCCGTCAATTATGTGAGCAAGCGCGGCTGGTATACCGACCTGATCGTCGGCGACGTGGTGGCCGGTGAGCGCTTCGTTGGCTATCCGAGCATCCAGGACCGGAAGGTGGTGTTCACCACCTACGAGCCGGGTCAGGCGATCTGCGGCGGCGGCGGCGGTACCAACTGGATGTACTCGCTGGATCTGCTCACCGGCGCTGGATCGATGACCGGCCTCAGTCAGGAGATCGGGGGCGATTCGCTGTGCACAGGCAACTGCGGCGGCATTGCGCTGACCAAGGGCGGGGAAACCAACAGTGGCCCACCGGTGAAGGACACCAACATCTTCGTGCCCAAGTTGACCCCGTGCGACCCGACCAAGGCCACCTGCACGGTCGATGAGCTGATCAAGGCCAACCAGTGCACCTTCGTGCTGCGTGCACCGGGTGCCGACCCGCTGTACATGCCGCGCCCCTGCGGACGCCAGTCCTGGCGACAGGTGCGCTGATGACTTTCATGACGAGAGCCCCCATGCAGACCGCCTTCCGCCGCCGTGTCGCCGGTTTCACCCTGATCGAGCTGATGATCACGGTGGCCGTGGTGGCCATCCTTGCCACCATCGCCATGCCGGCCTATCAGGACTCCGTGCGGAAATCCCGGCGCGCCCAGGCCAAGGCCGATCTGGTGGAGCTGGCCCAGAACCTGGAGCGTTACCACACGGTCCAGAACACGTACGCCACCGCCAAACTGCAGTTCACCCAGTCACCGCGCGATGGCACCGCACATTACACCCTGTCTTTCGACAAGGATCCGACGGCCAGTACCTTCGGTATCCAGGCCGTCCCGGTGGCCGGCGGAAGCCAGGCCAAGGACACGTGCGGCACGTTGGCGCTGGATCAGGCGGGGCGCAAGAAGCCCACCGAGAAGACCGTCTCTGGCTGCTGGTAACGTTGCCCCGTCGCCGGTTGTGCCGGAGCGCTTGCATCACCCTGCCGATGCTGGCTAGAATGCGCACCCCGCCCGAATAGCTCAGCCGGTTAGAGCACTTGACTGTTAATCAGGGGGTCGTTGGTTCGAGTCCAACTTCGGGCGCCAGATCTGCAAAAGCCGCGAGCAATCGCGGCTTTTGCTTTTTGTGTTTCCGCGCGACGGGCAAGGCGTCCCTCAGCAGGCCACGGGGCGCCGCGGCCGCTCGCTGCGGATGCGGCCTGAAAGGCTGACCACCACCTTCCCCTGGGAGGCGCCGTCCAGGCAGAAGGTGACCGACTGGTTGCTGCCATTGAGCCGCCCATCCGGCCGGAACTGGATGCGCGGCTTGGCCTGGCTGCCCCAGGCGCTCAGCCTCGAGCGGGCGTGCTGCTGCACCAGCAGGGGGCCTGCGGAAGAAGCTTCGCCCGAGGAGGGCGTTGCGGGGGCATAGAGCATCCAGCCCCGGCTCCAGTCCCGGCCGCACGTGGCGCCATCGTCAGTGGGGCAGACCGCGATCGGGCGCCGTTCGGTGATCGCCGTGTTGCGCGCGGTCGCCAACGCCGAGGCCAGCTGCATGCGCAGGCTGTCGGCCTGCAGGCGGTCCCGGGTCTGCTTCATGGCCGGCAGGGCCATGCCGGTGAGGATGGCCAGGACCGCCATCGCGATCAGCGACTGGATCAGCGTCACGCCGGCGCAGGTGACCGGGCGGGGCAGGGGGCGGGAATTTTCCACGGTGACGGTCCGGGCGGCAGGCAACCTTCACTTTGGCGGCCCGAAGGTCCCACCGACGCCGGTTCATGCCGCGTTTTGCTGTCGGCACTCCCCTCAACAGGCCGTCACCAACCCGGCCGTTATACTGAAGGCTTCCCGGCAGTGGCGACACCATGAGCGATCGTTTCCAACTTGTATCCCCGTATTCGCCGGCGGGCGACCAACCGGCGGCCATCGAGAAACTGACCGCCAACTTCGAGGCGGGCATCGCCAAGCAGACCCTGCTCGGCGTCACCGGTTCCGGCAAGACCTACACGGTCGCCAACGTGATCCAGCGGGTGCAGAAGCCCACGCTGGTGATGGCGCCGAACAAGACCTTGGCGGCGCAGTTGTACGGCGAGTTCAAGTCGTTCTTCCCGCACAACGCGGTCGAGTATTTCGTCAGTTACTACGACTATTACCAGCCGGAGGCTTACGTGCCCTCGTCGGACACCTTCATCGAGAAGGACAGTTCGATCAATGAGCACATCGAGCAGATGCGCCTGGCGGCGACCAAGACCCTGCTGTCGCGCCCGGATGCGATCGTGGTGGCGACGGTGTCGGCGATCTACGGCCTCGGCGCGCCCGAGGATTATCTGTCGATGCGTCTGATCCTCTCCACCGGTGAGCGGATCGACCAGCGCGACCTGATCAAGCACCTGACCCAGCTGCAGTACACCCGCAACGAGTTCGAGCTGCACCGCGGCACCTTCCGCGTGCGCGGCGAGGTGATCGATGTGTTTCCGGCCGAATCGGACAGCGAAGCGGTGCGCATCGAGTTGTTTGAAGGCGAGGTCGAGCAGATCAGCATGTTCGATCCGCTGACTGGCGAAAGCCTGCGCAAGATGATGCGCTACACGATCTATCCCAAGACCCACTACGCGACCACCCGCGAGCGCGTGCTGTCGGCGGTGGACACGATCAAGGCGGAGTTGAAGGTCCGTCTGGAACAGCTGTACGAACAGAACAAGCTGGTGGAAGCGCAGCGCCTGGCGCAGCGTACCCAGTTCGATCTGGAGATGATGGCCGAGGTCGGCTACTGCAACGGCATCGAGAACTACTCGCGGCATCTCACCGGCAAGAATGCCGGGGATCCGCCACCGACGCTGTTCGACTACCTGCCGCCGGATGCGCTGCTGGTGATCGACGAATCGCACGTGACCATTCCGCAGATCGGCGCGATGTTCAAAGGCGACCGCTCGCGCAAGGAAACCCTGGTCGAGTTCGGGTTCCGCCTGCCTTCGGCCCTGGACAATCGTCCGCTGCGTTTTGAAGAGTGGGAAGAGCGTTGCCCGCGCAGCATCTATGTCTCGGCCACGCCGGGGCCGTATGAGCTGCGCGAGACCGAAGGTGAGATCACCGAGCTGGTGGTGCGCCCGACGGGCCTGATCGATCCGGTGGTCGAGATCCGACCGGTCGGCACCCAGGTCGACGATTTGATGTCCGAGGTCAACGAGCGCATCAAGCTCGGCGACCGCGTGCTGGTCACGACGCTGACCAAGCGCATGGCCGAGAACCTCACCGAGTACCTGACCGAACATGGCATCCGCGTGCGTTACCTGCACTCGGATATCGACACCGTCGAGCGTGTGGAGATCATCCGCGATCTGCGTCTGGGCAAGTTCGATGTGCTGGTCGGCATCAACCTGCTGCGCGAAGGCCTGGACATGCCGGAGGTATCGCTGGTGGCGATCCTGGATGCGGACAAGGAAGGTTTCCTGCGTTCGACCGGGTCGCTGATCCAGACCATCGGCCGCGCCGCGCGCAACCTGCGCGGCAAGGCGATCCTCTATGCGGACAAGATGACCCGCTCGATGCAGGCCGCGATCGACGAGACCGACCGCCGCCGCGCCAAGCAGGTCGAATACAACGAACTGCACGGCATCGTGCCCAAGTCGGTGCTGCGTCCGATCACCGATGTGCTCGAAGGCGCGCGTTCGGAAGCGGCAGAGAAAGAGTCGCGCGGCAAAGGGAAGGGCAAAGGCAAGGGCGGGCGCGTGGCCGAAGAGTCCACCGATTACCGCACGATGGAGCCGGCCCAGATCGCCAAGCGCCTGCAGGCTTTGGAGCAGCAAATGTACCAGCACGCCCGCGATCTGGAGTTCGAAGATGCGGCCCGCGTGCGCGATCAGATCCGCCAGTTGAAGGAGGCCAGTCTGGGCTGAACACCACGTTGTGAAATATCTTCACAAAAGTGTTGCGCTTTCCGGGGGGCGTCCGTAATATACGCGGCCTGCACCGACGCATTCGCAGCGGGGCAGGAAAGCAAAACGGGCGGTTAGCTCAGCGGTAGAGCACTACCTTGACATGGTAGGGGTCACAGGTTCGAACCCTGTACCGCCCACCACTTCAGTCCCGGAGACTGTCGTGGCACAACAGAAAAGCCAGCCCTCGGGTTGGCTTTTTTGCTATGTGCGTTTCCTGACAACGGCCTGCATGGCGCACTGATACCCCGCACTGCGCCCGCCGGTGACACTCAGGGTTTCCCGGGTGCTGCACATGCGGCGAGCGCTACACACCGGCGGCATGGCGGCACACGCATCTCTTCCGATCTTCGGCAAGGCATGTGTCGTCGCTTTGCTGGCAGGCATCTGTACGATCGTCTTCTCGCCCCGGCTGCTGCCGCTGGGGTGGGGCGTTGCCGCGGCAGTGTCCGGCATTCTGTTCTGGATCCTGCCCTGCCGCCTCCGCCTCCTCGGTGCTGCCCTCTTCGGTCTCGGTTGGGCCGCCGTGCATGCCCACGCCGGGCTGGCGCAGCAGCTGCCCCCTGGTGGTCCGCCGGTGGACCATGCGCTGCACGGGCGCGTGATCAGCCTGCCTCAACACGGCTCCGGCGGTACCCGCTTCCACTTCCGGGTGGACGATGATCCGGCAATGCCAGCCGAACTTCGCGGCCGTGACCTCGCGCTGGGCTGGTATGACGGATTCCGCGGCGCAGCCGATGAGCGCCGGCGCACGCTCCAGGCCGGCGAACGCTGGTCGCTCACGGTCCGTGTCCGGCCGCCGCGCGGGCGGGTGAACCCCGGCGGTTTTGACGCCGAAGGCTATGCGTTGCGGCAACGGGTGGCTGGCAGTGGGTACGTGCGGGAGCCTGCCCAGGCGCACCCGCTGGGTGAGCCGACCGGATTGCCTGCGTGGCGAGAGCGGATGGCTGACGCGATCGCCAGGGCGGTCCAGGGCGATGGCCGTCGCTTCGTCCAGGCGTTGGCACTGGGCGATACCCGCGGCCTGAGCCAAGCCGATTGGGACGACCTGCGTGCGCTGGGGGTGACCCACCTGGTGGCAATCTCCGGCTTCCATGTCGGCGTGGTGGCCGGCGTCGCTGCTCTCTTGGCGGGCGGGCTCTGGCGGTGCCTGCCGATGCTCGGCCTGTACGTACCGCGTCCGATGGGGGCCGCGGCGGCGGCCGTTGCAGGCGCGGCCCTGTACGCCGCAGCGGCCGGTTTCGCGCTGCCGACGGTGCGTACTGTGCTGATGATCGCGGTGGTGGCCACTGCGCGCTGCAGCCGGCGGCGCGCAACTGTGGCGCAGTCGCTCTCCCTGGCGGCGCTGGCGATGCTGCTGTTCGACCCGCTCGCCGTCCTTGCGCCCGGCTTCTGGCTGAGCTTTGCCGGTGTGTTGTGGCTGATCTGGTGCCTGCCGGGGCGCGAGGAGGGCTGGTTGCGGGGTTTCCTGAGCGCGCAGGGCGTGGCGACCGTGGCGCTGCTGCCGTTGACCGTGGCGCTGTTCGGGCAGGCCTCGCGTGCGGGGCCGCTGGTGAACCTGGTGGCGATTCCCTGGTGGACGATGGTGGTCGTACCGCTGGCCCTGCTGGGCACTGCATTGGAAGCGCTGATCGACGGTGCCGGACGCTGGCCGTGGCAGCTGGCCGCGTGGTGCTTCGAGGCGAGCTGGTGGCTGTTCGGGTTCGCCGCGCGCAGTGAGCTGTCGCTGTGGTGGCTGCCGCAGGCCAATCGCTGGGCGTTGATCTCGGCGGTGTTCGGTGTGTTCTGGCTGCTGCTGCCGCGCGGCAGTGGTGGCCGGGTGCCCGCCCTGCTGCTGTGCCTGCCGCTGCTGTGGCCGGCGCGGCATGGCCCGGGCGAGGGCGAGGTGGAACTGCTGGTGATGGATGTGGGGCAGGGCCTGGCGGTCGCGGTGCGCACGCGCCGCCACACGTTGCTGTATGACACCGGGCCGGGGGCCGACGATGGCTTCGATGCCGGCGAGCGGATCGTCGTGCCCACCCTGCGTGCGCTGGGGCAGGGCCGGCTGGACCGGATCATGATCAGCCACGACCATCGCGACCATACCGGTGGCCTGCGCGGGGTGCGTCGCAGCTTTCCCGGCGCAACATTGCAGGCGCCGCCCGGCGCCCTGCGTGGCCGCGCATCGGCCTGCCATGCCGGGCAATCCTGGCAGTGGGATGGAGTGACGTTCCGGGTGCTGCATCCGCCGCGCGACGAACCGCAGTCGACCAACGACAGCAGCTGCGTGCTGCGGCTGGAAACCAACCAGGGGGCCATCCTGCTGGCCGGGGACATCGAGAAGCGCAGCGAGGCCCTGCTGGTGCGGCACGCCGGCGCGCTGCTGGCGGCCCAAGCGGTCGTGGTTCCGCACCATGGCAGTGCCAGTTCGTCCACGCCGGCCTGGGTGGCGGCCGTTGCGCCGCGGCTGGCGATCGTCTCGACCGGTCACCGCAACCGGTTTGGCCATCCGCGTGCCGAGGTGGTGGAGCGCTGGCAGTCCGTGGGCGCCGAAGTGCTCAACACGGCCGAGAGCGGCGCGGTTCGCGTCTGGCTCGGGCGTGAAGGCCTGCAGGTACGTGAACAACGGGTTTTCGAGCGGCGTTGGTGGGATGCCGCGGAGCGGAGCCGGCCGGCTGCTATCCTATCGGCGATCAAACAGGCGGCCGCTGGGCCGGAGGATTGAAACGTGTGGGAACTGGTCAAGGCCGGTGGCTGGCCGATGCTGCCGCTGCTGCTGTTGGGCGTACTGGCTTTGGCAATCGTCCTGGAGCGTTTCTGGACCCTGCGGCGCAATGAAGTCCTGCCCCCCGGGCTGGGCCAGGAAGTGCGCAACTGGGCCGCGCGCGGCAAGCTCGATCCGAGTCATATCCAGTCGCTGCGCGGCAACTCGCCGTTGGGCGCGCTGCTGGCGACCGCGCTGGAAGCGCGCAACCGCCCGCGCGACCAGATCCGTGAGCGCATCGAAGATGCCGGCCGGCATCTGGTTCACCGCATGGAGCGGTTCCTGAATGCCCTCGGCACGATCGCCTCGGCCGGCCCGCTGCTGGGCCTGCTCGGCACGGTGGTCGGCATGATCCAGATGTTCATGGGCATCCTCGACCACGGCGTGGGCGATGTGAACCAGCTGGCCGGCGGTATCGGCAAGGCGCTGGTCTGCACCGCGACCGGCATGATCGTGGCAATCCCTGCGCTGATGTTCCATCGCTATTTCAAAGGCCGCATCGCCGGCTACGTGATCGAGATGGAGCAGGAGGCGTCGGCGCTGCTGGATGCGCTTGATGGTCGCCCGGGCGTGATGAACAACGCGCCGCGTGCCGCCGCTGGTTCGGCCGGCGCCGCACCGGTCACGGTCAAGGGCTGACGGATGCGCATCCGCAATGACCGGATCCAGGACGAGCCGCATATCGATCTGGTTCCCCTGATCGATGTGATCCTCGTTCTGATCATCTTCTTCGTGGTCACCACCACCTTCGACGCGCGCTCGACGCTGCAGCTGCAGTTGCCGACCGCCAGCCAGCAGGACACCACCGAGCCGCCGCGCTCGCTGAGCGTGCTGGTCAATGCCGAGGGGCGTTACTTCATCAACGACCAGGAAGTGCTGCGCACCGACGTCGAGTCGGTCAAGCAGACGATTGCCGCCGTCGCCGGCAGCGATCGGGAACAGGCCGTGCTGTTGCGCGCCGACGCGCGCACGCCTTACCAGGCTGTCGTCACGGCCCAGGACGCTCTGGGCCAGCTGGGCTTCCGCCGCATCGCCATCGCTACCGCGCCGGAGGTGCGTCCATGAGCAAGAAACATTCCCCCGTCTGGCCGATCTACAAGCGCCTGCTCGGGTATACCGGTGCCTATTGGGTCTTCATGGTCGCCGCCGTGGTCGCGATGGTGGTCGAGGCCCTGGCCGGTTACAGCTTCACCAAGTTGATGGAGCCGCTGGTCAACCGGGGCTTCGTCAACCCGGAGCCGCGCATGGCGGTGATCCTGCCGCTGACCATCCTCGGGTTGTTCATGATGCGCAGCCTGGCCACCCTGGTCAGCGATTACGCACTGGCCCGCACCGGCCGCAGCGTGGTGCGCGACCTGCGTGAGCAGGTGCTGGAAAAGTACCTGCATCTGCCGTCCTCGCATTTTGATGCCGAAGCCACGCCGGTGATGGTCAGCCGCCTGAACTTCGACACCGAGCAGGTCACCCAGGCCAGCGCCGATGCGCTCAAGACCCTGGTGGCCGATACGCTCACCATCATCGCCATGCTGGTGGTGATGCTGCAGATGAGCGTCAAGGTCACGATGGCGATGCTGGTGGTGGTGCCGCTGATCGGCGTGATCGTCTCGATCGTGGGCAAGCGTTACCGCCGGATCAGCCGCGGCATCCAGGACGGCATGGGCGGCATGGCGCAGACCGCCGAACAGTCCCTGGCCGCGCAGCAGGAAGTGAAGGTGCATGGCACCCAGGCGCACGAGATTTCGCGCTATTCCAGGCTTGCCAACCGCATGCTCGGCCTGAACATGAAGGTCGAAACCACGCGCGCGCTGGCCTCCAGCACGGTGCAGTTCCTGGCGGCCCTGGCGTTGGCGGTGATCGTGTGGGTGTCCACCCGCGAGGCACTGGCCGGCAAGCTCAACGCAGGCCAGTTCATGGGCCTGATGACCTCGATGATGGCGATCATTCCGTCACTGCGTCGCCTGACCAGTGTGCAGACCTCGATCTCGCGCGGTGTGGCCGCGGCCGAGCGCCTGTTCGGGATTCTCGATATGCCGGTCGAGCGGGATCAAGGCATCCAGCGGATCGGCCGCGCACGTGGCGAGCTCGCGTTCGAACACGTGATGCTGCGCTATCGCGAAGACACCGGCATCGCGCTGGACGACATCAGTTTCGTGGCCAAGCCCGGCACGGTGACGGCGATTGTCGGCCGTTCCGGCAGCGGCAAAACCAGCCTGATCCGCTTGGTGCCGCGCTTCTACGAACCCAGCGGTGGTCGCATCACGCTGGATGGCGTGGCGTTGGACGATTACCCGCTGGCTGACCTGCGTCGCCAGGTGGCCATGGTCGGGCAGAAGGTCATGCTGTTCGATGACACCGTGGGCGCCAACATCGCCTACGGTATGGACGCAACCGAAGCGCAGATCCGGGCCGCGGCCGAAGCGGCCAATGCGTGGGAGTTCATCGCGCGCATGCCGCAGCAACTGCAGACGCCGGTCGGCGAGAACGGTGCGCTGCTCTCCGGCGGCCAGCGTCAGCGCCTGGCGATTGCCCGCGCGATCCTGCGCGATGCGCCGATCCTGATCCTGGATGAAGCCACCGCCGCGCTCGACAACGAGTCCGAGCGCCTGGTGCAGGATGCGTTGCAGCGCCTGATGCCCGAGCGCACCACGCTGGTGATCGCGCACCGTCTGTCCACCATCGAACATGCCGACCAGGTGCTGGTGATGGACCATGGCCGCATCGTCGAGCGCGGCACGCACAACGAACTGCTGGCGCTGGGTGGCCTGTACGAGCACCTGCACAAGATGCAGTTCCGCGAAAGGCAGCCTTGATGGCAGGCAAGGGCACCCACACGCCGTCGTACTGGTACGACGGCAGCGCCATTCCGTTCCTGGCACGCCTGGCGTCACCGCTGTACGGCGCGGCGATCGCACTGCGCCGGATGGCCTATCGCCGCCGCTGGCTGAAACGGCATTCGCTGCCGGTGCCGGTGGTGGTGGTCGGCAACGTCACCGCCGGTGGCACCGGCAAGACCCCGCTCACGATCGCCCTGGTCAACCGCCTGCGCGAAGCGGGCTGGAAGCCGGGGGTCGCCAGCCGTGGCTATGGTCGCGACGATGCGGGCACCCCGCGCTGGGTGCTGGCCAGTACCGATACCGCCGTCGGCGGCGACGAGCCGGTGCTGATCGCCTGGAAAACCGGCGTGCCGGTGCGGGTGGATGCGGACCGTGTGGCGGCCGGCAAGGCGCTGGTCGAGGCGGGCTGCGACATCATCGTCTGCGACGACGGCCTGCAGCACTACCGGCTGGCGCGCGACATCGAAATTGAAGTTGTCGACGCCCAGCGTCGTTACGGCAACGGCCGGCTGATTCCCGCCGGGCCGCTGCGCGAGCCGGCCAGCCGTGCGCGCGACTGCGATTTCCGCGTGGTCAACATGGGTCAGGCCAGCGATGGTACCGAAGCGCAGACCGCCTGCGGCTTCGGCGAATGGCCGATGCAGCTGCGCATCGACAGCGCACAGCCGCTGCAGGGCGGCCGCGCGCGGCGCCTGTCGCATTTCCAGGGCCAGCGCGTGCATGCGGTGGCCGGTATCGCCCATCCGCAGCGCTTTTTCGACATGCTGCGCGCGCATCGCATCGGCGTGGTGCCGCATGCCTTCGCCGATCACCATGCCTACCAGCCAGCAGATCTGCGCTTCGGCAGCGAACTGCCGGTGCTCATGACCGAGAAGGATGCGGTCAAGTGCAAGGCCTTCGCGACCGAATGGCACTTCGCCGTGCCGCTGTCGGCCGAGTTGCCGGCTGCGTTCTGGATCAGCCTGCTGGACCGCGTCGAGAAACTCGGCAAGCGTTGACGGGCCCGGTGCCGGTTGCGGCACACTGCGTCCCTGACTGCATTCCTTTCGTACAGGTCATCCCCCATGAGCGCTTCCGTCGAGTTCGTCGTCGCCATTCCCGCCCGTTATGCCGCTTCGCGGCTGCCGGGCAAGCCGCTGCGCCTGCTCGGCGGCGAGCCGCTGGTGCTGCGCGTGGCGCAACGCGCGCTGCTCGCCGGCGCGCGCGAGGTGTGGGTCGCCACCGACGATCAGCGCATCGCCGACGCCCTGCAGGGCTTGGCCGAAGTGCGCGTGGCGATGACCTCCACCGAGCACGCCTCCGGCACCGATCGGCTGGCCGAGTGCGCCGCACAGGCGGGCTGGTCCGATGACACCCTGGTGGTGAACCTGCAGGGCGATGAGCCCTTCGCCCCCGCCGAAGGCATCCGCGCGGTGGCCGAAGCCCTGGTCTATAGCGGTGCGGAGATGTCCACGCTGGCCACGCCGGTGGACGACGCGGAAACCCTGTTCGACCCGAACGTGGTCAAGGTCGTGCGCAAGCAGAACCTGGATGCGCTGTACTTCAGCCGCGCGCCGATTCCGTGGCACCGCGATGCCTTCGCGCGCTCGCGCGACACGCTCGCCGGCCCGCACTGGCTGCGCCATATCGGCATCTACGGCTACCGCGCCGGCTTCCTGCGCCAGTTCGCCGCGTTGCCGCCGGGCACGCTGGAGCAGTTGGAGTCGCTGGAGCAGCTGCGCGTGCTGGAAGCGGGGCACCGCATCAGCGTGGCCCTGACCCCGGCCGAGTTCCCGCCCGGCATCGATACCCCGGACGATCTGGCGCGCGCCGAAACCTGGTGGGCGGCACACCCGTGACCGTGGCACGACGGTTGCATGACGCGTAGTCCGGCATAATCGGGGCATGAACGTCCAGCCCGTCCAGGATCTGCCTGAGTTCGCCACCTGGCTCAACGCCAAACCGACCACCCTGGCGGAGCTGCAGGGGCGGCCGGTCGTGCTGGCCTTCGTCAACGCCGCCTCGGTGTGGTGCGCGCAACGGCTGGCCGAGCTGGCCCAATGGCAATCACGCAACCCGGGCAAGCTGCAGCTGCTGGTGCTGCAGGTGCCGCGTTTCGATGGCGAGCGCGATCCCGATCAATCCCTCAAACTGCTGCGCCGCCAGGGGCTCAACGCGCCGGCCCTGCTGGATGCGGACTGGGATGGCTGGCGCCGCTTTGGCGTGACCGCATGGCCGACCCTGGTTCTGCTCGATGCCCAAGGGCGTGAGCGCGAGCGTCTGGTCGGTCTCGGCGGGGAGCTGGAACGCTCCCTTACTGCGCTGTGCGAAGGCAGCTCGCGGCCGTCCGATGAGGACTTGCACGGCGCCCGTGAACTGAGCCCCGAGCCGCGCCTGCCGCTGCGCTTCCCGACCGGGTTGGCGGTGACCACCGAGCGCCTGTACATCGCCGACACCGGCCATCACCGCGTGCTGGAGTGCAGCCATGGTGGCCGCGTGCTGCGCCAGTTCGGCATGGGTACCGCCGATTTCATGGATGGCGACCAGGCCCAGGCGGCCTTCCACCATCCACAGGGCCTCGCGCTGGAGCGCGAATGGCTGTACGTGGCCGACACCGGCAACCATGCCCTGCGCCGCGTCCATCTGCTCTCCGGCCAGGTCGACACGCTGTGCGGCACCGGCCGCCCCGGTGAGCCGATTGAAGGGCCCGTCGCCGATCCGCGCCACACCGCCCTCAATCATCCGCAGGGGCTGGCCGTCGCCGATAACCAGATCCACATCGCGATGGCCGGCGACAACCGTATCTGGAGCTATCACCTTGGCCAGCGCAGCCTGCAGTGGCGCGCGGGCAGTGGGGCCATCGACGAGCGCGACGGCAGTGGCCACATGGCCGCGTTCGCGCAGCCGTGCTCGGTCGCTGCGGTCCAGCAGGTGCTGTACGTCTGCGATGCGCTGGGCTCCTCGATCCGCGCCATGCAGTTGCGTGGTGATCTGGTGCAGACGCTGGTCGGGCAGGGGCTGTGGACGTTCGGCGAACAGGACGGCCCGCGCACCTCGGCACTGCTGCAGTACCCGCAGGCAATTGCCCTGAGTCCGGATGCGCCGCTGCTGTGGATCGCCGATGCCGGCAACGGCCGCCTGCGCACGCTGCGCCTGGGCGGTGGTGAGCTGAGTACGCTGGAGTTGCCGCGCCGCCTGCATGGCCCGGCTGGCCTGGCACTGGGTGGTGGCGCGGTGTGGATTGCCGAGACCGATGCCCATGCCGTGCTGCGATTCGACCCCGTCAGTGGTGTCCTGAGCGACGTGCCGATCAACGAATGACTGTTTCTTCCGCCCCCGCCTTCGATGGCAAGGCATTTGCGGCCCACCTGAGCACCGCCCCCGGCGTGTACCGCATGTACGCCGCCGACGACACCCTGCTGTACGTCGGCAAGGCGCGTGCGCTGCGCAACCGTGTGGGCAGCTATTTCAACGGCACGCCCAAGACCACGCGGATCATGTCGATGCTGTCGCAGGTCGCGCGCATGGACGTGACCGTGACCCGCTCGGAGGCCGAGGCGCTGCTGCTGGAAAACCAGCTGATCAAGTCGCTATCGCCGCGTTACAACGTCTCTCTGCGCGACGACAAGACCTATCCGCACGTGCTGCTGACCCGCGAGCAATGGCCGCGCATCGCGCTGCACCGTGGCCCGCGCGCGGTGCCGGGGCGGTACTTCGGTCCGTACCCGGGCGTCACTGCCGTGCGTGAAACGCTCAACCTGATGCACAAGCTGTTCAAGCTGCGCAGCTGCGAAGACAGCGTCTTCCGCAACCGCTCTCGGCCCTGCCTGCAGTATCAGATCGGCCGCTGCAGCGCGCCCTGCGTGGAGCTGGTGGCGCCGGACGATTACGCCGAGTCGGTACGCCGCGCCTCGATGTTCCTGGAAGGCAAGAGCGATCAGCTGGCGCGCGAGCTCGGCACTCAGATGCAGACCGCCAGCGAAGCACTGGAATTCGAGCAGGCCGCGCGCCTGCGCGATCTGATCGCCTCGCTGCGCAGCATGCAGACCCGCCAGTACGTGGACGGCCGCGCGGCGGATCTGGACGTGCTCGCCTGCGCCACCCAGGGCGCCAGTGCCTGCGTGCTGCTGCTGGCGTTCCGTGATGGCCGCAACATGGGCACGCGGCCGTTCTTCCCGCGCACCAATGGCGAGGAGAGTGCCGATGAAGTGCTGGGCGCGTTCGTCTCCCAGTACTACGCCGAGCACGCGCCGCCGCGCGAGATCCTGCTCGACCGCGAAATCCCGGATGCCAGCCTGATCGAATCAGCATTGAGTGCCTCCGCCGAGCACAAGGTGCAGCTGCGCTGGAACGTGCGCGGAGAGCGCGCCGGCTACGTGGAACTGGCCGCGCGCAACGCGCAGATCACCCTGGTGACCGAACTGGGCAGCCGCACCGCGCAGCACGCGCGCAGCGAAGACCTGCGGCAGATGCTCGGCCTGACCGAACAGGTCAAGCGCGTGGAGTGTTTCGATATCAGTCACACCATGGGCGAAGCCACCGTGGCCTCGTGCGTGGTGTTCGATGCGGCGGGCCCGGTCCGCAGCCAGTACCGCCGTTTCAATATCAGCGGCATCGAGCCCGGCGATGACTACGCGGCCATGCGACAGGCGATCGAGCGGCGCTTCCGTCGGGCGGTGGAGGAAGATGCGGTGCTGCCCGATCTGTTGCTGATCGATGGTGGCGCCGGCCAGTTGGCCCAGGCGCAGGCGGCGCTGGCCGATCTGGGCGTGGAAGGGGTGATGCTGGTCGGCGTGGCCAAGGGCGTGGAGCGTAGGGCAGGGCATGAAGCCCTGGTCATGCCGGACGGCCGCGAGCTGCGCCCGGGCGCGGCCTCACCGGCGCTGCAGTTCATCCAGCAGGTGCGTGACGAGGCCCACCGCTTCGCCATTACCGGCCACCGTGGGCGCCGCCAGAAGGCCCGGATGACCAGCAAGCTCGAGGATATTCCTGGCATCGGCCCGCGCCGGCGCGCCAGCCTGCTCAAACATTTCGGCGGCCTGGTCGGCCTGAAAGCCGCCGGCGAAGCGGAAATCGCGAAAGTGGACGGCATCAATGACGCCCTCGCTGCGCGTATCTACGCTAACCTTCATGGACTGCCCACGCCCGACGCGGCGGGCGAGTAGAGAGACGCAATGAAGTTGACCCTCCCCACCTGGCTGACCCTGCTGCGGATCCTGATGATCCCCGTCCTGGTGCTGGTGTTCTATCTCCCCTACAAGTGGACCAATTTCGCCTCGGCGGCGATCTTCGGCCTGGCTGCACTCACCGACTGGCTCGACGGCTGGATCGCCCGCCGCTACGACCTGCAGTCCGCATTCGGCGCCTTCCTCGACCCGGTCGCGGACAAGCTGATGGTGGCCGTGGCGCTGTTCCTGATCGTGCAGGGCCACCCCACCGCGTGGATGGCGGTCTGGGCAGCCGTGATCGTCGGCCGTGAAATCGCCGTGTCGGCACTGCGCGAATGGATGGCGGAAATCGGCCAGCGTGCCAAGGTGCGTGTGGCCGTGATCGGCAAGGTGAAAACCACCGCGCAGATGGTCGCGCTGCTGTGCCTGCTGTATTCGGTCGCACCGCACACCCCGATGCAGGACATCTGGATGGGCACCGAGGTCTTCCACATCGGTGACTGGACCCTGGCCATCGCCTCGATCCTGACGCTGTGGTCGGGCCTGCAGTACCTGCACGCCGCCTGGCCGAGCCTGCGCGAAGACGAACGCCTCGCGCGTGAGAATGCCAAAGCAAAAAAGAATGCTTAAGGGCTGTTGACAGGGATGCATTTGGCTGTAGAATTTCGCCTCCCAAGCGGGAATAGCTCAGTTGGTAGAGCGCAACCTTGCCAAGGTTGAGGTCGCGAGTTCGAGTCTCGTTTCCCGCTCCAGTATTTGGAGCTACAGATTGAAAGATCTGTAATTCGTCAGAAAGAAGGGCCCCTTTAAGGGGCCCTTTTTTCGTTGTGTGACCCGTCCTGAATTGAGTTGACACCTTTTCCCACAGGAAGAGGAATGTTCAATGGATTCAACACTCAGGCGCAGCCAGCGGGATTACTCGCTGGCCTTCAAATTGTCGGTGGTCGACCAGGTCGAGCGCGGGGGACTGACCTACAAAAAGGCCCAGGAGCGCTACGGGATCCAAGGACGGAGCACCGTGCTTGGCTGGCTTCGCCGTCATGGTCGGCAGGATTGGTCGGGTGGTGCATCATCTGCCCCCATGACCACTTCACCCAAAAGCGGGGCGGCCAAGCCGCTGACGCCGGAACAACAGATCAAGGCCTTGCAGGTGCAATTGCGGGAAGCCAACGAGAAAGCGCAGCTTTTCGAAGCCATCGTCGATGTTCTCAAGGAGGACTACGGGGTGCGGATCGTAAAAAAGCCTTCCGGCAAGTCCTCACGCAAGGGCGGCTCCAAGGCCTAAGCGTGGCAAGGGCTTGCCGACATTTCGGCATTAGTCGGCAGGCGTACTACCAAGCCGGCCATCGCCAGCAACAGCAACTGGTCGAGGGCGCACGGGCGATCGCCTTGGTGGGTGGCTATCGGGCCCGTCAGCCACGCATCGGCACCCGCAAGCTCCACGGTCTGATCAGGCCGGCACTGCAGGCATCGGGAATAGCGATGGGGCGGGACCGCCTGTTTGGTGTCCTTCGTGATGCCCGGCTCCTGGTGCTCATGCGGCGTGCATATCACAAGACAACCAACAGCCATCACCGCTTCCGGCGTCACCCCAACCTGCTCAAGGCTGGCGAACGGCGCGTAGTGCCCACCGGCAGCGAGCAGGTATGGGGGGGGCTGATATCACCTATCTTCCTACGCAGGGAAAGTTTGTGTACCTGAGCCTGATTACCGATGCGTGGTCACGCAAGATCGTAGGCTGGAGCGTGCATGACACGTTGCAGACAGAGCAGGTCGCCCAAGCCCTGCAAATGGCGTTGAAGGGGCGAAAGACGCGCCAACGGCTGGTCCACCACTCCGACCGTGGCATCCAATATTGCTCGGACTACTACCAGAAGATCCACACCAAGCACGGCGTGACCTGCTCGATGACCGATGGCTACGACTGCTACCAGAACGCGCTGGCCGAACGGGTGAATGGGATCTTGAAAGGTGAGTTCCTGCTGTATCGGCCTCAAGACCTCGCGCAGGCACGCCAGATGGTGGCCGAGTCGGTGGCGATCTATAACGCCGAGCGGCCACATCTGTCCCTTAAAATGCAGACGCCCGATGCGGTGCATGGGGCGTCCCTGGCCGCCTAGCGGCGGCTGGATCATCCGCCACAGGTGTCAACCTATGGCAGGACGGGTCATGCCCTGTCGTCCTGGTTGCCGGCCACGGCGCAGTTGCCGTTGTGGGCGGTGATCGGCTTTTTTGCCGCGCTGATGACCTGCCTGGGCATGCGCATCATGGGCGCGATGGCCAACAAGGAACGTGCCCTGGGCATGCGCCTGGGCATCGAACTGGGGGTGGTGGCGGCGGTGCTGTTCGCCTTGCCGTCGCTGGTGATTGCGTATTTTCACTATGCCGGCGCGGCGTTGATGCTGGCGGCGATCATCCTGCTGCTGAGCCTCAGTGCGCTGGTTTTGCCCCGGCGCCAGGACTTCATCGGTGCAACGGTGCCCGTGCACCCGGGCTCGCTGCTGGCGCGCTTTCACTTGCCGGCGGCGGCGTATGCGGCGTTGGGGTTCTTCTTTCTGTTTGGGGCGGGGCAGATCGGGCTGTGGGCGTTTCTGGAGCGTCTGGGCCATGGCCTGGCGCTCAAGCCGACGGAGCTGGGCATTGTGTTCGCGGTGCTCAAGCTGCTGGGCGGCGCGGCCGCGCTGGCGCTGGCGGTGGTAGGCGACCGCCTGGGCGTGCGCGTGCCGCATGTCATTGTGCTGGTGGTGCTGGGGGCGGGGTTGATGCTGCTGGGCAATGCCGAGGGCTTTGTGATGTACGCCGCCGGCGCGTGGATCTGGGAGGTGGGGTTCACCTGGGGCTGCGTGTACCAGACCGCGGCGATTGCCCGGCTGGACAGCAGCGGGCGCTCGATCATGCTGATACCGGGGGCGTTTGCCCTGAGCTCGATGGCCGGCCCGGCTTTGGCCGGGCAACTGGTCGGGCATGGGTTTGCGGCGGTGCTGTGGTTGGCGGCGGCGTGTGCGGTGATACCGGTACTGGCTTTTGGTGGTTTGCTGGCGCGGCGGCTGCAGGGGCTGTTCACGCTGGCGCCTGCGCGCTGACAGACAGGGCGCCCGGCGCATTGCGCGGGGAGACATCGGCAAGGCTGGCATGGAATTTTCATGTGCCATTCGCACTCTGTAGTTTTGTGGTGCGTAAACGCTGTCTTTCCCGCCAACAAAAACAAGCCGGGGGGTTGCATGAGCTGCCTGATCTGCGCGGGCCACGCTGAGGTCATCGACTGCCCGGACGGGTGGGAAGGGCGACGCTGCCTGCACTGTGGGTGTTACCGTATGTCTCAAACGCTCATCTTGGCGATGATGGACGAGGGGCAGATTTTTGATGCCTGCAAGATGCGCCAATGGCTCGACACGCGCCGTTGCACGGTGCCGATCCCGTCGATTGATGTGTGTGAGGCGATTTTGGTGGTGTAGTGGGGAGGGCTGAGAACGCAGATCTCACAGGCGATTGCGCGTTGCAGCAGATGAGGGAGCGGCGGTGCGACGACTCGCCTTGACCCGCAATGCGCCGCCGAGTGTCACGTCGTTACTCGTTTACCGCTTGCGCTTCCATGGAGTCGACACCTATCGCTACCAAACGAAGGGCGGCGGCTGTACGCAAGTTGGTAGACCGGGAATCAAGGAACCCGGTGCGCACGCGTGCGCCCCACGCAGAGCCGCCATGACACGGAACAGCAGACACAAAAAATCGTCAACTGGGTGGCGGCTACGTGCGGGTCTGCAAGACCGACGCAAAAGGAACCCGGCAGACCCGAAGGTCTCCCGTACGCAGCCACCATTTTGAATGGTACGTTGCACGGGCAGCTTTGATTGCTATTAGTATATGACTTTACAATGCCCGATTACATCGAAAACATGGTCGTAAGTCGTTAGTGCAAATCGTTTTTTGTTGTTTTTATATTCACCTTCGATTTCGTCAAAGCTTGAGTTTGTGTATTTTTCATTTGGATAGTCATCTAGCTTATATATTGAAAGGTGTTCTATTTTTTCGAATATGAATGTGATGGTTTCGTCAGGCACATTGATGACTTCAGGTTTGCAGGCTGACAGTGAAAGGGACGCTTTAATATTTAGCGTGAATGGATGGAGGTTTAATCCGGTGCTTAATAAGATCAATGCATTTCGACCGTAAATGACGCCATATTTTGTTTCTATTGACTTCATTTTCATATCAAGGGCAACCTCTGCTCTTTATGGATTTCCCACCATTTTTTGTGGTAAATCTTCGTTCAAGTCTAATGCTGGCTAATTCTGCAGGAGTCGCCCATCGAGATGGGATTTTAGAGATTCCTGCTTCCTTGGCGGCATAAAGCCGTCTGTTATCCAAGCTAAAAACCGAGTCTTTGTGTGCTCCTTGAGACTTTAGTTTTACCTGAAGGTCATCAGGTAAGTGATGCATTCTGACTTTGCGGATAGGTTCAATCTGATGGGCATATGATGGGTCATTTTTTAGTCGGTGTTTTAGCTCGTTGACGTTTCTGCCGTCTTCAAATATATGGTTTATGTCATCCTGTGAATACAAAATCGTCTTTGGGTTTACTGCAGATAACCCCAGAGGATCGATCCACTCCATTGGGTTGGGGCCATATGAATAAAAGTTTACCCCACCCGCCAATCCAATCGGATCCGCCTGCGTAAACCGCCCCACCTCCGGATCAAAGAACCTGAACGTGTTGTAGTGCAGCCCTGTTTCGCGGTCAAGGTACTGCCCTTGAAAGCGCAGGTTCTGCTCCCTGGTCTGCTGCGCGCTGCGCCATTCCTCCCGTGACTTGCCCCAGGTCTGGTACTCGCTGTGCCACACCGTACCGCCCTCGGCATCAGTCAGTTGTTCAGGCAGCCCCGCGAGGTTGGTATGAAAGTAGAAAAACTCTTCGCACCCCGGCTTGCCATCCAGTCGCGCCAGTGGCTCGTAGCTGCCGACATCGGCATAGATGTAATGACCCACTGATTTCCTGCTCAGGCGTTACTTTCCCCGAAGGAGACACCGATGAGCGAAGTGATGGAAGAAGAGATCAAGCGTTGGACGGCCCGTCGCAAGTCGGCACTGGTCCTTGAGATCATCCAGGGCAAGACCACCGTGGCTGCGGCCAGTCGCCAGTTCGACCTGACGCCGGCGGAGATCGAGAGCTGGGTGGACGATGGCAAGAGCGGCATGGAGAACGCGCTGCGGGCCAAGCCGGAGGACGTGCGCGAGCAGTATGAGCGCCAGCTCAAAGACCTGCAGGAAGCCTACGGCGAGGCCATGCTGGAGATCCGCGCCCGAGAAAAGCTGGCGTCCCTGTTGGGAAAGGACGAGAGTTGATGCTCTCGGTCCAGCAGGGGCTGAAGGACGAAGGTGTAGCGATACCGATGACCAAGCTGTGCCAGTGGTGCGGCGTGGCGCGGCGGACCACGTACTACAAGCCGACCCGTTCGCCTGCAAAGGTCAAAGCGGAGCTTGCCGAGCCGATCAAGGAGATGATCGAGGCGGAGCCGTCGTTCGGCTACCGCACGGTGGCTGCATTGCTGGGCATGAACAAGAACACCGTCCAGCGGATCCTCCAGCTCAAGGGCTGGCAGGTGCGCAAGCGCGCACTTGGGCAACGGCCCAGGATCCAGGCAAAGGTCTCTCGTGCCGAACGACCCGACCAGCGATGGGCCACGGACCTGTGCCGTGTATGGGGCGGCAAGGACGGCTGGCTGAGTCTGGCGCTGGTGATCGACTGCAGCACGCGGCAGCTGCTGGGCTGGCACCTGTCACGCACCGGCAAGGCGAGCACTGCGTCGGCCGCTCTGGAGCAGGCCTTGATCACCCGCTTTGGCACGCTGGGACGTGTGCCGGAGCCTTTCCTGCTGCGCTCGGATAACGGTCTGGTCTTCACCAGCCGTGACTACACGCGCTTGGTACGCAGCTACGGCCTGAAACAGGAATTCATCACGCCGCACTGCCCGCAGCAGAACGGGATGGTGGAGCGCGTAATCCGGACACTCAAGGAGCAGTGCGTGCATCGCCACCGCTTTGAGAGCCAAGTCCATGCCCAGCGGATCATTGGCGACTGGATTGGCTTCTACAACCAACAGCGCCCACATCAGGTGCTGAAGATGATGACCCCGGACGCGGCTTATGCCGCTACATTAACCGCATGACCTGAGCAGGAACCGGTGGGTCATTACATGAGTGACAGTGGCCAGCGTGATGCACGTGATCGCGAAAAGAAATATCTGACTGAGTTGATTGAGAAGCTCAATAATGCCTTCGGCAAGCATATTACAGATACTGATCAAGTGGCTCTGGCTGTGCACATTTCTGAAAAATTTCGCTCCGACGGCACAGTGATGGCTCAGATACAGAACAACAGCTTGGAGCAGGCCATGAAAGCCGATCTTCCATCCAAGGCAGTGGCGGCCATCGCAGCGGCAATGGGCAGCCACACCAGCATGGCGACCAGGCTTCTCAGCGATGAATCCACCCGTAACGTGTTTCTGGCCGTGATGTATGAGCTGCTGAAGAACGGGCAGGGGAGGGAGTTGTTTCAGTCTACGAGAACAGGTGATTGACTACGCTGTCTGCATAGACTCGATTGCCAAGTGCGACAACTCACACATCAGCATGATGTCGGCATGTCTGCGCATTTTGCTGCGGAAGAGCTCGCTGTCGTCCAGATCGAAAGGCAGAATGTAAGACGCCTACGGACCATTGCCAGGCGTCTGGGTCGAAGTACCTCGACGTTCGACTCGCTCTGTATCGCTGGTCGTCCTAGAAGATTGCTGCCGAGCTGCGCGATGCACGTTCAGCTGTGATCCTCAGTCAGTGCGTTCCGATCCGGACGTTGCACCACGTGCGGATGTTCCCGCGGTCGAACCCCGGACACCTGTTTTCGATGGGCACGTACACGTAGAGCGCCTGCTCCGTATGTGCGAAGTGGTAGTAGTTCGTGCGGTCTTTGCCGTACAGCCAGTAGTTCGATGAGCCTTGGTTGATGACGTAGGGATCGAACGACACGATCGAGGATTCGGCAGGAATCACGTTGCTTCTGTCGGTCAGCATCAGCCAGGCGTTGGAGAAGGCGTGCGTCGTTGCACCCAGGAGGAGGGTGGCGGCGAGGAGGCTGATCGCAATGACGATGGCGAGGCGGGCGGTACGGGAATGGCTTGGCATGGCCGAAGGATTCAGGTGGGGCGAGGAGGCGCTGCGCCAGCGCTGTGAAGGCGTCGGGGCAGGTCGGGGTAGCGCACTGACTTGGTGGGAAAAGGATGTTGACGGCGTGAAGGAATTCCGACAGAATAGCGCTCCTTCGACGCAGGTCGAGGGGCCGACAGCCTCCAGCGCCTCAGGGTGCGGTGCGGTCGGGGCAAGCGAAAGTCTGCGGGAATAGCTCAGTTGGTAGAGCGCAACCTTGCCAAGGTTGAGGTCGCGAGTTCGAGTCTCGTTTCCCGCTCCAGATTTCGACAGGGCCCCCTTGGGGCCTTGTTTTTCTCCGCGGTGGCACGCGGGCATCCGGTCCGGAAGCATCGGCCGGGATGTGAAAAAAAGTGTGAAAAAGCTGGTGTGTTTCGAGTGGTTTCGGTAACATACACGCTTGATTTTGCGGGAATAGCTCAGTTGGTAGAGCGCAACCTTGCCAAGGTTGAGGTCGCGAGTTCGAGTCTCGTTTCCCGCTCCAAATCCTGACCAGGCCCCGTTCTCGGGGTCTTGTTTTATCGGGGCACGCAACACGCCTTCGATGATCGTAGGGTCACCGGCCTGGTGGCAGAGTGGTCATGCAGCGGACTGCAAATCCGCGTACGCCGGTTCAATTCCGACCCAGGCCTCCAAATAGAAAGTAGCCCAGAGCCCGCGAAAGCGGGCTTTGTGCGTTGTGGGCCTCCATTCAGTTTCGGAGGCCAGAGCCGACAGGGCCTACACAACGCGCTTCGTATGCTGCGGCCGTCCACTTTGGCAGCCTTATGCAGACACAAAAAGCACGCGTAGCGACGGGTATCGAAGGCCTCGACAGCATCCTCGGCGGGGGCTTCCCGCAGGGGCGGCTGTACCTGCTGGAAGGACCGCCAGGCTCCGGCAAGACCACGCTGTCCCTGCAGTTTCTGCTGCACGGGCTGAGCAAGGGCGAGCGCTGCCTCTACATCACGCTCTCCGAGACGGCTGACGAGCTGCGCGAAGTTGCCAATGCGCACGGCTGGTCCCTGGAGGGGCTGGAGTTGTTCGAGCTGGCCTCGGCCGAGGAAGCGCTGGGCGATGGACGGATGCAGTCGGTACTGCACTCCTGGGAAGTCGAGCTGGACGAAACGGTCAAGCTGATCCTCGGCGAGGTGGAGCGCATCAAGCCGCATCGGGTGGTGTTCGATTCGCTGTCCGAGCTGCGATTGCTGTCGCAGGATCCGCTGCGTTATCGCCGCCAGATCCTCTCGCTCAAGCAGTTCTTCGCGCCCAAGAGCGCGACCGTGGTGCTGGTCGATGACATGACGGCCTCCGGTGAGGAGCGCGATGGCCAGTTGCACAGTCTGTGTCATGGCGTGGTGTCGCTGGAACGGCTCACGCTGGATTTCGGCCCGGCCCGCCGCCGGATGCATGTGCAGAAACTGCGTGGCGTGAACTTCACCGCCGGCTACCACGATATGACCATCCGCGAAGGCGGCCTGGAGGTGTTCCCGCGCTTGATCGCCTCGGACCACCATGCCACATTCAACGGCACGCCGATCAGCAGCGGGGTCGGCGAGATCGACAGTCTGCTCGGCGGCGGTCCGCTGCGGGGCACCAGCACGCTGTTGACCGGCCCGGCTGGCAGCGGCAAGACGAATGTGGCGCTGCAGTACGTCTGGGCGGCCTGCGAGCGCGGTGAACACTGCTGCATTTTCGAGTTCGATGAGCGCATCGGCACCCTGCTGGCCCGCGCTGAGTCGCTGGATATCGATCTGAGCAAGCACCTGGCGTCGGGCCTGCTGGAAATCTTCCAGGTCGATCCGGCCGAGATCTCACCGGGCGAGTTCGCCTGGAACATGCGGCGTGCAGTCGAGGAGCGCCACTGCCGCCTGCTGGTGATCGATAGCCTCAACGGTTACGTCACTGCGATGCCCCAGGAAAAGCAGCTGATGCTTCAGCTGCACGAGATGCTGTCCTATCTCAACCAGAAGGGCGTGGCGACCATCCTGATCAATCCGCAGCATGGCCTGGTTGGCACGATGTCGACCGGCAATCTCAACGTCTCCTACATCGCCGACTCGGTCGTATTGTTTCGCTTCTTCGAATCGCAGGGGCGCATCCGCAAGGCGATCTCGGTGATCAAGAATCGGGGCGGTGCGCACGAGAATACGATCCGCGAGCTGAAGATCGACGGCAAGGGGATTTCGCTGAGCGCCCCGCTCAATGAGTTCAAGGGCATTCTGACCGGCACGCCGGAATTCGTGGGTAATACGGCGCATCTGCTCGGCCACACCCGTGCAGAGTGACGCCGTTTCCGGTGTGGTGCATATCGTTGCGCCGTTCGGGCGCGATGCGCAGAGCATTGCCGGCGTACTCACTGCCGCCGGGCTGCGCACCGCCATCCAGGAGAGCCTGCCACGGCTGGCCGACGCGCTCGATGATGACGTTGGCGCGGTGGTCGTCACCGAAGAGGCGGTCGCCAAGGGCACCGCCGCGTTGCTGGAGCCCTTGGCCAAGCAACCGTCCTGGTCGGATATCCCCTTCATTCTGCTGCGTTCGCCGCGCTCGCAGAAGCGCCCCTTGGCCGATCCTGACCTGCAGTTGTCGATCAACATCATCGAACTGGACCGGCCGCTGGGCAGCAGCTCGCTGCTCAGCTCCGTGCGCAGTGCGCTGCGTGCGCGCGACAAGCAGTTCCTGGTCCGCGATCAGATGCAGGCGCTGGCCGATGGCCGTGCCGCACTGGAGCGCAGCGAAGCAGAACTGCGCCTGGTGGCCGATGCGATGCCGGTCCTGATCGCTTTCATCGACCGTGATCTCCAGTATCGTTTTGCGAACAAGGCGTATGAATCCTGGTTCGAGCGTCCCGTCTCGGAGGTGATCGGCAAGCGCGTGCCGGAGGTATTCGGAGAAGAAGTATGGGCGACGCGCCGGCCGATGATCGAGCGTGCGATGGCGGGCGAACACGTCGTCTTCGAGGTCAATTGGCCCTTCAGTGACGGCCGCCGGCGCGACAGTGAAATCCGCTATTCGCCGCGCTTCAACACCGCAGGCGAGCCCGACGGCTTCCATGTGTTCGTGACCGATATCACCGCGTCCAAACTCGCCCTGGAGACCAGCCAGCAGCACGCGCAGGATCTGGAAGCGATGGTGGCCGAGCGCACCGCCGAGTTGGAGCGCCAGATGGCCGCACGCGAAGCCAGCGAAGCGGCCCTGCGCCAGTCGCAGAAGATGGATGCGATCGGGCAGTTGACCGGCGGCATCGCGCACGACTTCAACAACATGCTGACCGGCATCCTCTCCTCGCTGGACATCATGCGCATGCGCCTGGACATGGGGCGCATGGAAGGGATGGAGCGCTTCCTGGATGCGGCCACCGCCTCCAGCCAGCGCGCGGCGGCCTTGACCCAGCGTTTACTGGCGTTTTCGCGACGGCAGTTGCTGGATTCGAAGACAGTGGAACTCAACGCGCTGGTTGGATCGGTCCAGCACCTGCTGCGCAGCACGCTGGGCGAGAAGATCCGCATCCAGATGGCGACCAGTGACGCACCGCTGCGCGCCAACCTGGACAGCAACCAGTTCGAAAGTGCGCTGCTGAATCTGGCGATCAATGCACGTGACGCGATGCCTGAAGGGGGGGAGTTGATCCTGCGGACCTCGCACGTTTTCGCCGCCGAGGGCGAAGTGCCGACCATTCCGGCAGGCGAGTACGCCGTGGTATCGGTCTCCGATTCCGGCACCGGCATGCCACCGGAGGTGGTCGAGCGGGTCTTCGAGCCGTTCTTCACCACCAAGCCGATCGGCAAGGGCACAGGCTTGGGCATGTCGATGATTTACGGCTTCATGCAGCAGTCCGGCGGCCACATCACGGTGGATTCCACGCCAGGGCAGGGCACCACGGTAGCGTTGTTCATGCCGGTGGTGCACGACGCGGCTGAGGACGACGGTGCACCGTGCGCACAGCCGGTGTCGCTCGGCGCCGGGCAATCGATCCTGGTGGTGGAGGACGACGAGCAGGTGCGCATGCTGGTCACCGTGGTGCTGGAAGACCTCGGGTATACGGCCGAAGTCGTGGGGGATGCCGATGGCGCCATTCCGATCCTCGGCTCATCCAAGAAGATCGACCTGCTGATCACCGACGTCGGATTGCCTGGCCTCAACGGACGCCAACTGGCCGAAATCGCCAGGCAATCGCGGCCCTCGTTGCCGGTGCTGTTCATGACCGGCTACGCAGAGAAAGCACAGGAGCGCTCGGCATTCCTCGATAATGGCATGGCGATGATTGCCAAGCCGTTCCTGCTCGATGCGTTCAGTGAGGCGGTACGAAGCTCGATGTCGGGGCATCGGTAACCCCGCAGCGCTGGGCGTGTGCCCTGTCTGGTGAAAGCGTTTAGGACGGGAGACTTTCGTTTCAGGTGTGTTCTGAATGCTTCAGGCAGCGGCTTTATTTAGATACCTGAAAGTGCCAGCATAGTGCTTTGAAATCGTCGGAGTTTACCCATGCCCCTTTGCGCGATCGCGTATGTCAGCGACGTTGCGGGCCCGCTGTCCGCGGAGCATCTCGATGCACTTGTCGAGGATGCCATCCGCTTCAACAGCCTGGCCGGGGTCACCGGTGTGCTTCTCTGCGATGGCAATCGTTTCCTGCAGTACTTCGAAGGCCCGGATGATGGGGTGTCGGCAGTACACGAGCGCGTACTGCAGGCCCGCAGCCATCGGAACATCCGCAAACTCGGTCACGCCCGCGTGCCTGCGCGCTACTTTCCTTACTGGAGCATGCGCTGGCTGGGCGTGGAGCCGACCCTGGTCGAGACTTTGTCTGCCGGAGAGTGGGAGGCGTTTGCCGATCGCGCCGCGGGCGGACCGCCGGCAGACAGTGCCATGGAACGTCTGATGCAGTTCGTCGCGCCGCACCTGCCCGAGCGCGCGGGTCTGCAGGAGAGCCGCTCGGCGGCTGAGTGAGATTGCCCGCCCCTGTGCAGCTTCCCGGGGAGTGGCGGCCAGGCGCGGATTATCGGGAGCGCCGCCCTGACATATTGTTGTCAGTATCCGCCCCGCATGATGCAGGCACGGGTCCGGAGGTTGTATGAACGGTTCATCGGGGGCGTGGCTTTTATCCTTCGGGTAATTGACTTAATGCGATGGCCGTGCAAATTTTAGGTGAACCCGAAGTGAATCCGCCCCCTGAGGGGGTTTTGTCGTCCCTGAAGCAAGCAAGTCCCACGGAGGTCGTATGGAATACGGCGAACATGACTTGGCTGACGGAGTGCGAACCGAGCTGGAAGCCAGCTACGTGAAACATGGCTGCGGCCCGGAATTCTGGTCCACCTACCAGCGCGTGCTCGAGCGCCTGGTCCCACCCGCGCAGGGCACCGCGCGAACCCGTGTCACCAATGAGCTGGCGTTGATCATCGAACAGTTGGGGATCGTGCGGCGCGCCCAGTTGGTGCCGCCGCGCAGCGCACGCCCGCGCGCGCGCTGAAACCGGGTCGGGGGACCGGGGAAACGATACGGGGACACCCGCCAACGCGGCGCCACTACAGGTGATGAAGACCGATGGCCAGCAGCGCCAACAGCGTGCCGGCCGCGGCGAGCGTGCGCGGGCGGACCCAGCGTGTCGGGCGGTGCTGCATGGCCGATGGACGCGCATAACGAAGCAATCCCGGTGGGAACTGCCAGGCACGCATGCGCGCATCGCAGGCATCCTGGCAGTCGCCACAACTGATGCAATCAGCGTTCGGCCCGGCGCGTACGTCCAGCGCCATCGGGCAGACGCTGACGCAGTCCCCGCAATCCAGACAATCGCCGAGTCGATCGGCGCTGAAGTGCGGCATCGGGCCGGCGATATCCTCGTGCGCGGCGCGGAACGCATAGTCGCTGGCGCTGGTGGGATCAAGCAGTCCGCGGCCCCGCGCCTGGACACCGCCCAGCCCAGCCACGCGTGGGCCGCGCGGTTCGCCGCGGCGTGCGTGGTACTGCATGCGCGGCGTGTCGTTGTCGCAGAACATGCCGTGGATGCGCGCATACGGACACAGCTCGCGGCAGACATGTTCGCGCAGGAAGCCGGCATTGCCCCAGGTGGCTGCCGCATAGAAGACGATCCAGAACGTTTCCCAGCCACTCCAGACCGGTGGCCACGGCGTACCGACCAGGCCGTGGATCGGGCTGAAAAAGCCCACGAAGGTGATGCCCGTCCACGCGGCCACCAACAGCCACAGCAGATGCTTGATCGCACGCGCTGCACCTGTGGCCGGCAGCCAGCGCGCGGTGCCTTGATCCATCCACCGGAACAACCGGCTCCACAAGGTCTGCGGACAGCCGTAGCCACACCACACCCGGCCGGCGAGGTTGGTGAGCAGTACCAGCGCGGTGGCCAGCACGGCGGCCAAGCCAAGCAGGATGCCGACGTCGTGCGGCCAGAGGGTCCAGCCGAACAGATCGAAGCGGCGCGCGGTGAGGTCGAACAACAGCGCCTGGCGACCCTCCCAGCGCAGCCACGGCAGGAGATAGAAGCCGGCCAGCAGCATGGCCGAGAGCAGTGGCCGCCAGCGCAGCGGCGCGCGCCGGCCCGGGGCCGAGGGCGAGGGCGATGGATCGACCAGATGCAGGGTGAGGCGGTCTGTCATGGTCACCCCAGTGGCAGGTCGTCATCGTCGCTGGGCATCGGCCGCAGCAGGTACCAGGTGATCGCGCTGGCGGCGGCGGTGACCGCCCAGAACATGAAGAACCCCAGCGTGTAGCCCAGCTCGCGGCTGATCTCGTGTTGCGGGAAACTGATGTCGCGCAGGCGCAGCGGGTCGACAAAGGCGAAGAACACCACGCTGGCCAGGCCAGCCGCGACGAAGCTGGGCCACAGGATGGCGCCCCATTGCTGGATCAGCCGTCGGCGGCTGCCGTCGGGCGGGTCGTGCAGGTCGTTCATTGCGGCCACGGTCAGGAGGAGGGGGCAGGGCACGGCTATACTTCGCGCCGACCGGGGGCCGGGATCGCGAGTGCGCGCGTCCTGTCGAGCTCCCAGACTAGAAGGCTTCGCCGCCGCCTTCATTGATCCTGATCAAGGCAGCGGCAGGTCCTGCCGCCGATGCTGGGCGTTGCTGCCCGAGGGTGTTCATGTCCGATCCCACCGACAACTTCCTGCCTCTCCCGGCACTGGACCTGTGCAGCGAAGAGGACGTCACCCGCCTGGTGCACGACTTCTACGCGCGCGTCCGCGAGGAGCCGCGCCTGGGTCCGGTGTTCACGGCGCGGATCCACGACTGGGATGCGCATCTGGCGCAGCTGGTCGATTTCTGGTCGGCGATGCTGCGCGGCACGCGGCGCTTCAAGGGCGCGCCGATGCCCAAGCACATGGCCATGGATGAGCTCGACCGCGACCTGTTCGACCGCTGGCTGGCCCTGTTCCGGCAGACCACCGCCGAATGCAGCAATCCACCGATGCAGCGGCTCGCCGACGATGTGGCCGAGCGGATCGCCGACACGTTCTGGCGTCGCTTCCAGATGCTGCGCTGGCCAAGCCTGCCGATCGCGGGCCGCCCAGGTGTGAATTGATCTGACGCAATGCGTGCGCACCCGCGCACCCGCAAGCTGGCGGCATGGATACCTTCTCGCCTGCCGCCGCCGGGCTCGCCTGGCACTTCGATCCCGAGCTGCTGCGTCGCCACGACCGGCCGGGCCCGCGCTACACCTCCTATCCCACCGCCCCGCATTTCCATGACGGCTACGGTGAGCTGGCCCTGCGCGAGGCCATCGTGGACAGCAACCGCCGGGGCCGCGCGCTGTCGCTGTACGTGCATGTGCCGTACTGCAGCAGCCCGTGCTTCTACTGCGGCTGCAACCGGGTCATCACCCGCGATCACAGCAAAGGCATCAGCTACGTCGCCCGCGTGCTGAGCGAGGCGGACCTGATGGCGCCGCAGTTCGATCCGGCGCGCGAAGTGATCCAGCTGCACCTCGGCGGTGGCACGCCCAACTTCCTGGCGCCGGCACAGATGCGCGAGTTGATCGATGGGCTGCGCCAGCGCTTCAACTTCAGCACGGCGGCCGCGCGCGACTTCTCCATCGAGCTCGACCCGCGCTTCGTCACACGCGCCGATATCGCGGTGCTGGCCGAGCTGGGCTTCAACCGCGCCAGCCTCGGCGTGCAGGATTTCGATCCGGACGTACAGAAGGCCATCAACCGCGAGCAGGGCGTGGAGGCCACGCTGGATATTCTGCGTGCCTGCCGCGAGCATGGGTTGCGCTCGGTCAATGTCGATCTGATCTACGGCCTGCCGAAGCAGACACTCCCCGGTTTCGCGCAGACGCTGGAAACCGTGCTGCGCGAGCGACCGGATCGCCTGGCGGTGTACGGGTACGCGCACCTGCCGCACCTGTTCCGTGCGCAGCGCCAGATCGCCGATGCGGATCTGCCCAGCCCCGAGCAGAAGCTGGCCTTGTTGGGCTTGGCGGTGCAGCGCCTCTCTGACGCGGGCTACCAGTACATCGGCATGGACCACTTCGCGCTGCCCGAAGAAGACCTGTCCCGTGCACAACGCGCGGGCCAGCTGCACCGCAACTTCATGGGATACACCACGCACGCCGATACCGATCTGGTGGGCCTGGGGGCCAGCGCGATCAGCCATATCGGCGAGACCTACAGCCAGAACCCGCGTGAACTACCGGCCTGGGAAGCGGCGGTCGATGCAGGGCGGTTGCCGGTCTGGCGCGGCCTGACCCTGGACCAGGACGATGTGCTGCGCGCGGAAGTGATCGGCCAGTTGATGTGCCAAGGAGAAGTGGACGGGGCTGCCGTGGCGGCACGGCACGGCGTGGACTTCGAGTCGTATTTCGCCGAGGGGCTGCGCGCACTGGCGGCACTGCAGGCGGACGGCCTGGCCGATTACGCGCAGGGCGTGGTGCGCGCGAGCGAGCGCGGGCGCCCACTGCTGCGGCTGCTGGCGATGTGTTTCGACCGCTATCTGACGCAGCCGGACCAACCCGTCCGGTATTCCCGCGCGATCTGAGCGGGGCCGCAGCGGCGCGCATGCATTCCAAAAAGCGGTGCGATCAGGCACCCTATGCGCGCCGTTGCCCGGGTGGCGAAACTGGTAGACGCATCGGACTTAAAATCCGCCGGGGGCGACCCCATGCCGGTTCGATTCCGGCCCCGGGCACCAAGGCTTTCAGCCTGTTATCCACAACCGCACAAGAATTGGCCTGTGCAGTTTTTGTGCAGTGAACGCTCAGGCCAGCTTCTTGATCGCATCGGCCAGATGGCCCGGCGCGAGGTGAGCATACCGCCTCGTCATCGCCAGCGAACTGTGCCCCAGCACCTCCGAAACCGTGTGCAGCGACACCCCGGCCTGCACCAGCCAGGACGCGCACGTATGGCGCAGATCATGCCAGCGCACGTCCTGCAGGCCGCAGGCCTCCCGCGCCGCCGCCCACGACGACCTGACTTGGTCCTCTGAGATCGGCAGGGGGAGCCGGTGAGCGATCCCCAGCACCTTCGGGTGCAGTGGCACAAGCTGCAGCGAGCTCGTCTTGCTCGTCCGGTCCAGCCGGATGAAGCCCTCCTTGACCTCGTGATGGGTCAGCCGCAGCAGGTGCCCACGGCGAATGCCCGTGTAGGCCGCCAGGCGCACGTAGTCGCCCGCCAATGGATTCGGGCAAGCCCTCGCCAGTGCCTCGACCTGTTCGGTCGTAAGGAACGTCTCGCGCGGCTTCTCCGGCAGCAGGCCAATCGCCGCCGGCCGCTCCAGCCAACCCCACTCCCGCCACGCCATCCGGGTGATTTGCCGCAGGATTCGGCCCTTGTGGTTCACGGTGGCCGGCGCGAGGTGGATTTCCTGTGCCTTGATCTCGGCCCACACCTTCGACACCTCCGACAGCTTGCGCCCGTTCGTGTAGGGCATCAGCGCCCTGACATGGGCGCGCGTCTTGTTCGCCGACCGCAACCGCGGCACATGCTCGATCAACCACTTCTCCAGGGCATCGCCGATCAGTCTTTCCGGCTCGCGACCAGCCGCAACGTCTTTGACGGAGGCGAGCCACTTGCGCTCGAACGCCTTGGCGTCTGCGAACGACCAGAGCCGAGAAGTCTTGCGATACGTTCGTCCGCCGTATCCGATGGTGACCTGATAGTGGCCGTTGGGGCGCTTGGTGACTGGCATGTCCTGACCTTGCATTTTGCCAACCATGCGTTCAGGTCAGCGGGGTGAATCCGATCCGATTTCGGGCCTTGCCCGAGGCGGCAGGCTGCGAGCTGGCCGGCGTCTATCGCCCGGCGGAGTGTCTTCGTGGAGCACTCGCAACGGTCGGCCGCCTGGGCGAGGGTCATCAGTTTCTCAGCCGCTCCCATGGCAGCCTCCTTTATGGTTGATCATGCGAACAGCTCCGGTTGGATGGGAAGTGCCGGCGGCGCCGGGCGGGGCGGCGCATTCCGCGTGCAACTCCCTGCGAAGGCAGTCATAGGCGGTGCGGCCATGCTCGTCGCTGCGGTCGATGAAGCCCAGGGCGCGTAGTGCCGCCTCACGTAGTGGCGTGCTGTTCTTCAGGAACCCGTGCAGCTCTTCCTGCGCCCCCGGCTGGCGGGCGGCGAGGGCGGCAGGGTCAAGCACCATCAGGGACCACACATGCTCGACCTCCAGCAGGCCAGCGTCGGACGGATGCGGGTCGTGGACCATCTTGCCGCCCCGCATCACTACGAAATGCCCACACCCGCGCGCCGAGGGACCATCGGCTAGGTACAGCCCTGCCGGGCGGTGGCTGGCAGGCTGCATGGACAGCCCGTATCCGCGCGAGAGTACGAACGCCTCCAGCGCTTCCCAGTAATCGCTGGCGACCAGGCCCTGCATGCTGGGCACATCCTCCAGCCGGATACCGAACAGGGATGCCAGCGCCGCCTCGGTGCAGTTTCCGGTGCAGACCTCGGGCGGCTGGCTCGGGTCATAGAACTTTGTCTGCTTGATCCAGCGCCCATCCCCCTGCACCTCGCCAACCTGCTGCTTGCCAGTTGCGGCAAGGGCGGTCCGTATTGCATCCAGCGCGTCCTGCTCGCGGACCATGAAGCACCGGCCATCCTCAACTGCTACGGGGACCGCAACAGTGTGTCGCTCTAGCAGCTCTTGCGCCATTTTGTCGATGTCAAGTCCGCTGCAATCCTGTTCCTGCCTGGCGATTCGGATGGCGTTGCGTGCGTAGTCCCGCATCTGTTCGGCGGAATAATGCCCCTGCACACGCTTGTCGTATCCATCGACCGGCGGCAGCGGCGGAAGCACCCCCTGCTGCTCGGCCAGCTCTGCGGGCTGCGATGCCGGGATTCCGGTATCGGCCAGCAGCGGCAGCGCCGCGCTCACAGCGGTGGCCAGCGTCCGGCGCAGCGTGGTGCCGCTGACCTGCCGGAACCCGTCTTCCTCCAGGTCGCAGGCGATGGCGTTGACGAACTTCTCGGTGCGTTCGGTGTTCATGCGGTCACTCCCAGTGCGGCAAGGTCCAGTTCGTCGACGCGATCGCGCAGCCGGTGGCACGCCTGGCGCAGCGCCAGTGCGACCTCGCGGCGCTGGTCGCGCGGGTAGAAGTGCAGGGATTGGATGTGCACCGCGCCGGTCAGGTCGCGGCGGAACAGGCGGTAGCAGACGATCCCGGTGTTGCCCATCGGGAAGCGGCCCCAGGAGAAGCCGCCGTTACGCTGCGGCGCGCGGCGGGTGACGGGGCGGCTCATGGCTTGCCTGCCTTCGCGGCCTTGCGCTGCTCCGCGCCACCCTCGACGACCTGCCGGCGGCTGATACCGGCCTTGTCGATCGCGGTGATGCCCAAGACCTCGATCTTCCCGCCAGCCTTGCGGAAGCGCTCCAGGGCGGCGGCGATCGTGCGCGACTCGGTTTCCTTCTGCTGCCGGGTCGGTGTGTCGAACAGCGGCTTCACGTGGATGCTGGTCATACGGCCTCCGCGAGGTCAGCCGCCAGCTGCCGCAGTACCGCACGCCGCCGGACTACTTCTGCCTTCCAAGCGTCGATCATTCCCTGCATCGCCTTGAGTGCGCCGAGGTGGAGCATTTCCCTGCCACGGACCACTTTTCCGGTGTAGCTGATCGGGTCCATGACTGCTACAGCGATCTGTACGCCATTCACGCTGACGTTGTAGCCGGTCTGACCGAGGCCCTTGACCTTCAGGTAATCATCTTCGGCCTTCTTCAACTTGGTGATTGCTTCATCCAACGCCTCAGCGGCGCTGGTCACTTCCTTCGTGGCGGGAATCTTGCTCATGCGTGGCTCCGTAGCAGCACGCGGCTCACCGGCCCGTGCCACAGGTTGAAGGTGTTGTTGATCTGGACCTGCACCGGGTCGCGCTTGATCGCCGGCAGCGGCGTGCGCAGGCGGCGGGCGTCGTTGGTGCACATGAAGCAGGTCGGTTCCTTGCCGCGCTTCCCCGCGTTGGGGAAGGACTCCAGCGGCAGGCGGCGGCAGCAGCCGGTGCAGGTCTTGCGGCTCATGACTTCACCAGCCGGGACTGCTGCAGCGTCGACCAGGTCAGCGGGTAGGGGCCGCGCTTGATCCGCCTGGCCGCGCCGTGCAGGGACAGGCCCAGCTGCGTGGCCACCTGCCTGGTGGTGTAGCTCTTGCCGTCGATGACGTGGGCGAACAGGGCCGCACGTGCCAGGCCGGCGCGGCGGGTGGACTTGGCGTGGCAGGGGTAAAGGCGAACGTCCATCAGGCGGCCTCCGCTACCGGACCGCGCAGGTCGCGCTCGAAGCCGTCGACCATGCCGCGGAACTGCTCCAGGTCCGCCGTCATCTTCTCGATGAAGGCATCGTCGCGGTCGAACTTGCGCCACCACAGCTGCCTGCCGACGGACTCCAGCGCCGGGCAGTAGAGGCCGATGTGCCACCACTTCCTGCCGGTGATCCACATGCAGCCCTGCGCCTGCTCGAACACCTCGCTCGCATCGTTGTCGATGTGGAAGGCGCGCAACTTCTCCGGGTTGATGAAGCACTTATATTCAGAGCCGCCATCGGTACTGATCAGGCCGTCTGCCGAGCAGCCGTAATGCTCGTCGTCCGTGAGGACAAACCCGGCGCGCTGCACGATCAGGCCTGACTGCAGCTCATGCTCGGCACGCGCTGCCGGTTCCAGCTCGTGCCCGCGGCGCATGGCGAACGTCTCGAACCCCTCGTCGAGCGGGTCGCCGCTGATCCGCTCGATCGCCAGGCGGAAGGCGTAGTTCTTGGCAGCCTCGCTGAAATCGCCCACCGGCTCGCCGGCGATGGCTTTCTCGATGATGGCCGAGCGCGGCACGGCCTTGTAGCCCGCACGCTCGGCCGCGGTCTTCTCCGACAGGCCGGACAGCACGGCGTCCACGAATGTGCGCTGCTGGTCGGTCAGCTCGCCCACGCGAGAGCGCGCGGTGGCGAACATGCTGGCGGTGATGACACCCGCGCGTGCGCGGTGCCATTCCGGGCTGCCTTGGTCACAGGGGAGCAGGATCACAGCGGCACCTCTTCATCGGCGGCATCCTGCTGTGCGTCAGCGTCGACCGCGTCGGCACGTTCGGCAACCGCCTTCAATGCTTCGTGCCCGGACGTGCCGATCATCTGCCGCTGTTCCTTGGTCAGCCGCCCCCACACGCCCTGGTACTCGGCCATGCCCGTTTCTGCGAACTCCTGCAGGTGGGCGTACAGCACGCGCCGCTCTTCGGTGTCTTCCGGGGCGGCCGGCGCCTGCCGGGTAATGACGCCCGCTGGCGGTCGGCGGTCGCCACGCGCGCTCTCGCCTTCGATGATCTCCTTGCCTTCCATTTCCTCGGCAGTCGGCTGGGAGCCCACCGCCTCGGGGAACGCCTTGCGCAGCGCCTGGGCCTCGGCACATTTCGCCAGCTGACCGCGCGCGCGCTTCGACCACATCGCATTGGGCGACTGGTCCTGGTCCTTGCCGCCCTTGATGGCGTAGTTCTCGATCCAGTATTCGATCGCCGTGTACTCGGCGATGTGGCCGCTGCGCAGTTGGCGGTAGACCGTGACCTCGCACCATTCGGGGAAGGTCACATCCCGGTTGCCAATCTGCTCGGTGACCATCGGCCCGAAAACCGGCTTGGACATGCCGGCAAACTCGCCGGTACGGGCAGCATCTGTCCGGTACAGGCCGATGCCGGGCATGACGACGTCGCGGGTCGTGCGCGCCTTGGCGTCCCACATCGGCACGATGTGGACCGGCTTCTTCATGGGATCGAGGCCGGCCGCCTTGCAGTAGGCGAGAACCAGGTCCACGGACGCATCGCTGGCGCCGGGATACAGGCTGGTCTTCAGTGCAGTCCGGATGGCGTAGGCCTGTTCTTCGGTGATCAGTTCGCCGGCAGCGGCGCGGGTGGTCATCTGGTTCATGGGGACCTCAGTAGCGGATGGCCACGGCCGGGACCTTGCCCTGCGCGATGGCGGTGATGACGGTGGCGGCGGCCTTGTCGTCAAGGCCCAGGGTGACCAGGGCGGCGACCGCGGCACGGTTGATCGTCCGGCGATGCTCAACGTCGGCAGCACGGCGCTCGTCCTCCCGGCGCTGCGCGTCGGCCTGCTGCTGGCGCTCGCGCTCAACGCGCTCGGCCTCTTCTTTCGCGCGTTGCTCGGCGGCAGCGACTGCCTCGGCCTTCTCGCGCTCGGCACGCTCTGCGGCATCTTTGGCGCGCTGCTCGGACTCAGCAGCCTCGCGGGCGGCACGTTCGGTCGCCTCGCGGGCTTCGCGTTCGGCGCGCTCCACGGCCTCGGCCGCTTCGCGCTTTGCCTTCTCGGCAGCCTCAGCCTGCAGGCGGGCCTCACGCTCGGCACGCTCACGTTCTGCTGCCTCGTCGGCGATGCGCTTCTGTTCCGCGGCCTCCGCGGCGCGCACAGCGTCCTCGCGGGCACGAATCTGTTCTTCCCGGCGGGCGATCTCGGCCAAGCGGGCGGCTTCGACCTCTGCCTTGGCGCGTTCTTCGGCTTCGATGCGCTCGCGCTCGATGCGCTCCTGCTCGGCCTCCCAATCGGTCAGGGGCTGGCGCACTTCATCGCGCAGTGCATCGAGGGTGTCGCGGGCCTTCTTGCGCGCCGAATCGATATCGCCGGTCTGCTTCTTCAAGTCGGCGACCAGCGCCTTGCCGGCGGCATCGATCGCGGTCTTCGACTGCGACACCTTGTAGGCGATCGATGCGATCTCCTTGCGGCCCGCCACAGTCTTGAGATTGGGTACCAGGCTGGTGGCTTCCTCGCGGATGCGGTGCAGCAGGTCGTCCAGCTTGCCGCCCGTGAACACCTCCAGGGCGTTGACGGTTTCCAGTGGGATCAGTGCGTCAGACACGGGCAGTTCCTTTGTCATGAGGATTGGTTGGATAGGTGCCGGCATTGGGGATCCCGGCCGGCGCGGGTGGTGCTGCCCGTGGGGAGCGGGCAGCGGGGGATTACGCAACTGCTGCGAGGTCTTCCTGCGGCGCGGCGCCCTTGCCCTGCGCGCTCGGCGGGATCAGGGTCAGCTCCACGTCTTCCTGAATCAGGCCGCAGAGGGCGCCGGCTTCTTCTTGGTCCGGGTGGAACACCACGTTGAAGGTGACCGCCACGCTGCCGCCCTCGAGGGGCTCGAACTTGAACTTCTTGAGCAGCGCATCGGTGATGGCCAGCGGCTCGGACAGGCCCAGGCCGGAGCCCAGCACCACCTCATAGCCCGGGAACTCTTCGTCCCAGGACAGCGCGCCGATGCGCGGGAACTTCACCGACACCAGGCCGTCGGTGCCTTCGATCAAGTCCTGCTGCTCACCGGTGTTGGCCTTGCGATACAGCGCCTTGCGCAGGTCCTTGTGGAACTGGTCCAACGCGCTGTTGCCGACGACGACAGCGATCTTGATATCGGCGGCGAGCTTGTTGTCCTCGCCGTGCTTCTCGGCGCGGGGGTTGAACGATGCGACCTTTGCGGTCACGCCTGCGAGTTGGAACATGGTGTTGCCTCTCGGTTGTGCCGGGCGTGCCGGCGGGGAAATCAGGACCAGGCCGCCGGCCAGCACATCGCGCACCCGAGGGCAGCGACGATCGCGTAGCAGGCAATGCAGGCGGCGAAGTCGGACCAGCTGCGGCAGCCGGTGGCGGTCAGGAGGCGCATGCCTGCTCTCCGGTGGCCTTGTCGATGGCGTCAATCTGCTCGCGCCATTCGTCGATGAACTCGCAGTAGTCACTGCTTGCCAGCCACTGGCGATGGACTGCTTCGACGTCGCCGCTGGGGCAGACGCGCACCAGCCACGCCTCGAAAAGAAACCCCTCCGTCTCCCTGACTGCCTTGGTCAGCGCCTTCAGCAGCTCCGGTGCGGCGGCGGCGATCCTGGTGGCGGCTTCGCCGTCTGCCTCGGCCACGCTGTACTCGGTGACGACCAGGCCCGTGGTCGACGGCGGGTTGATCGGCGGCAGGCCCTGCTGCATCGCCTTGATGAAGTCGGTGTCGGTCATGACGCAGCCTCGATTTCCGCATCGAGCTCTTCTTCCCAAGCGCAGCTGTGCTGGTCGCGCAGGAAGCGATAGCGCTTGGCGTCCTCTTCGAGGGACTCCAGCTTTTCGGTCAACTGGATAACGCGACCTTCCAGCGTCCTGTTCTTGGCAGAGAGTTCGTCGGCGACCTTGATCCATTCGCCCAGCAATTCGGTATGCGTCTTTTCGCTCATTGCATTGCTCCCACCACCAGGGCGAACACAGCGCCGAGGCAGAACGCGATGAAGTAGGCGGCCATGTGGCCGATGGCGTAGCGGTGCGCGGCGCGGTCGGCTGCGGTCATGCGGCACCGCCTTTGACGCGGGCGAGGGCGGTGTTTACGGCATCCATCTCGGCAGAGGCATCGCGCCCGAAACCCTCAAACTCGGCACGGTCATGAAGCCGGGTAGCAGCCTCGATCAGCTCGGCGACTGCGGCGCGGGCCGCTTCGAACTCGTCGGCCGCTTCGTCTGCGCCTATGACGCGAGCGGTCATCTCTGCGGCGTCCAGCACCGCCAGCACATCGACAGGGCCGCTCATGCCGCGTCCTCCATGTCACCGGCCGCAAAGGTCTTCATCTGCGAGTCGACGCGGTCGGACATGTTGTTGACCAGATCGGCCAGCTCGCGGGCCCAAGGCAGCAGGTGCGCCGGGATCTGCTGAGCCATCAGGAAGTGCACGACGTGCCGGGCACCGCTCAGCGACGAAACGACGTTCGCGGTTTCAGCTTCCGTCTCCAGCTCCGCCGCCACCTGGTCGCAGGCGAACTGGAAGGCCTCGTCATCCGGCGCGCACTCGCCGTGGCCGTCGTAGCTGCGCTGGGCGTTGCGGTCCAAGTCGTGTGCCGTGTGGATGGACATGGCTCAGGCCTCCAGCACGGTGAAGGACGGGCCGGTGTAGACCGGCGACGAGGTGCGGATGCCGTAGACCAGCGAGAGCAGGCGGCCACGGTTCGAGTCGTTCAGTTCATCGCCGTAGACGGCCGGCTGGCGGATGGCGGCGTTGGCGGCCTCCGCAACATCGGTGCCAATCAAGTTGGCGGCCTGGTAATCGGCGATCAGCTGGGTGGCGGTTGCGATGTCCATGGTGGAGCCCCGTTGGATGGCCCGGTGTGGGCCGACGGGTATCAGTCTAGCGAACTAGACCGAGCAGTCAAGAGAACTAGACGCACTAGACCGCAAATATTTATGAACGTCTGTAGATTCGTTCAGCTAAAGGCTTTTTTAAGAACCGCCCAGGTGTGTTCGGTGAACCAGAAGATGGCGGGGTAAAAAAGTACCCAAAATGCGATGACGTTCGTTCGATAGTGCTCAAAACGAGGGCGGGGCTTGGGTACTGCGGAGAGTGCTCTCGCAAATGAAGACGGGTCAGCGTCGAAAGGGAAACGAGCTTGCTCTCCTCCTGACGCATGAAGGATCGCTGTCCCGGAATCAAGCACCGTGGCTGTGCGGTATTTCTGCTGCGGGTCAGGGAACGTCAGGCCGACTGAGTCCGAACAGGGCTGAACCCTGTCAACAACATAGCCGGCCCTGATCAGCGCCGTGATCCTGTGCACTGCGAGGGCTTCGACTGGCGGCGACACTCAATCCTCCCAGCTTCCAATCCAACGCACGCGCCCGACTATCTGAATCGGGTTCCGTTTGTCGTCCAGGCGTTTCGCCTTCTTCCAGCGATGATCGCCGTTGGGGTTGTCCGCTTTGAAATACACCAAGTCATCCAGCATTTCGCACCGTTTCACCTGGTACTCAGCGTTGTGGGCACCAGGCACCAGGATCACGAACAGGGCACCGTCACGTGGACGGGTGTCGCTCGTGTCGAAAAGGATGGCGTCGCCCGACTGGATGCGGGGTTCCATGGAATCGCCCTGGCCATACATCACCGCCAAGGCAGGCGCGCGCAGGCGCTTCCTCGCGAGCGATGATGCCTTGAACTTGAGCTTGTGCGTTTCCGCGTACTCAGACGCCTCGGGTCCCCCACCAAGCCCCATGGCCTGCGAGTAGCCCCTCACGTCTTCCCACTGCTGCTCATCGACTGGGGCGCCACCTTCCATAGGCCCACGGCCATACTGAAGCCAGTCCGGGTTCACCTGTAGGGCTGCAGAGAGCTTGGCTACCGTTGAGGCGCGTATCTTCTCGGCCTTGGTGGTGCCGTCCAGGATGAAGTAGATGCCGGCCTTGCTCAGCACCTTCCGGGCGATCAGATCGCTCGGCGTCATCTCCCGGAGCGCAAGCGCTCGTTTTACTCGTTCAGCCATCGTCTCCATAGGACTAGAAAAGTAGACTGAATGGAGGCTAGAGCGCTTGACATCGAAGTCTAGAGAGCTAGACTGCTGCTCTATGGACATGACCAAAGCCTCCGTTAAGACGTTGCTCGGCCTGGAGTCGGATGCCGAGCTTGCCCGCTTTTTCAACGTGAGCCGTGGTGCGGTCTTCCATTGGCCGGAAGAGCAGCCCATCCCGGATTCCCGGCAGTGGGAGCTGAAAGCCCGCCGGCCCGATCTCTTCGCCCCGGCCACCAAATCCTCTCGCCGTCGCAAGTCCACCCCAGCCGTTGCCGCGGGGGCCTGAGATGAGCCAGGACGACACGAAAACCATTCGCCTGGGATGGATCGCACTGGTTGTGGTCGTAGATGCCAGCGGCCAGGCCACCTCGGCACATACGGAGCTGCACGCCGAAAAAGGGTTAACCCCGCGTGGTGCCCTGACATTTGCACAGGTCGCCGAGGTCGCTGAGGCCGACCTTATCGAACGAGCCCTCCCGGCCGATGAATCGCGGATCACCGCAACAGGAGCGGCGCCCCGAGAAGGGCACGCCGCTGTATGTGCGATGGATGGGGATGCCTCAGCTTGCCCCTGCCAGCGACCTATTTCTGAAAGCCAGAACCGCGATTCGGAACCCGGAGCGCATTGATGATGTCCTCCCTGATCGCAGTCACATCGATCCCAACCGATAGCGACTTGTCGCAGTTCGGGCAGTCGTATGAAAGCGCATTCCAGGCCTTTGCAGGCTGCACAGCCTTGATGACCCTGAGATTGACCTGCTTGAACTCGGCGTTGCAGTGCGGACACAAGCTCATGGATTCCCCCTCGTCGGTGGGTAGTGGTGTGGAAATCGCATCCTACCGCGAGCGGGGATCCGCCTCTTCTAAGGCCGCCTGACATGACCACCTCACCGGCCACCGGTGGGGAAGGGCACCACGGTGCCGCTGCCGATCACCGCGCTGCGCCGCCGCTGGGCCACTGGCCGCACCTGCACTTTCCGTCCCACCCGCTTCAGGACGAAGCACTTACCTCCACTCCGCACGAGCGTGAGGACGTTGGTTTCGGCTGACTGATCACGTTTCGACACTGGCTGCACTCCGTTGGGGTGCGGCCATTTTCAGAACCATCCAGGGGAACGCAGGGGTTTACGTAGACACCCGCATTCCCACCGTCCGAGATAACCGCATGAAAACCCTGACGATTTCCTACGAGAACGGGCTCTCGCGCAGCAGAAGTCTCCGCGAACACGTTGCCACACGGGTCTACAGCGGCGCAGGCGTGACAGCCATCGCCGGGAAGCTCGATATGGCTCCTTCGAAGCTCAGCGAGAAGCTGGCCGGATGCGACAGCGGCGGCAAGCTGCGCGGCCTGTCGGTAGACGATTTCGAGCGCTACCTCGCCGAGACAAAAGACTTCACGCCGATCCACTACCTCATCCAGAAGTACCTCGAATGTCCTGACGTGCAGCAAGCCGAAGCGTTGGCGAAGCTCCAGCAGCTGTCCAACCAGTTCAGTGCGCTGGCCGAGCAGCTGGGAGGGAAGTGGCCGTGAACGCCTCTGACATCGCGCGAGAAGAGCGCATCGAGAGCCTTCGCGGCTTGGTGATGGCTGCTTTTGAGGCTGGAGACCGGGAAGAACTGCGCCGCGTCTACAGCGAGTACCGGGCGGCATCACTAGCCCGGTCACCTGAGCAGGTCGCCGTGCTGGACCAAAAGATGATGGCGCGCGTCATGGAGGCCGAACATGGCCGGTGACTGGATCAAGATGCGCTCCAACCTCGCAACGAGTCCGAAAGTTGTCCGCATCGCGTCCGCATTGAAAGCGGACAGGCTTCGCGTCATCGGTGGACTGCACGCGGTTTGGTGTCTGTTCGATGCGCATTCCGACGACGGCACGCTGGTCGGTTACTCGCCGGTCGTGCTGGACGATCTGATCGGCTGGCCGGGCTTTTCGGCCGCCATGATCGCCGTGGAATGGATGCTCGAAGAAGGCGAAAACCTTGTCGTACCAAGGTTTGACGACCATAACGGGGCATCGGCGAAGCGCCGTGCACAGGACGCAGACAGGAAGAAGAACGTCCGCAATATGTCCGCACCGGCGTCCGCATCCGAAGCGGACAAAAAGCGGACTAGAGAAGAGAAGAGAAGAGAAGAAGAAAAGAACCCCCCAACCCCCCCGGCTGACGCCGAGGGGCAGAAGTCGGGTCGACGGAAGCGGGAGAAGATCACGTTCTCGGCGTTCCTCGACCAATGCCAGGCCGCTGGCGAATCGGCGATCCCGAAGAACGATCCGATCTTCACGTTCGCCAACGACACGGGGATTCCGAAGGACTACCTGCACCTGGCATGGCGCGAGTTCTCGGCCCGGCATCGCGCCGACGGCCGGATGCAGAAGGATTGGCGCGCCCACTTCCGCGACGCCGTGCGCCGGAACTGGTTCAAGCTCTGGTGGTTCCCGGATACCGGCTCCTGCGATCTGACCACGGCAGGCGTGCAGCTGGCCCGGGAGCGTGACGCCGAGCGCGTCCGTGAGCAGGGGGAGGTCGAATGAGCGCCCAGCCTGCCTACCGCGACGACTACGCCTATCTGCCGGTGCCGCCGCATTCGGTCGACTCGGAGCAATCGGTCCTCGGCGGACTGATGCTGGCCCCGGAAGCCCTGCGAGAGGTCCGCGATCTGCTGGCCGAGCAGGACTTCTATCGCCGCGACCACCAGATGATCTACCAGGCCATCTGCGACCTGGCCGACCGTGAGCAGCCCTTCGATGCGGTGCTGCTGGCCAACTGGTTCGAGAACCACGGCAAGCTGGAGCTGGTCGCCGATGGCGGCTACCTGATCGAGCTGGCCAGCACCGTGCCGTCGGCAGCGAACATCCGGGCATACGCGCAGGTGGTGCGGAACAAAGCATTGCTGCGCGGCGTGATCCAACGCGCCGGCGAGATCACCAACGAAGCCTATGAGGTTGCCGACGAAGACGCCGAGGCCCTCGTGGCCAGCGCCACCGCCAAGTTCGCCAACCTGAGCGTTCAGGCGGGCGGTACCGGCGGGCTGCTGCTGGTGCGCAGCGAGCTGCCGGGCATGTGGGCTGAAATGGAGGCCCGCTTCGAGGGCACAGCCGATCTTGGCTTGGTCCCGCCGTGGCACAACGTGGCGCGCAAGCTGCCCGGGTTGGAGCCGACCGACCTGATGATCCTGGCCGCCCGCCCGTCGATGGGCAAGACAGCCAACATGCTGGAGTGGGTCTACAGCGTTGCCGACCACGGCAAAAATGCCGCCGTTTTCAGCCTGGAGATGAGCCGCCGACAGCTGCTGATGCGGCTGGCGAGCATGCATTCCGGCGTCCCGCTGTCGCGCATGCGAGTCAAAGGGGAGCTGACCGACGAGGACTGGCACAAGCTCAGCATCGCCCGCAACCACCTTCACGGGCTGGCGCTGGCGATCGATGACTGCGGGTCGCTGCCGGTGGACTCGCTGGTCGCTCGAGCGTCGCGCATGCACGCCAAGGTCAGTGGTGGGCTCAGCATCATCGCGGTCGATTACCTGCAGCTGCTGTCCGGTCCGGCCAAGGCAGGCAACCGAACGGAGGAGGTTTCGTACATCTCCCGCACGCTGAAACAGCTGGCCAAGAACCTCGGCTGCCCCGTGATAGCGCTGTCTCAGCTCAACCGCGGCGTGGAAACGCGAACCGACAAGCGCCCGGTCATGGCCGACCTGCGCGAGTCCGGCGGCATCGAGCAGGACGCCGACGTGATCGCGATGCTCTACCGCGACGACTACTACACGAAGGACCTGTGCGGCGCGCCCGGCGTGTCGGAATTCATCCTCGCGAAGAACCGCCAGGGCGAGACGGGCACCGCCTACCTGCGGCACCACCTCGAATGCAGCCGCTTCGAGAACTACCACGGCGACAAGCCGAACTACACGTTGCGGACCGCGATCCGCGCCTCCGCTGATGACGACGGCGACGGGTTCGATGTCCCGCGCGGTCGCCGCAAGAGCGGCAAAGAACTGGCCCAAGGAGACTGACCATGCTCGGAACCTTCATCCTCCGCGCCGGTGACGCGCGCACCCGAATGGCTGCGGCCTGGCAGTTCGCCTGCAGCTTTCTGGAGATCGGCCAGGACGTAATCGTCACCGTGAAGCGGTACGAGCCGTCCCGCAGCAAAGAGCAGAACGCCTTGTTTCACGCCGTTTGCGGCGATATCTCCAAGCAACGCAGGTGGGCTGGCAGAAAGATCGATGTTGAAGGATGGAAGCGCCTTCTGGTCGATGCGTGGGCTCGTGAAACGGATCGACAGCAGGGCGATGTGGTCCCGTCGCTGGACGGCGCCAGCATCGTGAATCTGTCGATGCAAACGCGCCGCCTGCGCGTGAAGGAGATGGGAGAACTGATCACCTTCGCCCAGTGGTGGGCCACCGACAACGACGTGAAGCTGCGGGACGTGGCTCCGCTGCGCGATCAGCGCCTGGCTGAGCAGGCGGCTGCGTGAGAACCAAGAACTCCAAGGCCTTCACGAAGGCCGAGAAGGCGCACATCGAGCTGGTGAAGCGCTGCCCCTGCAGCGTGTGTGGCCGGGCAGCACCCAGCGCGGCACACCACATCGTCCAGGGCGATCACTTCACCACCGTGGCCCTGTGCGACGACTGCCACCAGGGCAGCGAGAACGGCTGGCACGGCCGAAAGACCATGTGGCGCATCTACAAGATCGATGAGGTCGGCGCCCTGAACGAAACCATCCGCAACGTACTGCTCCTGATGAGCACAAGGGGAATCCGATGACCATGCGACTCACGTTCGGGGTAGACCCGGGCCTCACCGGCGCGGTGGCCACGCTGATCGACGGCGAGCCCGGGCCGGTGCTGGACATGCCGACCATGGACCTGGGGCAGGGGGCAGAGGTCGACGCACGCGCCGTGGCGATCTTCATCCGCGAGCAGCGCGCTGCGCACCCGGGCGCCCACGTCGCGGCGGTGATCGAGCGAATCCACGCCCGGCCGATGCGCGACAAGGACGGCAAGGCGATGGAAGGCGGCAAGGCGCGGCACAGCCTCGCCGAGGGCTACGGCCAGCTGAAGGCCACGATCCGCGTGCTGGGTATCCCGCTCGAGCTGGTCCAGCCAGCGACGTGGAAGCGCAGCCTGCGACTGCTCGGCCAGCCCAAGGACGCCGCACGCCTGCTCGCCATCGCCCGCTTCCCCAGCGCGCAGAAGGTGCTGACCCGGAAGAAAGACAACGGCCGCGCCGACGCGCTGCTGATCGCCCTGTGGCACGAGAACACCCAGCTGGGCAGCCACATCACCGACGACAACCAGGAGCAGGCGGCATGAACCTCGAACAGATCGACACCAGCACCACGGCAGGCAAGGCAGAGGTCATGCGGCTTGCGGCTGAGGGGCGGAGGGTATTCGCTAAATTCAAGGGCGAGGACTACGTGATCGACACAATCGAGAGTCCGAACCACGAATGGGACTGGAGAAATCGCGACTACGTAGTTGCTGCGCAGCCGGTCGGGCCGGATGAGGTGTGGGGCATGGTGTTGAAGAAGGACCCGAACCGAGTCCACTGCCACACGGACAAAGACCTCGTTGAGAGTTGGGCAGGCGATGAAGGCGGCACCGTCTTCCGCTACGTGAGGGCCGACCTCGCCGGGGAGGTGAAGTGATGGACGCAATCGAGAAACCATCACCGCCCGCGCCGAATTGGTGCAGGAGCTGCGGGAAGCACTGGAACGATCCGAAGGCGTTCTGCCTTGATCCCATACACATCCCGGCCACCGTTTATCGCCAATCCAAAAGTCAGGGAGCAAAGTAATGGACGCCATCGAGAAGCGGGCGCGGGAGCTGCTGGCAGCCCAGCAGGTCAAGGACGCGCTGGGCGGGAAGCCGCTGGCTCTGGCCGAGGGTGACTTGGGCTACGAGTTTGCCATCCGCGCCATCGTCGCCGCCCTCACACCGCCAGATGGCTATGTGCTGGTGCCGGTGGTGCTGCCCGTAGACATGGAGGTCGCCTTCATGGAGGCATGGGTCAGCAAGCGCCGCTGCGTCGATGACCCTGAGATGCAGGATGCATGGGCAGCCTCGCTCGCCGCTCGCCCGGAGGTGCCGTGATGGGCATCGGCATCACATCAGCGGCCATCAGCGTCGCAGCGGCGAACGCCCAGTGGAAGAGCACGATCGAGCGGGGCGCGGCCATTCCCCGTGCCACTGCGCGACCCGTCGAGGTCCGCGGCAAGTGCCCGGGCTGCGGATCGTGGGAGCTTTCGCCTACGAGGCGCGGTCCGGTCTGCTCCTACTGCCGGATCCCGGCGGCTGGGTCGGCCCCCTGATCCCGACGACCGCCATGGCCACCCCGCAGCCAGCCACCAAGCAGCCGCATCGGCAGTTCAACCGGACGACGCTACCGCTCGGCTCGGTTTCCGTGCGCGCCGATATCCACCAGGTCTCCGAGCGGACCCTGGCACGGGTGAAGGAGGTCCGGCGCGCGCGTGGCTGCGGCACGGCGGTGTTCGCTGATCCAGACGGCCGGGTCTACGCCCTGCGCAGCGAGTCCGTCAGCGCGGACACCATGGCCAGCAAGCACCCGGAGTGGTTCGTCTGCGAGTACGCCGGCCGGCTGTCCAGCGGCGCCAGCGCGGGCTGCCCCAGTCGGGAGGACATCGCCGAGGACCTGGTGTTCCACTTCGAGGCTATGGGCCGGGTGCTGCGCGACGTTCCGGAGCAGCTGGACCTGTGGGGATTCCACGGCGCATTCGCCGAGGCGCTTTGCCAGCTGGCCAAGGTGCACCGCAGCCGCCGGCAGTACATGGCCGCCTCCGGCCTCCGTTGATCCAACTGGCGGCGGGCGCGTAATAGGCCCATGAGCGACCGCCAGACGCCCGAATCACGACTGCATTCCCTGACCGACCCGCACGCCTCGATCGTTGGGGCCGATGGCAGCGTCAGGCCGACCGATACCCGGCCGATCCCTGGCTGGCAGAACCACGCTGAAGGCGCCACCCGGGGCGTCAAAGAGTACCGGGGCGACCAGCACGCAGGTGTCGTCAACAGCGTGCAGGCAGCACAGGGTTGCCGCCTTGCGGCGGGCGTTTCGGATGGCGCCGACCTTTGCACCCTGGGAACTGCCGATTCACCGAGTGCCATGAAGGAAGAGGACAAGGTTCGCGCATACCGCGAGGCCCAACAGGTGATCAGCGCAGGCGGTAACCTCCGCGCCCTGGCGCTGCGGCTGCATCAGGAGATGGGGTATCCCTACCGGCAGCTCATGGCCGGCATCCGCTGGCTGGCAGGGCAGTCCACACCCACACCCGCACCCACGCGAAGGCTCAGTGCCAAGACGCGCTGCCGCTACGACTGGTTCCTGCGCCGGTGGGTGGATGCCGAGCACGTCATGGCTGTCACGGTAGGCGGCCCGTTCCATGGGCAACCGGTCAGGATTCCACGAGAGGGACTGCTGTTCCCGAGGCGCCTCTACACCAGGCACGACTACACACACCTCATCCCGTACCCGCAGCGCTACACCGTGGTGCTGTCGGCCGGATCGGAGCTGCCCCCTACGTGGGAGACGCGAGACCTAGCCCACAAGGCAGGGGTGATCCGCTGGCCCGGGCAGCAAGAGATGGAGAGGATCAGCTGTCTGGCCACTGGGGTTCGGTATGGCGCGACCCAGTAAGTACAGCGAGAAGGTGGTGAGCGACATCTGCGCGCGTCTGGCGGAAGGTGAGCCGATGGCCCAGATCTGCCGTGATGAGGGAATGCCTGCCTACCGGACTGTGAAGGATTGGGCGGATGAGGACAGCCCGCGCGGCAAAGCCGTTTCCGCAGCTATCGCGCGCGCACGCGAGGAAGGTTTCGATGCCCTGGCGGCTGAGTGCCTGGAAATCGCCGATGACGGCAGCCGCGACTACACCCAGACCACCGACGGGCGCATCGTCCCGGACCACGATCACATCCAGCGTTCGAAGCTGCGGATCGAGACGCGGCTGAAGCTGCTGGCCAAGTGGGACCCGAAGCGCTACGGCGAGGCGGTGACCCTGAAGGGCGACAAGGACAACCCGGTCGAGATCCACAGCCCGCGCCAGCTGAGCGATGCCGACCTGCTGGCGATTGCCGCAGGGGGCCTCCGTGGCGCTGAGTGAGATTCGGCAGGCCGACGCGGCGGCCGAGCTGCTGCGCAGGCGGAAGGCTCGTGAATCCCTGATCGGCTTCGCCCAGGCGATCAGCATCCCTGGCGCGCCGGTAGCGGATGACCGCACCGAGTGGCTGTTCAAGCCGGTCGAGTCCGGCCTGGCCGCACATCACCGTCTGATCCTGACGGCTGTCGAGCGCTGCATCCGCGCGCCGATGGGCCGCCTCATGCTGTTCCTGCCGCCCGGCTCGGCGAAGTCCACCTACGCCAGTGTGGTCACCCCGCCGTGGGCACTGGCCCAGCGCGACGGCTACAAGGTCATCCTGTGCAGCTACGCGTCGACCCCGGCAGAGCGGCAGTCCCGCCGGTGCCGTGCAATCGTCAACAGCGAGGAATACGCCTCCATCTGGCCGGACCGGGTGATGCTGAAGCCCGGCAGCTCGGCGGTGAACGAGTGGGAGCTGACCAACGATTCAGGCCTGCTCGCCGCCGGCATCCTGGGCGCCGTCACCTCCGCGCGCGCCGACCTGCTGATCATCGATGACCCGGTGGCCGGCCGTGAGGAGGCCAACTCCGAGACGATCCGGAAGAAGACCCGCGAGGCCTACGACGATGACCTGTTGACCCGCCTGAAGCCCGGCGCCAGCGTCATCCTGATCCAGACGCGATGGCATCCTGAGGACCTGGCCGGCTCCATCCTGCCGGAGGACTACAGCGGCCAGAGCGGGCCGATCACGTGCCGCGATGGCCAGGTGTGGGACGTGCTGTGCCTGCCCGCGCGCGCCGAGCGTGCCGACGATCCGCTGGGCCGGGCAGTGGGCGAGTACCTGTGGCCAGAGTGGTTCCCGCCTGAGCATTGGCGGCAGTACGAGCAGAAGCCGCGTACCTGGAGCAGCCTGTACCAGCAGCGGCCCCGCCCGGACGAGGGCAACCAGTTCGAGGCCACGTGGTTCGAGTGGTACGACGAGGACGAGGTGCCCAAGCAGCTGCGCATCTACGGCGCCAGCGATTACGCGGTCACGAAAAAGTCGCTCACCAACGACCCCGACTACACCGAACACGGCATCTTCGGCGTGGACCAGAAGGGCGACATCTGGATCCGGGACTGGTGGTACGGGCAGGACGAGTCCGACGTGACCATCACCGCCGAGCTGAAGCTGGCCAAGCGCTGGCGCCCGGTGATGACCTATGGCGAGTCCGGTGTGATCGAGAAGGCCATCGGCCCGCTGCGTGCGCGCCTGACCCGCGAGCTGCAGGTCCGGGTGATGCGCGAGTGGCTGCCCAGCGTCAGCGACAAGGTTTCGCGGGTGGCGGGCTTCCGAGCCCGAGCCCATGCCGGGACGATCCACCTGCCGCGCGGGAAGGCTTGGGCAAACCGTCTGGTCGATCAGCTGGTGGCCTTCAACGGCCTGCCGGGGAACCAGGATGACGGCGTGGACGTGTGCGGCCTGATCGGTCGAGCGCTCGATGACATCCGTGATGCGCACAAACCGTCCGTTGAACGCCGGGACAACCTCGTGCCCCATACCCGCAGATGGCTGGAATCCCAGCCCGACGACGACAACGACGTCGCTGCCCGTAGGAGAAACAACCTGTGACGCCCGAGACCAACGATTTCGCCTTCGTGGACGCGCTGGACGCTGATGCGATGGCCGAGCAGGAGCGGGTGGCCGAGGCCGACCGGATCCTGCAGGAAGAGGCTGACGTAGCGGCTTGGCACAAGCGGATCGAGTTCGCCCGCGAGTTCGACAAGGATGCCCGCAAGGGCTACGCGCGGGACCGGCGCTACTGCCGCGGCTCCTCTGACCCGCAGGTGTTCGACGTGTCCGTGCCGATCGCGGCCACCTACGTGAACATCCTGACCGGCTTCCTGTACGCCCGGAACCCGGAGACCAGCGTTCAGCCGGCCGACAGCGCGGGCTCCAGCCGCACCGAAGACGCGAAGATGCTGTCGCGCACGCTCGAGATCGTCATCGACTCGCTGTGGAAGAAGGGCAGGCTGAAGGCAGTGGCCGATCCTTTCGTGCGTTCCGGCCTGAGCGTGGGCATCGGCTGGTTCAAGGCGGCATGGCACCGCGAGACGGACAGGGATCCGGCCACCGACCAGCAGATCGGCTCGCTGCGTGCCCAGATCGCCGCGCTGCAGGACACCGAGCGCCAGCTGGCCGAGGGCGATGCCCCGAACCCGGACGAACTGCGCGCCATGCTCGAGCAGCAGATTGCCAGCCTGGAGCAGGGCGTGGAGACGGTGATCTCCAGTGCGCTCGTGCTCGACTTCGTGCGCGCCGAGGACATGCAGTGCGCTGTGTCCCTGCCGTGCCTGCGCGACTACGTGAACAGCCCGTGGAACGCGCAGCGCATCTTCATGCCGCTGGCCGACGCCAAGGCCGCGCATCCCGAGCATGCCGAGCGCCTGGACAGCGCGACCAAGTTCTACAACGTCCGTCCGACCGACACCGAGAAGGACGCCGGCAAGATCACCGACAGCGACGCGGACGCCTACTCGACCGGCAGCGCCGGCCAGTCCACGGCCAGTGGCGATGAGGCCTGCGTCTGTCTGTGGGAGATCTGGAACCTGAAGACCCGGCAGTTCGCCACCATCGCGGTGGGGCTGAAGCGCTACCTGCGCGCGTGGGTGACGCCGGATCAGGCGTCCAGCCGCTTCTACCCGTTCTTCCAGTGGGCGCCGCTGTGGGTCGATGGTCGCCGGCACCCGCAGTCTCTGGTGGACCGCTCCCGCGAGCTGCTGGACGAGTACGACCGGATCCGCACCAACTACCGCGAGCATCGCCGCCGATCGATCCCGAAGCTGGGCTTCGATGCCGGCGCGGTAGATCCGGATGAAGCCAACAAGATGAAGGCGGGCGGGATCGGGGAAATGATCCCGCTCAACCTCAACGGGGCATCGCCGAACACGGTGGTGTTCCCGATCCAGTACAACCAGATCGACCCGGCGCTCTACGACACCTCCACCATCCGCTCCGAGCTGGAGCTGATCTGGGGCATCCAGGAGGCGCTGTCGTCCACGATCACTGTGGCCAAGACCGCCACCGAGGCCGACATTCAGCAGCAGGGCACCGAGTCGCGCATCGGCTACGCCCGCGACACCCTGGACGAGGTGCTGAGCGACTTCGCCCAGTACACCGCAGAGCAGGCCATGTCGCCCAACGGCCTCACGCAGGACGACGTGGTGAACATTGCTGGCCCGGAGGCCTTCTGGATCAACACCGACCAGGTCTCGCTCATCGAGGCGCTGGTGACCGTTGATATCCGCGCCGGGTCGTCGGGCAAGCCGGCCACGGCCGTGAAGCAACAGCAGTGGTCTGTGCTTCTCCCGCAGCTGCAGCAGGCGGTGATGCAGATCGGTGAGATGCGCCGCTCAACGCCGCAGGACATCGCCGACAAGCTGGAACAGCTGGTGGTGGAGACCATCAAGCGCACCGGCGATACCAGCATCGACCCGTATTCGATCATCCCGCAGTTGCCCCCGCAGCTGCCGATGGTGCCCGGCATGCCCGGCGCACCTGGCCCCGACGGCCTGCCGCTGCCCGCGGCGAACGATCCCGCCGCCTTGGCGATGCAAGACCCCGGCATGCAGCTGCCGCCTGAAATGCTGCCGCCCGAACTCCCCGCCGCCTAAACGAGGACCACCATGCCTGACATCAACGAAACCCAGCAGGCCGCCGCGCCTGCGCCCGACACCGACCAGACCGTCACCGAGCAGGTGGAAGCGCCTGCGACCGAGCAGCTGGACGCATTCACCACTGGTGTGGAAGAAGCCCGCGCCGCTGAGACCGCCGAAGCTGCGCCCGTTGTGGTGCCGCCGGCTGATCCTGCCGCGGTGGTCGATCCCGCCGCACCTGCGGCACCCGCTGAAGGCGAGGCCGGCCAGCCTGCTACACCGGCTGCCGCTGATCCGAACGCCGCGCCCGCTGCCGCACCCGCTGCACCGGCCCAGCCCGAGGCCCCGAAGTCTGTCGAGGACGAGATCAAGGACCTGGGCATCACCAACGAGCGCACGCAGAAGCGATTCCGTGAGCTGTCTGAGCGTGCCAGCGAAGCCGAATCGCTCCGTGGCCGCGCCGACAAGGTGACCGACTGGGAGCAGACCATCCAGTCCACCGGCACCACGCCGCAGCAGTTCGGCGCCACGTTGCTGTACCTGACCGACATCAACTCCGGCGACCCGGTGCGCATGAACCGCGCCTACGAGACGATGGAGGCTGAGCTGAAGTTCCTGGGCGAGAAGCTGGGCCGTGAAGCGCCGGGCTTCGATCCGCTGGCCGCGCATCCGGACCTGGCCGAGAAGGTGAAGACCGGCGACATGGACCGCGCCGCAGCCGTCGAGCTGGTCCAGCACCGTCAGCGCGGCGTGCTGCAGACCGAGCAGCAGCAGAACCAGCGGCGCGTCAGCCAGTCCAAGCAGGAAGAGGACAAGGGCCTGCAGGCGGTAGCCGACCTTGGCGCCCAGCTGCGCGCGAGCGATCCGCAGTTCCAGCAGAAGTTCGCGTACCTCTTGCCGGCGATCGAGATCATCCAGTCGACGCTGCCACCGGCGCAGTGGGCATCTGCTGCCCATCAGGCCTATCTGCGCCTGCCGGCCATCCATGCTGCAGCACCGGCGGTGACCGCTCGCCCGAACAACCCGGCCCGCGCCAGCGCCGCTCCGGCAGTGCCGGCCACCCCGAAGAACCCGTCGGATGCCTTCGCTTTCGGCGTGGCGGAAGCACAGGCGCAGGGCCGATGAGCTGGCCGGTGCCGTCGAAGCTGGCGCGGCAGATCCACGCCATCCTGATCGTTCGCTACAGGATGTGGGGCTGACCTATAAAGCGGCCACCCGCCTCACAGCAACTTGATACCAGCCCCGGCACGTCCGGGGCTTTTTTGTGTCCGTTGCACATGGGCGGGAGGCTGCGATTCTGACCGCTCTTTCCGCAACACCCACCAACGGAGCCGCCAGCTATGGAATATGCAAACCAGAAAGACGCAGCGCCCGCCGACCGCAAGATCACTGGCTATCGTGAGCTGAATCAGGCCGAGATCGACCTGATGAACGAGATCAAGGCGAAGGGCGCTGAGCTGCATGCCCTGATCGACAAGGTCAACGAGACCAACACCGCCATCGAGGGCGATAAGAACGATTGCTACCGCTGGTCGTCCATCGCCAAGACCGACTTCCAGACTGGCCTGATGGCACTGACCCGGGCCGTGGCCAAGCCGTCCAGCTTCTAAGGGGATAGCGAAACGCGACCCCCTTCCAACGACCCCGCTCCGGCGGGGTTTTTCATGTCCGTTGACAGTCCCGACCCCTCGCGCATAGTCGCCCCCATCGGCAGATGCCGACACCGCGTGTGACGTAAGCCGGGTTCGCCACCGGTAGTGCAGAAAGAGGGTTCGCACTCCTCGAGCGCGGAAAGACCAAAGGCCCCACGGGCCTCCTCTCTTTCCCTTCGAGGCTACAACCATGCCCTTGACCACTGCCCAGCTGCTGGCTGGTGCCAATCGTCAGATGGAGTCGTACGCGGCAAACGACCCCATCGACCAGTTCTCCACCGAGCGCCCGTTCGCGTCCTGGCTGATCGCCAACAAGAAGGACTCGACCTTCGGCAACGGCATCTTCAACGAGAAGGTGCGCATCTCGAACGACTCGAACTACCAGAACTACACCGGTGACGACCAGGTCACCTACAACCGGAAGGACACCGTCCGGAAGGCCCCGTTCCAGCACTACGAAGCGCACGACGGCTTCACGCTGAACGAGACCGAGCTGGCCAACAACGGCATCATCCTGACCGACGACAAGAACGCCGTCATGTCGGACGCCGAGAAGATCCAGATCGTCAGCCTGCTCGACGAGAACTGGTCGACGCTGAAGGATGGCTTCCAGGAAAACTGGGACATCGAGGTCCATCTGGACGGCTCGACCAACCCGAAGGCCGTTCCGGGCCTGGACGCGCTGGTCAGCACCACCCCGACCGTGGGCGTCATCGGCGGCATCGACGCGGCCACCTCGCCGTACTGGCGCAACTTCGCCGACATGGGCATCAGCACGGCCACCGCCGGCAACCTGATCAGCCGCATGGAAACCCTGTGGCGCCAGACCATCACCTACGGAAAGATGGGCCAGCCCAACGCCATCTTCGTGGGCGCGGCGATGTACGACGCCATCCAGGCCGACGCCCTGAAGGTGATGTCGCGCCAGATCACCATCGGTGCCAACGCCACCGGCGGTATCACCCTGGACCCGTCCACCAAGGCGCTGTCGTTCAAGGGCGTGCCGGTCGTGTGGGATCCGTCCTTCGAGGTCATCGACGCCCGCCTGGGTGCGATTACCTACCCGTGGACCAAGCGCGGCTACTTCCTCAACAGCAAGACCCTGACCCTGCGTCCGGTCCAGGGCCGCTGGATGATCAAGCGCACCCCGCCGCGCGTCTACGACCGCTACACGCACTACTTCGGGCAGACGGCCGATTACGGCCTGACCACGAAGAAGCGCAACAGCAACGCGGTCTTCTCGATCGCCTGACCCCTATCAGCCGGCGGGGCAGCCCCTCGCCGGCGGGAGACCTGAAATGCCCAACATCAAGAAGATCGCGGTCCCGGCCACTGTCAGCGCAGGCGCTGCCGTTGCCCTGGACGTCACCCCGCTGCTGGGCGGCGAAGGCCGTGAGGGCCTGCTGTTCGGCCCGGCCGGCGGCCTCGGCACCGGTGTGGTGCAGCTGCAGGGCGCGCCCAAGACGGCCGCCGGCGTGGCTGGCACCTACACCACGCTGATGACCCTCAACTCGGCGACCACCTTCCCGGTGGAGATTCCCGACCTGCCCAACTACATCCGCGCCAACGTCACCACCGCGCCGGCGGCGGCCACCGAGCTGACGCTCGAAGGAGTCCAGTAATGGCCAAGTCCCTGACCACCCTGACGTTCGTTCTGCTGCTCATCGATCGCGATGCCAGCACGAAGATCCCGGTCGAAGTGCCGGACTACGAGCAGTCGATCCTCGAAGAGATCTACGGCGAGGAGCTGGTGTTCGAACACAGCTCGCGCGACGTGGAAGTCGAGGACTTCGACGTGCAGAAGGCTTTCGACGGCCTGGTTTCCAAGTATCAGTCGACGGCCGAAGGCGACCGCGCCCGCAAGGTGCTCTTCCCGAAGCTGCGTGACCTGGAGAAGCGCCTGGGCATCAAGGCCGGCAGCGAAGGCAAGCAGGCGTCGAAGACCAGTAAGCAGGCGTCGAAGCAGGAAGGCCAGCCGAGCCTGCTGGACGGCACGGTCGATGACATCACTGCCGGCCTGGCCAGTCTGTCCGACGAAGAGCTGGACGCGCTGGAGCAGGAAGAAGCAGGCGGCAAGGATCGCAAGGGCGTCCATGGCGCCATCGAGGCCGAGCGCACCGCGCGCGCAGCCAACCAGTAATCCCCCGCTGGCGGCGAGGGTGGCGGCCGGCCGGGGTGACCTGGTCGGCCGTCTTTTCATCGGGAACGACAATGGCAGATCCCATCAGCTACAACTGCGAGTGCGACGACGACTATCCCAGAACCACGCTGCTTGCGATGCGGAAGCGTCTGCTGCGGCGCCTGGGGTTCGCCGCGCAGGCCAGCAACCCGCCTCCGGGCATGGCCGACCTGCTCAACGACTTCATCACCAGTGCGCAGGAATTGCTGTTCCGGCGCTACTCGGGTCTCCGGCGCGAGCGCTTCTACACCTGGAACCTCGTGGCCGGCACCCGCTTCTACGACCTCGACGCCAACGCGGATGAGTGCACGAAGCGGCTGGATCCGCGCATGATCAGCTGGGCCGGGCTGTCGCAGGGCGACGGCAACTGGCGTCCGCTCTACAGCGGCATCGACCCGGTCATGTACACCTCGCGCGGCCCGGGCATCCCCAGCCACTACGAGGTCCGCCAGTGCATCGAGCTGTGGCCGGCACCGGTGGACGCGACCTGGCAGCTGCGGATCAAGGGCCAGTTCGGCCTGATGCCTCTGGCCGCCGACGGTGACTACACGACCGTGGATCCCGAAGCAGTCTTCCTGCTGGCCCTGGCCAACGCCAAGGCGCACTACGGCCAGCCCGACGCTGGCAACTACGCTTCTCAGCTGTCGTCCTACGTCCGCGACCTGGTCCGTGGCGATCACCTGACCCGACGCTACATCCCGGGTACGTCCGACCCGCGCAACGCTGTACGGCCGGTTCCGGTCGGCGGCTGGCCGGAGGATCAAGGATGAGGCAGCAGTCACTCTCCACCGTCAAGGCGGGCATTACCCGGTTGCGTGACAAGGGAGGAGCGTCCGCGGACTCCGTATATGACCTGCTGAACGGATATGTCACCGCAGCGCGCACCATCAAGATGCGCCCCGGCAGCCGAATCGCCTACCAAGTACCGCCGGGGACGATCGGGCTCATCTATTTCCGTGATCGCTTCTGGGTGTTCGCCAACCAGTCCATGGGCGCGCCCAGCGCTGACTATCGGGTTGAGGTGCTGCGACATCCGACCCAGACCGACGCAAAGCTGAGGGATATCCACTTCGCGGTGCCGTTCTTGGGCTACCCGTATGTGGTGGCTGAGTTCGATAACGGCGACGTCTTCCACTACTGGCTGGAAGAGGGCGAGGTGTGGCAGCCGGGCAAGACCTACTTCCCTGGCGCGCTGGTTCGGCCCGTCAACGGGAATGGCTTGGCCTACCGGCTGGAGAGCGATACGTCCGCCTACGTGCCCTGGGCGCCCAACGTCGGGCGATCGGTTGGCGACGTCGTCGTGCCAACCACCGACAACGGGTTCAAGTACACCGTCACCGAGACCAGCGGCGCGACGGCCCGCTCTGGAACCACCGAGCCGGCGTGGCCGACCAACCCTGGTGAGGTGGTCTACGAGGACGCCAACATCGAGAACGCGCTGGCAGCAAACACCACCACCACCAACTCGGTGCCGGTGAACGTCAAGGACCGCTACGGTTCTGGGAGAAGCTGATGGCAGTACCACTCTGGGCACCCGGCACCCTCTATGAGCCGGGAGACATCGTCCAGCCGATCACCGCCCCAGCACCGACTGCGGCGGAGGTGGTGAACGGCGACTTCTCTGCAGGAAATGCCAACTGGGACTTCACCGGTGGCGCCGAGTTCGTCACCACGGGTGGCTACGGCAACAACGGCCCGTGCGTGCGCATGCCCGGCTCGGTTGCTGACGGCTTGGCGCTTAATCGGACGCAGCTGGTTGTGCCCAGCACCGGCAGCACGTTCGAAGCCTCGGCGATGATCCAGCAGGGCGCATCGATCGCCGGTGCCACCAGGGGCTGGGTCGAGGTCCGCTGGTATAACACCATCGGGTTGCAGATCGCGGCCGAGCGCGGGAACGTCGTGAGCGACGGTAGCCGCGGCGCATGGCATCAATCCAAGGTGACAGCCACGCGCCCGGCCGGCGCCGCCTACGCGCGCGCGGGCATCGCACTGTTCTCGGTGGCGGACCATACGCACCACATCTTCGGCGACAACCTGAGCGTCTCCGGCACCTTTGCCGGGCTGCCTGACGGGCTGGTCTACCGCGCTGTCCAGGACGAATCAGGCTACTCGGCCAGCACCGAGCCGGCTTGGCCTCCTATCCTCGGCCAGCAGGTCATCGACAACGACGTCATCTGGGAGGCCGTGGCTTCCACGCGCGTAACCTGGCAGGCCTCTCCGCTGTATGTGAGCGGCAACACCGAACCGTCCTGGCCGACGGAGGTCGGTGGTTTCGTGCATGACGGGTCCATCAACTGGAAGACCGTGTCCCGCCGGGTTGAGGACGAAAACTGCCCCAACACGAAGATAGTGGTGATCGGCGCGAGCAAGGTCTATGCCGCGGACGACGACATCATCAAGTACAGCGCCACTGTGAACCCGCTGGACTGGACCTCGACCGACGATGCCGGGTATCTGCCCTTCGGCCTTCAGAACTACGGTGCGAACCCGGTGGCGGCCATGGGCCTCTACCGCGGCAACCTGATCCCGTTCAACGCTGAGGCCTTCCAGCTGTGGCAGATCGATGAAGACCCGGCAAGCATGTCCCTGATAGATGCGCTGCCGTTGGGCAGCACGCAGCATCAAGCGCTGGCCCCTGTCTCCAATGACCTGTTCTTCCTTGCCTCGCAGGGCGTTCGCACGGTGGGCATTGCCGCCAGCTCCACGAACTTCCAGGCGGGCGACGTTGGCATGCCGATTGACCCACTGGTGCAAGAGGCGATGGCAACGGGCTCGGTTCCGATGGCGCTCTACTACCCGGCACAGGGCCAGTACTGGCTGATGTTTCCGGACATGCCGGGGCCTGTACAAACCGGCGAGATCCCGGGCGTAATCGGGGCCGCTGTCACCAACACGATCACCCTGAGCGGCTCCTACCGCAGCGCCTATATCTACCCGTTGAAGAATGGAGGCATGGGTGCGGCCTACGCGCCGGACAACCTGGCCACCGGCGGAACGTTCGGTTACAGGCATTACGACTACCTCCTGGCGCCCACCGACGAAAACCAAGTCGTTATTTGGAATGGGTCTACGTTCGGCGATGCCCGGCTCTATCTGCGCGCCATGAACGAGAATCGTGTAGGCATCAGTGCAGACGACCAGTTCGGTTATTGCAAGAGCATCGTGGGGGGGCTGGAGACGGGTTACTACCAGCCGCAAGGGAAATCCGCAGCCTGGTGGTTTAGCGAGAGCTCGTACGCGCCAGAGTTTGGCGGCCTCATCTGGATGACTGAATCCGAGGTCTACATCGGCGTGCGCATGACCTCGCAGGTCAACAACGTGATTTACAGGTTCCCCTTGAACCCTGCCGGCGCTGCCGTCCCCCAATCAGCGGTAGTCCAAGGTGTCGGCACCACTGTAAACCCCCGCTTCTGGATGACCAGAGCGCGCGACGGCCGCATTTTTGTTGTGACGCAGGACGGTCGGTTCCAGGAGTACTCCGCAGACCTCGTGCTGGTCGATGAACGGGCATTCGGCCTGGCGCTGAGCGCTTTCCGTGGGTTCGGCGTGGACGGCGACACCATCTGTGCCATCTATGGGGCTCTCCCGGGCGGCGCGGCTGCCGGCGCCCAGTTCGCCAGCATCACCGACTGGGCGCTGGTAGGTTCTCGCGTCCTGCACGCGTCGATGGATGGATCCCAAGCGACGCGAGTTCTTTTCGATGACCAGTCCTGCTACATCCAGTGCCGCAACTGGGTGGGTCGTATCGAGTACCGTCCGGCGGTCCCCATCTATTCTCGCGCGACGACCGCGTTCGTCTACACCATGACGCGAGTTGGCCAGGTTGGGGCCTGGTCTCGTTACGTTTTCCCCTTCGCCGTGGACGATTGGGCTATCCGCGGAGACGATCTGTACCTGCGGTCTGGCGACTATATCCACCGGATGGATGACGAAGTGGTCGGCGACGAGGTCACCCCGGGCAATGTTGTTCCGTTCGAGGGCGTAATTCAGTGGCCATGGCTCGATTTTGGCCAGCCAGGGGTCACGAAGAACCTCTACGGCTTCGATATGGTCGGGATCGGAGATGTCGCTGTCGAATTTGGCTACGACCAGTCCAACGGAGGGGCATTCACCGACGCCTACACGGTTCCTGCCGACACCGTGCCAGGCATGGTGATCCCAATGCCCATTTCGGCACCATCTTTCTCGGTGCGACTGCGCTACAGCGGCAGCGAGCAGTGGCAGTGGAACGCCTTCAGCCTCTATCTGCAGGACCTGAGGGGCATGTCGTGAGTCCGTTGAACGACATGGCCAAGGGTGAAGAATCTGCCCATGCAGATTGCCCGATTGCCCTCAAACGTCATCCCGTGCCGGCCGGTGCACCTCGTTGCGCTGGCCGAGTGCATGCGCGAGACCGAGCAGGCGCAGCTGCTCGCCGTGATGGGAACGCCGACCTACAACCCGGACACCGCGGCGCACTGGCTGGTGAACACCTGGGCGCAGTCAGCGCCATTCGCGCTCACGGTGGTTGGCAGGGATGGGATGCCGGCCGCTGCCGGCGGCTTCCACCCGGTTGCGCCGGGCGTCTGGCAGTCCTGGATGGTCGGATCCGAGCAGGGCTGGGCCGACGAGTGGCGTGCGATGACCAAGGCCACCCGCTGGTTGATCGACCGGCTGCTGGAGACGCAGGCGCACCGCGTGCAGACCAGCGCCATCACGACCAGAGAGAAGGCCATCGAGTGGTTCGAACGCTCGTTGGGCATGCAGCCCGAGGGCGTCTCGCGCGGCTACGGACTCAAGGGCGAGGACATCGCCCACTTTTCAAGAATGCGGGGTGAATGATGGGCGGCGGAAGCAACGGGTCAGCGACCAAGGCGGCGCAGGAGGAATCCTGGCGTCAGAACAACATCGATCAGGCCGTCAACCAGATCAACCAGATCTATGGCGGGCCGTCGCGGCAGGCGGACATCAACGACTTCCTCGGGGCGTCGCGGACGTTCTACACCAACGAGCTGGAGAAGCAGAAGGGTGTGGCCGACCGCAGCCTGAAGTTCGCGATGGCGCGGAACGGGCTGACCGGCGGCACCGCCTCGATCGACGCCAACCGCACCCTGGGCGAGAACTACCAGTCCGGCATCCTCAGCGCCGACCGATTGGCGCAGCAGGCTGCGGCGGACCTGCGCACTGCCGACGACAATTCGCGCATGAACCTGATCTCGCAGGCCAGCACTGGCATGGGCCTCACCAGTGGCGCTCAGCAGGCCGCGCAGGCCATGCAGGCCAACCTGCAGAGCAGCCGCGGCGGCATGAAGGCAGACGCGCTGGGCAACGTGTTCGGCGGTCTGGCCAACGTCTTCAGCAACAGCCAGAAAATGGCCGAAGAGCGCCGCGGCAGTCGGGCCTATGGCCTGCTGTATCAGCCGGGCTTCGGTGCAGGCGCTGCCGCAGGTGGTGGGCGATGAGCATGGCTCCCGCTGCTGTGCTGGACGCGATGATGGCGCCGGTCAGCTGCCCGACGCTGGCCGATATCTGCCGCCTGCAGGACGCCATCGCCAAGCTGCCGCAGCACGAGTTCGTGGTGGAGCACTCGTTCCTGCCGGGGCAGTACCTGCGAAAGCTGCTGATGCCGGCCGGGACGCTGCTGGTAGGAAAGCGCCACCGGCACCGGCACGCGCTGATCGTCACCGGCCACGTCACCGTGCGCACCGAGCGCGGCATGGTCGAGCTGCAGGGCACGCACGTGATCGATTCGCTGCCGGGGATGAAGCGCGCCATCTACGCTCACGCCGACAGCGTGCTGATCACCAGCCACCTGACCGACGAAACCGACCTCGACAAGATCGAGGCCTACGTGATCATGCCGGACGACGCGGCTCTGGAAATCGAAGGGGAAACGAAATGACCTGGGTCGCAACTGCCATTGCCATCATCGGCGCCGGTGTGAGTTACCACAACGGCGAGCAGACCAAGAAGCGGCAGGACAACGAACTCGGTCGGCAGATCCAGCAGCGCTCTGAGCGCCAGCAGGACGCCGACAAAGAGGTGATGGACACCGTTGCGGATCGGGCCGGCAACAACGGCGATGCTGCGCGGTCCTCGATGCTCGACCAGTACATCAACCAGGTCCGCGCTGCACAGGGATCGGCCACCAGCGGACTGCAGCAGGTCGGCGGGGTGTCGTCTGCCTACCGGCAGGCCGCCAACGACGCCGCGCTGGGCATCAGCGACTACGCCGGGGACACGGCCAGCCTGATGAGCCGCATCGATGCGCCGGTGCGCCAGCGGCAGGGTGAGGCGCAGCAGAATGCGCAGCTCAGCACCGCGCTGGGCCTGATCGGGAACAGATCCGCCAGCGATGACTTCCTGTCTCAGCTGCGCCTGCAGGGGATCCGGCGCAACGCCGGGCTGGATGCGTTCTCTCAGGTGGCCAGCGCCTATGCAGGTGCTGCTGGCGGCGGCGGTGGAGGCGGTGCCAACGCATCGTCTCTCTCCGGCCAGGCCAACGGCATCACGGCCGCCAACAACGGGCAGATCTTCAACAACGCGCAGAAGCGCTGGGGCTACTGACATGGCAGACCTGATGAGCATTCTCCAGGCCAACAGCCAGCCACCGCAGGGGTGGGCGTCGGTGGGGCAGGCGCTGGCCGGGCTTGGCGGCGCTGGTCGCGAGGACTCCTACAACCGCGGCATGGCCAAGGCCGCCCAGCTGGACCAGCTCGTGCAGACCGCGCGCTTCAGCCGCGAGAAGGCGATGGAGGCGGAGCGGGCGCGGGAGAAGCAGACCGGACTGTCCGACGAGCTGATCGCCGCCGGGTGGGACCCTGCGTCTGCGCGCGCCGCCGGGGCTTTCGCTGGATCCGGCCTCAACCCGAACGAATACGCGACGGCCCGGCTCTCGGGGCAGGAGTACGGGAACCGCGGCAACATCGTCGCGGAGGCCCTGCAGGGCAACCTGCCCGCAGCCGGCGCCTACAGCATGGGCCTCGCAAAGGGGCCGCTGGAGATGACCAAGATCGCCGATGGCACCGGCTACAACCCCTATCTGCAGGCGGATCAGGAGTACCACACCACGCCGGTGGGCCAGTCCACCATCGGCCAGCGCAACGCCTCTGCTGCGGCCAGCTACGCCAGCGCGAACAACTCCAACGCTTCAGCCGCGCGCGAGCGACAGGCGATGACGCTTGATCGCGCCGACACGATGGGCGGTAGCGGCGGGCGCGGCGCCATGAAGGCACCGAGCGGCTACCGCTGGGGAGCTGGCGGTGGCCTGGAGTTCATCCCGGGCGGTCCAGCCGATCCGTCCCAGAAGTCTGCAGGCGTTGCCACTGAGGGAGAGCGCAAGGCTGCGACGCTTCTCGCCAGGCTGGAAGGCTCGCTGGGCCAAATGAACACCGCGATCGCTGAGGACGAGGGGGCTGCCAAGCCGGGCATCCTGGCCGCGCTTGCGGGCAACATTCCCTTCTCTGGGGAGGCCGCTCGGAACGTGGTCAATTCCAGCGAGCGCCAGCGCGTAGAAGCAGCGCAGCTGGACATCCTTGACGCGGCCCTGACGCTCGGCACCGGTGCGGCCTACACGAAGGAGCAGCTGGAGGGTTACAGGAAGTCCTTCTTCCCGCAGCTGGGCGACACCGACGATACGGTCACAGACAAGCAGGCGCGATTGGACAACGTCGTGGATGCGGCTCGCATTGCCGCCGGTCGTGCGGCACCGGCCAGCGCCGGCGGAAGCGCGGCGCAGGCCTTCGGTGGTCCCGCTCCGCAGCCGCAGCGCGCTCGCAACCCTGCTACCGGTCAGGTGGTGGTCCTCCGTAACGGTCAGTGGGTGCCCGAATAATGGCCACGATTCCTCCGCTTCCCCCGGGCTTCGAATTGGAACCCGTCACTCCGGCCGGCGCAGGTGCACCGCCGCCGCCTCCCGGATTTGTGATGGAAGAATCCCCGACGACCGCACCCATCACTGATCTCCCGGCTGTGCAGGCGGTGGCACCTGACGGATGGGATTACGGCATAGGGCGCGACGCCATGTTCGGGCTGCGCTCAGTGCTCCAGGGCGGCGGTAGCCTGCTGGGTGCACTGGGCGGCGACGCACTGGGTGCGCTGGAGACTCGGGTCACTGGTCGTCCTGTCGCCTCTTTCAGGGACAACGCCGCGCGCCTGGCTGATGCTCTGGGTTTGCCGAAAGCGCAGACGGCCGGGGACCGCATCTATGGGGACGTGGGTGAGGCGCTCACTGGCACTGCGCTGACGTTGGGCGCGGGCGGCGGTCTCACGGCCAGCCGCGCCGTTGCACCTACCTTGGCGCGAGCCGCGCCTGCGCCGCGGGCATTGCCCAGCATCGGCGAGAGGGCAGGGGAATTTCTCACCGCCCAGCCTGCGCTCCAGGTGGCCAGTACGATTGGCGGCTCTGCTGCTGCTGGCGGTACTCGCGAAGCCGGCGGCGGCGCAGGCCTGCAGCTGGCCGCAGCTTTGGCCGGCGGCCTGGCTCCCGGCGCAGTGCCGCGGTTGCCGACGTCAGGGGTGATTTCTGCAGCTGGGCAGAACGCTGCGCGCGGGGCTATGCGCGGCAACGATCCCACCAATATCCGTCAGGTCCTGGCTGAGTTCGCGGAAGCGGGCGTACAGCCGAGCATGGGGCAGGCGACCGGGAATCGTGCTTTGCAGGCCACCGAAACCCTGCTGGGTAGCGTGCCGGGCTCTGCTGGAGTCATCGACCGGTTCGCGCAGCGGCAGGCCGGCCAGTTCGGCAACCGCATTGACGACCTGGCATCGTCGCTGGCTCCCGGCGGGGAGATCGTTGACCCGGAAATGGCCGGCCTCGCTATCCGGCAGGGCATCGGCGGCCCTGGCGGGTTCAAGGAGCTTTCGCGCGCGGAGAGCAACCGGCTGTATCAGGAGTTGGATCAGCTGATGCCGCAGGACAGCCGCGTGGATATCTCCAACGCCCAGGCGGCGCTGGCCGAGCTTAACCAGGCGATCCCGGGAGCGCCGGCTACCTCGCGCCTGTTCCAGAACGCGCGGCTGGGCGGGATCGAGGGCGGGCTGATCGATGACACCCAAGGCGTCAACGCGCTGCTGACGCAGCCGGGCATGCAGGAACAGGCGGACGCCTATCGTGGCTACCTGCAGGCGCAGGCACGCGCGATCGAGCAGAACAACTTGCGGCGGCAGCAGCTCGGCCTGCGCGGCGAAGAGCCCGTGCCTACGGCGGAGCAGATCGAGGAGAACGTGACCGCCACGCTGGGCAACATGGTGGATCAGCGGCTGCCCTACGAAGCGCTGCAGAAGCTGCGCTCCCTGGTCGGGCGCGAGATCGACAACGCCAACTTCGGCAGCGATGTGCCGCGCAGCATGTGGCGCCCGGTCTACGCCGCGCTGAGCCGTGACATGGAGGCGGCGGTGAATGCCACCGGCAACCCCCGGGCAGCCGAAGCGCTGCAGAACGCCAACAAGTACCACTCTGGGTACGTCGACCAGCTGGAGAACCTCGACTCGATCATCGGGAGCAAGGACGGTGAAGAGGCATTCCTAAAGGCGATCAGCGGCGCGAAGGACGGCCCGACGCGGCTGCGATCGGTCATGCAGGCGCTGCCAGAAAACGAGAAGAAGATGGTCAGCTCGGCGTTCATCCGCCGCATGGGCCGCGCGGTGGGCAGTCAGCAGGACGACCAGAACAGCGTGTTTTCGATGACCACGTTTTTGACGAATTGGGCCAACACCAGCCCGGAAGCCAGGAAGATCCTGTTCAACGGCTACGGGCCGGACTTCTCGCGCAACATGGAGACCATTGCCAAGGCAACCTCGCGCATCCGGGATGGTTCCAAGGTGTTCGCCAACCCGTCGGGGACAGCAGGGCGCGAGGCGCTTATCGGCCAGATCGCCACAACTGGGGCCGGCGCCGGTACAGCTATGGCAATGGGCAACGCTGGCGCGGCGTTCGTCACGATCGCCTCGTCATTGGGTAGTTCCGGAGTAGCGAATGGGTTGGCCAGGATCATGACCAGCCCGAAGTACGTGAACTGGCTGGCCCGCACGTCCGAGCTGCCGACAGGGGAACTCGCTAGCCAGCTTCAAGTCCTCAATGGAATCGCGGAAAGGTCACGAGATCCGGATATCGCGGAGGCAGCCACGGCAGCGGAACAAAGCCTCAGCGAGCAAACGACACAATGACGTATGTGAACCCCGCGATCACCAGAAGTCCGAGAGTAGCGATGCCCACAACCGGCCAGAAGGGGCTGGCGCTGACCTTGGCCAGTTCGGCGTCGCGCTTCTCTTCCTGAATCCGGCCCCAGCTCTTGGGGCTGAAATAGTCGTTCGTCTTCCACTTCGGCATGGTCGTTCCCTCCTGGTGCCGCGATCTTACCGCCCCTCGGGGCGGGTCTGCTTATAGCCTGGCCCGGTCTACTGGCCGGGATCAGGCAGCTTTCTGTATTCGAGCTCAAGAACACTTCCCCATAATGTAGGGGGGAACAGCTGCTCGACGCTGCGAATCGTAGGACCAAAATCGCCGATCTTCTGATCGAAGTTCGCGTCTTCCGAGCGTAGACGCTGCGCAAGTTCCACCACGTCCCTCAGCCCTTGAGGTTTAGCCTCTTCGGGGCAAGCCGCACCCCAGAGCATCTCGCCGACGCTTCTCGGCACAGCCGGCACCTCACGGCTGGCACTTGTGTGACCCCGCACATACTTACCGGCCGGGCTGTACTCTGCCGCGGACTGCACACTTATCGTTCGGCGGATGCAGTTGATCCGGAAAAGAGTTGAATCGCGGGCGCCATTATTCTTTCCCGTATACCTGTATTCGAACCAAGCAGTCGCAAAATCTCCGCGTCGCTCCAGGGTCGCGGTGTCGAGGAAAATTCCGTACTCGTCCTCGTTCCCATCGCCGGCATACTGCCAACGCTCCTGAGCGACAGCGTCTGTCGAAACCAGCACCAAGGCCAGCCCTATCAGAGCCTTCATCTAGTCCTCCATGACCCGGCCACTCCGGGCAGCGGGATGGTACCACCGCCCAGCCGCCGCCCGCCTTGGGAAGGAAAGGCCCGGTTGCCCGGGCCCTTTTGGTTGCACCACTGAAGTCCAGGCCCCTCAGCCCTGCTTGGGGCTCAAGCTCTTGAGGTAGGCATCCGTGCTCTCGTTCTTCCTTTTCTCTTCGAATGCCGCCAGGACAGAGGCCGCTTTCACGGACTTCTCCAAGATGGAGTCAAAATTGATGCCGCCAGGCCTGAAAGCGACGCCAGATACTGCCGGCGGCGGCGCTGCAATCTTGGCTGCTGCTGCGGCAGCGTAGATTTCGCGAACAAGCTGGTAATCCGTGTCCGGGTGAATCGTCTCTTCGCTCATTACCGTCTCCTTGGTAGCCCTGGCCAATCCGGGGCCTAGGCGCATCGTAGCCGATCCGTCGACCGGGCCGCCGTCGGGCGGGGCCGCTGAGAAAAATTAGCTATATCTTCATCCACTTGCGGACCTCTACCTGCAGGCGAGGGTCATCGTAGGTCTGGAATGGGGTGTGAACGATCTTCCACCCTGAAGAGACCAAATGGCGTTTGCGGTTGCCGCCATTAAATCTGAGATTTTTCCAGATGAGCATTGATCTGGCGGGATTATTCTTCTCTCTAAGGATTCGCTCGAGTGCGCCGGCTTCGATGTAGCCTTCTTTGGGCTTGGCGACGTCGCTGTGCAATAACCTACGAACATTCGCGTCGAAAATCGCTCTGGAGGGCTCGTCAGCGTAGTGCTCAACATCCAAGGGCTGGCTAAACCGGCGGATTCGCCAAACTATCAGGTCAAGCGCGGATAGCTCGACATCCTTCACGCGGTGCGAACCTAGTAGGTATCTGTCCACGTTCCAATCGGCGATGTTAGTGAATGCTCTCTGCTCGATCGGCGTTAGTTCAATGGCTATCCCTAGCTTGTCGCGAACATCGTTGAGGGCTGCCGTGATGTCGTGTCCGATGTGCTGCGTGCGTTGGCGATTCAGCATAAGTGTGCACTTCAGGTACTTCTCGATAGCTTGTTCGGCTGACCAAAGATACTGCGTCGTCAGGCCCGCTCTCATAGCCATTCGGGCAGCGATATAGTCACCGTCACCAGTGTCACGGAAGCAGCGGATTGCAAAAAAATTCACCTTGGCATGAAGCGGTACTGGCCGCTGCTTGGGCTTTTCGGAATATTCCATATCGTCTCTTGAACGGCTCGTTGCGCCACGAAAAGTGTACTCATGGTCCGCCTGAGTAGTAGGGGCAGTGTTGTGGATAACTCGTCCGTTGACCGCCCCCGTGCCGGGGGTAGGGTGGGGGGCACCTACCGCCAGCAGGGATATCAATGGACGCGATCGTTTTGGCCCCGAAGGGGCTGTTCTTCGACGGTGTGGATACCGTGGAAGACGAACTCACCGTTAGGCTCAACGCAGAAATCTACATCCGCTTCATACGGGTGGATTCGGCCCCATCATGCTTTGAAGCAGTGGAAGTGCTTTGTGCCAGTTCTCTAGGCCAACATCCACAAGCTTCAGTGCAAGGTGTTTGGTGGTCTCGCCCGGCAGCTCGCGAAGCTGATCAAGGAATCGCTTCTTATCTTGCGGGGGTAGATCAGCCGCCTCAATCTTCGAAGCAATAAGCTGCTTCAGCGTGTCCTCGTGTACCTTGATTGTTACAACGCCGAGGATTGCACCTAGGCCGCCGTCATCCGCTAGGAAATCAATCCCGCGAGCGGTGATCTTTCCGAAAATCAGCGGGCTTCCCATATTGAGGGAACCCAGGAAAGTCGCCTCGACAAGCCCGTGTTCTTCGAGATACGCCATGTTCGGGTCTAGCGCGCTCGGATCAATGTCTCGGGCCAGCTCAAGTGCTTCAACCTGCTCCGGGTAATCGCCCGCAAGGCGCTGAAGTAGCTTCCTCTGTACATCCCTGTCGATCTTCATTTGTCCGTCTCCGGTGGTGATTGGGTGGGTCGCACCTCCAACTCTACCGGCAGACGGGCGCCAGTCCGTTGAACCCTCCCGGCAGAAGGGCAGCATGGCCCCATCAATCCAAGGGGGTCACCGATGAGCCAGCTTCCATTGCCGATGACGCCGGGGCAGGCGCTCGATGCGGCGATCATTCCCGCCCTGCATGAGCTGGGGCCGAAGTACGACTCCCCCCGCGCGCGCGTCATGCTGCTGGCGATTGCTGGTCAGGAATCTGGACTGAAGTACCGCCGTCAGCAGCCCGGTCCGGCCCGCGGCCTGTGGCAGTTCGAGCAGGGCGGCGGCGTGCGGGGCGTTTTACGGCACACCGCCAGCGCGAAGGATGCCACCCGGCTGTGCCTCGATCACGGCGTGCTGCCGACGCCGGCCGCGCTGTATGGCGCCCTTGAACACGACGATGTGCTGGCCGCCGGCATTGCCCGCCTGCTGCTGTGGACGCTTCCTGGATCCCTGCCGCCGATTGGCGACGAGAACGGCGCCTGGGCGCAGTACATCGAAGCGTGGCGTCCAGGGAAACCACACCGCGACCGCTGGGCGGCCAACTACCGCGCTGCTGCTTCGGCGGTGTCGTGATGGAGGAGACGACCGCACCTTGGTGGCTCGCCGGTGGCGCCGCCGCCCTGTGGATCGCGCGTGAGTTCATCGGTGCCGTGTTGAGCCGCAAGCAGGACAAGGCGGAATCCGACGGTAGTGTCGCGCTGATCGCCGGCCTCACCGCTCGCGTAGAAGGCTTGGAAGCGAGCCAGATCAAGCTTGGCCAACAGCTGGCCGACGAGATGAAGCTGCGCATGGCTGCTCAGGAAGAGGCGCATCGATTGCGGCTTCGCGTCCTTTCGTTGGAAGCGTCTCTGCGCGGACTTGGTGCCGTTATCCCTCCGGAGGTGGCTGGATGAACCGCACCCTGATTGCTGTGCTGGCCTTCGTGGCCTGGTCCGCTGCCATGTTCAGTGCCGGCTGGGCATGGCGTGGTGATCGTGCCGAGGGCGCTGAAGCCCGGCAGCAGGCCAGCACCAGCACCACGGTGGTCGAGCAGGTCAACCAGACCCGCGCCGCCGAACACACCCAGGCCGACAAACTGGCCACCATCGGAGCGAAGCATGAAGAAGACCGCGCTGCGGCCGAGACCGTCCCTGCTGCTGTTGTGGCTGAGCTGCGTGCTGGCACTGTCCGGTTGCGCCACGACCTCGCCACCTGCCACACCGGTCGCCTGTCCGAAGCTGCCGCCGGCGCCGCCCAACGTGATGCGCCCGCCGACCTCGGAGTCACGGTTGCGGGCCCTGCTATTGGAATCGGTCGAGACGCCGACGACCAACTCCGCGCCTGCCAAGCCGTGATCGCAGCGGACCGCGCCGAGACGCCCTGATGGCTGATCGCAAGGTCAAACTGAAGGACCAGCTGGGGCGCGTCGTCAGGCTTGATGACGGCAACGCCGGCGCGACCCTGGGCAAGAACCTGTTCGGCACGGACGGGAAGCTGCTGACCGCAGATCAAATCGTCAACCCGCCGCCCGGGAAGCAGAAAGCGGCAGGTACGCTGTGGCGACTGATCCGCGAGATCCCTGGGAACATCAGGAGCATCGCAGGTCTCGAAGGCACCGGGTTTGCGGGGCGACGCGGCAGCGGCGAGTGGGCGCTTAGGACGCTACAGCCCGGCGGCGGGGTCAAGGTTGACCATGGCGACGGCGATGCAGGCGATCCGGCTATCGGCCTCACTGACGAGGCCCTTGCTTCTCTGGCGCTGGCCGACAGTTCCGTTCAGCAGATCATCGAAGGCGAGGGCGTGGAGGTCGACTCATCCGACCCGCAGCGTCCGATCATCTCGGCAGACTCAACGGCCTTTCTTTACCCCCAGCTCTTCAGTCAGGCCGGTGAGGCGCTGACCGACCAGCAGGGAAGGCCGCTTCGCCAGAACACGCCATCCATACCCTACGAGTACCTCACCGGCCCGGGCACTGGCTTCCTCCAGCGGGACGCATCGGGCGTGTGGTCGCTGTCCACGCTCAACGCCTTGCCGCCGATGACGCTGGTCGTGGCCAACGCGCTCACTGGCGTGGCCGACTTCCAGATGGTGGCGATCACCGACCTGGCCGGCGGCCGCGAGCCTTGCTGGTACGACTCGACCGTGGCCAGCGGCACGAAATGGCGCCGCTTCTCTGACCGGAGCATCGCAACCTGATGGCCACTCTTCCCACCATAGGTCCGACCCTGGGCCCGCTGACTGGCTCGGCGTTGATCGCGCTGGTCGGCTACGACTTCGATAGGTGATACACCATGGCCAAGTACGCTTCTGACTTCCCCGCGGCGTCTGCGCTCTCCTCAGCGGATCTACTCCAGCTTGTTCAGTCTGGCGCAGACCGTCGCGCCACACTCGCGCAGCTACTGGCCTTCATCGGCGCAGACCGCCGCACGGTCACCGCCGCGACCGTCGCGGCTGGAGCCTTCACACTCAACTGCAGCCTGGGCGACAATTTCACTGTGCTGATGACGGCGAATGCCGCGCTCTCCGTGAGCAATCTTGCTGGCGTCGGGAAGGCGACCGAGTTCGAGCTGCAAATAACCCAGGACGGCACTGGAGGGCGAACCCTGACGCTACCTGCATCCTTCCGTGCCCTGGGTGGCAGTGACGTTACGATCGCGCCTGGGCCTAACGCGGTCACGGTCCTGTCCGCCAAAACCTTCGACAACGGCACTACTTGGCAGTATGCGATGCAGGAGAGTGCCTAATGCTGCGCCGGCTGATGCTCTCGCTGTCGGCGGAATGGTCGCCAGCCAATATGGCCCAGCCGCCGAAAATCTGGCTGGACGATGCATCGCCAGTGACGCTGGTAGGCGGGGCCGTGTCCGTGTGGAGCGACCGAAGCGGCAATGGCAACGACTTCACCCAGGCGAGCACCTCTGAGCGGCCTGTGCCCGTGGCGGGCGAGCTAGCCGGCCGGCAGGTGGTGAGGTTTGACGGCACCAACGACCGACTTCTGGGCAGCGCTGCCTCCACGCTGGCGATTACGCGAAACGTTGGTTCAGCGTGGTGTCTAGGTGTAGTGCGCAAGCGTGGCGTGGATTCGACCGGTTCGTCCAAGATCCTTTTTCGAGCGGATACTGGCGCTGTAGGCGGCACGGAGCGGTGGGGCATGCGGCTCAGCAATACCAGTCGGGCAAATCTTCCCGAGATGGGGGTGCGCAGGCTCGATGCCGACACCTATGCGACGCTCGCCGGAGGCATCCAGGTAGGAACCACTTGGCATATCGCTCTCTTCACGATTGACTGGCAGAACCGGATCGGAAGAATCGCGATCGATGGCACGCAGGTTGCGCTCAACGCAACGTTGACGACTGCGGGGAGCACCAGCGATACCAGTTCCGCTCAACCAATCGCAATCTGTGGCCATCCCACAGCTACAGGCAACTTCCTGGATGCAGACGTGGCAGCCATGCTTGTGGGGAGCGGAGCGGCGCTTCCAAGCACCTCTGACCTGCAGAAGCTGGAAGGGTGGGCAGCTTGGCGCTATGGGCTGGTGGGGCTGCTGCCGGCCGGGCATCCCTACAAGCTATCACCGCCATCTTCCTGATCGCAGTATCTGAGACGCCCGGGCGTATCCTGCGGGCATGGACACCCCAGACAAGCCAGACACCCCCGAACCCGACGACCGCCCGGACCCCACCAAGATGGCGCCGGGCTATGCTCACCTGCTGCTACACGACACCCGGACCCCGGAGGAAAAGCTTGCCGCCTCGTTGAAGGAGTCGGCGAGGCGAAAGGGCAGGCGGTCGAAGTGGTGGGAGAAGGACGGGGAGTGACGCAGTTTCCTGTGCAGTTTTTGTGCAGTCGTTGGGGCGGAAGTGGGGTTTTTAGTCCACCTGCGCCCCATAAGAATCAATAAGTTGCGCTGGTACATGTGACTTAAAATCCGCCGGGGGCAACCCCATGCCGGTTCGATTCCGGCCCCGGGCACCAACGGCCAGTTTCACGCGTTGCCCGCGCAACGCAAACTTTACGCAGCCGGCCGCGTGCCGCCGTACGCTGCGCAGCAACTCACCTCGGACACGCCACATGGCAAACGCAGTACGTGCAGGGAAAGCACTGGTGTGGGGCGTCGCGCTGCTGTTGGGCGGCGTGGCCCATGCGCAGGCCCAGACGCAGGTGCCGGCGCAGGCCGCAGGCGAGGTGATCGATCTCGCCCCGGTGGTGGTCTCGGGTGAGCAGCCCGGGCCAGGCATGTGGCAGGTTCGCAACGCCCAGGGCCACACACTGTGGATTCTCGGGACGGTTTCGCCGCTGCCAGCCAAGCTGGAGTGGCGCGCCGACGAGGTGCAGGCGGTGATCGCCAGCGCGCAGGAAGTGCTCGGTTCGCCGGGCTGGACACTGGATGCCGACGTGGGCTTTTTCCGCGGCCTGACCCTGGTGCCCTCGGCGATGAAGGCTGCCCGTGATCCCGACGGACGCACCTTGCGCGATGTGTTGCCGCCCGATCTCTATGCGCGCTGGGAAGTGCTCAAACAGCGCCACATCGGCCGCGACAGAGGCATCGAGAAAGACCGGCCCTTGGTGGCCGCGACCCAGCTGTATGCCGCCGCACTGAAGGATGTCGGCCTCGGCCGTTCCTCACCGGTGTCCAGGATCGTGCAGAAGGCCAGCAAGGCGCACGGTCTCACGCCGGTCTCGACCCAGGTCACGATCAAGATCGCCGACCCGCGGCAGGCGTTGAAGGAAGTGCGTGGCACTGCCTTGCAGGATGTCGAGTGCTTCCGCCGCACCCTGGATGTGGTCGAACACGGCTTGCCGCTGCTGGCCGAGCGCGCCAACGCCTGGTCGGTCGGTGATATCGAGGCACTGGAGCGGCTGGCGGTGAAGGGGCAGTACCTGGCCTGCGTGGATGCCGTGGCCAACAGCGATTTCGGGCGGCGGCGTGGCTTGACCGATGTCGATGCGCAGGCGCACCGCAAATGGATGACCATGGCCGGCGAGGCGTTGGCGCGCAATGCGGTCACCTTTGCGACCGTCCCGGTCACCTCGCTGCTGACGCCCGGTGGCTATGCCGATCAACTGCGTGCCCGGGGCTATGAGGTCCAAGCACCGGAATGAGGTGTGAGTAACGGGCGATTGGTAACGAGACCGCTCTCACATCCGGTGTCTACCCAGTGCGAAAGCTTCATGGCATAGTCAGCTTCAGTTCATTCCGGAAATCCTTCATGCCGCTGCATGCGGTCGCTTATGTCAGCGACGCTATCGATGGAATCGAAACGTCTGATATCGATCAGATCCTGCGAGCAGCAATGGGGTTCAACAAAGTGGCAGGCGTGACCGGCGTGCTGATGTTCGACGGCCGGTGTTTCCTGCAGTACTTCGAGGGCCCGGAGGACGGTGTCGACTCGGTGTTCCAGCGCGTGTTCAACGCGCGCATCCATACGAATCTGCGCGAACTCGCGCGAGGGTTCGTGGAGACCCGTCATTTCCCCTGCTGGACGATGGCATCGGCAGCGGTCGAACCGGATGCGCTTGCGCGAATCGTCCAGGCGCCCTGGCAGGGGTTCCAACAGCGGTGTTCCGGGCAGGGCGACATGCCCGCAGGGTTTGGTCGTCTGCTGGAGGCATGGACCGGTGTGTCCGGCGAGTTGGAACCGGCAGCAGTGACATTGGGTTCGTAACGCAAAACAACGTTGGCCGTAACACAATGATCACGGTTGCACGCCTATCCTCTTTCTACCAGCTGTGACCAGTCTTGCGGGGTTTGCCCTTGGAGGCTGTCTGAAAGGGTAGTAACCGCAGCTGGACCATTATTCCTTTGGCCGTCGTCCGTACTCTCCGCGGGCGGCGGCTTTGTTCTTTGTGGGGCAGGGTCGGGCGCGTTAGTCTTGCACCACCTGTCTCCCGGCTCCGTATCGCATGACGTATCCCCTGATGATGCCCCGCCTGATGGCTGGCCCGGTTCCGCGGTGCGGAGCCGCTCGATGACGCACGCCATCTCCGCGGCGGGGTCCGCGCGCATCGGGGTCATCGGGCTCGGCTACGTTGGGCTGCCGTTGACAGTGACCTTCGGCCGGCACCAGGCCACGGTGGGATACGACATCGATCATGCGCGGGTGGCCGAGCTGCAGCGTGGCATGGATCACACCCTGGAACTGGACGCGGATGAACTGGCTGCTGCGGCGCATGCCCGCTACACCGCCGATCCTTCAGAGCTGGCCGGGTGCAATGTCTACATCGTGACCGTGCCCACCCCGATCGATGCGCATGAGCAGCCCGATCTGGGGCCGCTGCGCAGTGCCAGCACCCTGATCGCCGGGCTGCTCACGCCGGGCGACATCGTGATCTACGAATCCACCGTCTACCCGGGCACGACAGAAGAAGTCTGCGTGCCGCTGCTGGAGGCCGGATCGGGGCTGCGCTTCAACGTCGATTTCTATTGCGGCTACAGCCCGGAACGGATCAACCCGGGCGATCGCGAACGACGGTTGCCGGACATCCGCAAGATCACCTCCGGCTCGACGCCGGAAGTCGCCGCCGTGGTCGATGCCTTGTACAAGGGCATCATCACGGCCGGTACCTGGCCGGCACCCTCGATCCGCGTGGCCGAAGCGGCCAAGGTGATCGAGAACATCCAGCGCGACGTCAACATCGCGCTGGTCAACGAGCTGGCGTTGATCTTCGATCGGCTCGGCATCGATACCCAGGACGTGCTGGATGCGGCCGGCAGCAAGTGGAACTTCCTCCCGTTCCGTCCCGGCCTGGTCGGCGGCCACTGCATCGGCGTGGACCCGTACTACCTGCTGCACAAGTCCGAGAGCGTGGGGTATCACCCGGACCTGATCCACACCGCGCGCCAGGTCAACAACCGGGTCGGCGAGCATGTCGCACAACGCGTGCTGGCACTGCTGGCATCACGCAGCATCGATGTCGCGCAGGCACGCGTGCTGGTGCTGGGCGTGACCTTCAAGGAGAACTGCCCGGACCTGCGCAACAGCCGCGCGTTGGAACTGGCGCAGCGTCTGCAGGCCTGTGGCGCCCGGGTGGACGTGCAGGACCCGTGGGTCGGGCCGGCCGCACTGGCCGATGCGGGCGTGCGCTGGGTCGACGCCCCGGATGCGGCCGGCTATGACGCCGTCGTACTGGCGGTGGCGCACGATCGTTTCCGTGCCTTCGACGCCGCACAGGTGCGCGCGCTGCTCACGCCGGGCGGTGTGGTGTACGACGTCAAATCCGTGTGGCCCCGGGAAGTGGTGGACGACCGCCTGTAGACTCGGGGGCAGCTATTGATTGAGGAAAGCCATGCATCGCTATCTCGCGTATCTGCTCGCCATCCTGTTGTTCCCGGTCTGCGTGTGGTTGGCCACGATCTGGCCCGCCTGGTACTGGGGCGTGGGCGTGACGGCGTTGCTGGTCGTGCTGGGCACCTGGGATCTGCTGCAGAAGCGCAGCACGCTGCGGCGCAACTATCCGGTGATGGCGCACTTCCGCTACGGGCTGGAGTCGATCGGGCCGGAGATCCGCCAGTACTTCGTGCAGAGCGATCTGGAGGATGTGCCGTTCTCGCGCCAGCAGCGCGCGCTGATCTACCAGCGCTCCAAGAATGAAATGGACGTGGTGCCGTTCGGTACGCTGCGCAGCACCTATGCGGTGGACTACGAGTGGATCAACCATTCGCTGGCGCCGACCGAGATCGGCCACCACGATTTCCGCATCCAGATCGGCCCGAACTGCGCCAAGCCGTATTCGGCCAGCGTGTTCAACATCTCCGCGATGAGCTTCGGTTCGTTGTCGGCGAACGCGATCCGCGCCCTCAACGAAGGCGCGCGCCGGGGCAGCTTCTATCACGACACCGGCGAAGGATCGATTTCGCCGTATCACCGCGAAATGGGCGGCGACCTGGTCTGGGAAATCGGCTCGGGCTACTTCGGGTGCCGTGACGATGCCGGTGGGTTCAGCGAAGAGAAGTTCGTCGCCAACGCCACCCATGATCAGGTCAAGATGATCGAGATCAAGCTCTCGCAGGGCGCCAAGCCAGGTCATGGCGGCGTTCTGCCGGCGGCGAAAGTGAGCGAGGAGATTTCGATCACCCGTGGCGTGCCGATGGGCGTGGATTGCGTATCGCCTTCCAAGCACAGCGCGTTCAATACGCCGGTGGAACTGCTGCAGTTCGTCGCGCGGCTGCGGGAGTTGTCCGGCGGCAAGCCGGTCGGGTTCAAGCTGGCCATCGGTCATCCCTGGGAGTGGTTCGGCATCGCCAAGGCGATGCAGGAAACCGGGCTGTTGCCGGATTTCATCGTGGGCGATGGCGCCGAAGGCGGTACCGGTGCGGCGCCGGCCGAGTTCATCGATCACGTGGGTGTGCCGATGCACGAAGCGCTGTTGCTGGTGCACAACACCCTGGTCGGACTGGACCTGCGCGATCGCATCCGCGTGGGCGCGGCGGGCAAGGTCACCAGTGCCTTTGAGATCGCACGCACCATCGCGCTGGGTGCGGACTGGTGCAATGCCGGGCGTGGCTTCATGTTCGCGCTGGGCTGCATCCAGTCGCTGAGCTGCCACAGTGATAAATGCCCGACCGGCATTGCCACGCAGAACCCGCATCGCTGGCGTCACCTGGACGCGGCCGACAAGGCCACACGCGTGCACAACTACCACGAGAACACCCTGCGGGCGCTGCGCGACCTGCTGTGCGCGGCCGGCTTGAACGATCCTTCCGAGCTGGGGCCGGAGCACATCCTGCGCCGCGTCTCGCCGGTGGAGATCCGCTCACTGGCCTCGCTGTACCGCTATCTGGCCCCGGGTGAGCTGCTGCGCAAAGTGCCCGACCATGCGGTCTTCCACGATTACTGGGCCGATGCGCGCAGTGATTCGTTCCAGCCGCCGGCGCGCATCCAGGCGCTGCGGACGAGTAAATCGCGATGACCGATGCGCGCGACGTGCGCTTGCGCGTTGGCCGTGCCGAGGAGGCGGACAGGCTGTGGCTTCTGCGCACGCGCTGCGTACGTGAGCTGTGCAGCGCGGCCTATCCGCCGGAGGTGATCGCGCCGTGGTCGGCCTCACCGCCACCGGAACACTACCGCGCGCTGCTCGCCGCCGGTGGCTGCGTGATTGCCGAAGATGCCGACGGCGCGCTGTTGGGCTATGGCGTGATCGATCTGGCCGGCAACGAGATCGATGCGCTGTTCGTTGATCCCGACTGCGGTGGCCGTGGCATCGGTCTGACCGTGATGCAGGCGATGGAGGCGTTGGCCGACCCGGCGCGGCCGCTGGTGCTCTCGGCCTCGCTCAACGCGGTCCCGTTCTATCGTCGCTGTGGTTTTGAAGCGCTGCGCGAGGAGAGCTACCCGCACCCCAGCGGCGTGTCGCTCGCCTCGGTGCGGATGCAGCGCAGGCGCTGATGCCCGG
>NZ_JBHFHW010000010.1:113270-115563 GCF_057333975.1 Stenotrophomonas sp. AGC87
CCCCCCCCCACCGCGTGATTCACGCCTGCGCCAACCACGCCACCACGCCACGCCCGGCGCGCAGCCCGCTGGCATAGCAGGCCGTCAGCAGATAGCCGCCGGTCGGCGCTTCCCAGTCCAGCATCTCGCCGGCACAGAACGTGCCCGGGCGCCAGCGCAGCATCAGCTGCGCATCCAGCGCTTCCAGGCGCACGCCACCGGCGGTGCTGATCACTTCATCGATAGGACGGGCTCGCTGCAGAGCCAATGGCAGCCGCTTGAGCGCATGCGCGATCTGGTCCAGCGGCAATTGCCCGGCCTCGCGACCCAGTACCTCGAACAGCAGCGCGGATTTGACCCCGCCCAGGCCCAGCTGGCGGCGCAGGACCTCGCCGAAACTGCGGCCCTGGCGTGGCTTCTGCAGCTTCTCAAGCACCTGCGCTTCGGTCTGGCCCGGCAGCAGGTCCAGCTGCAGGCTCACCTGGCCGTCGCGGGCCAGGCTGTCGCGCAGATCGGCCGAGAGCGCATAGATCAGGCTGCCTTCGATGCCGGTCGCGGTGATCACGCATTCGCCCTGCAGCGAGCGCGGCTCACCCTGCAGGTCGGTCCAGTGCGCCACCACCGGCTTGAGCGGGGCACCCGCCTGGCGCTCGCTGAAGTAGGGTGTCCAGCCGATGTCGAAGCCACCGTTGGCCGGCTTCAGCGGGGCGATGTCGACGCCGCTGGCGGTCATCGGTGCCACCCACGCACCGTCCGAGCCGAGCTCCGGCCAGCTGCCACCGCCGAGCGCGAACACCACCGCATCGGCCGTGATCGTGGTCGTGCCCTCGGGCGTCTCAAAGCGCAGCGCGCCTGCGTCATCCCAGCCGGTCCAGCGGTGCTGTACGTGGAAACGCACCCCCTGTTCCTTCAGCCGCCGCACCCAGCCGCGCAGCAGCGGGGCGGCCTTGCGGTCGACCGGGAAGACACGTCCCGAACTGCCCACATAGGTGTCCACCCCGAACGCCAGCGCCCAGGCACGCAGCGCCTCGCCATCGAAATCGGCCAACCAGCCGCCCACGGCCTCCGCGCGCTCGCGGTAGCGCGAGACGAACACCTCACGCGCATCGGAGTGGGTGAGGTTGAGGCCGCCTTTGCCGGCGATCAGGAACTTGCGCCCGGGCGACCCCTTGGCTTCGTACAGATCGACGGCGTGGCCGGCAGCGCGCACGGTCTCCGCCGCCATCAGGCCAGCGGGGCCGCCGCCGATGATCGCGACCCGGCGTGGGGTGTTCACGGCAATACTCATGCAGGCAGGATCAACGCGGCTTGACGTCGAGCAGTTCGACATCGAACACCAGCGAGGCATTCGGTGCGATCGGGCCGGCGCCACGTGCGCCATAGCCGTACTCGGCCGGAATCATCAGCGTGCGCTTGCCGCCCACCTTCATGCCGGCAAAGCCTTCGTCCCAGCCCTTGATGACCTGGCCCTGGCCGAGGTTGAAGGTGAAGGGCTCGCCGCGGTCGACCGAGCTGTCGAACTTGTCGCCATGCTTGTCGGCGGTGCGCTCGTCATAGATCCACCCGGTGTAATGCACGGTCACCTTGCTGCCAGGTGTGGCTTCGGCACCGGTGCCCGGCTGGGTATCGATCTTCTCGAACTGCGCGATGCTGCCACCGGGCGGCGGGCCGGGCGGGGTACAGGCGGCCAGCAGCGACAACATCAGGGGGGCGAGCAGGTAACGCGGCAGACGGCGCATGGGCGGGCTCCGGATCCAAAAAACGGGGACGCAAGGGTAGCGCATCGCCGGGCGCTATCATGGGCGCATGTCGAAACTGCTGCTCAACCTGCGCAATGTCGCGGACGATGAAATCCAGGATGTCACCGCCCTGCTGGACAAGGCGGGCATCGCCCACTACCGCACCGAGCCCAGCCCCTGGGGGATCTCCTTTGGCGGGATCTGGGTCCGCGATGACGCCGATCACCCCCGGGCCAAGGCGCTGATGGCTGACTACCAGCAGGTGCGCGGCGAGCGCGTCCGCGGCGAGCGTGAGGCCGCGCTGCGTGAGGGGACGGCCGAGACCTTCGGCAGCCTGATCCGCCGCCGCCCGGTATTCGTGGTGGCGGTGCTGCTCGGCATGGCCGTCGCGACCGCGCTGGTGCTGCTGCCGTTCGTGCTGCTGCGCGGCTGATTGCTGGGCGGGTCAGGCGTAGCGCCTGCCCAGCGGCTAAAATGGCGGGATGATCGCCAATACCGCCGCTTACCATTTCACCCCCGTCGCCGATCCGGACGCGCTGTGCGCGACCCTGCTGGAGCGGGCGACCGCCGCGCCG
>NZ_JBHFHW010000010.1:115629-130626 GCF_057333975.1 Stenotrophomonas sp. AGC87
CCGCGCAGCGGCGCGGCACGATCCTGGTGGCGGGCGAGGGCATCAACCTGTTCCTCGCCGGCGCCGAGCCGCAGATCGATGGCTTCTATGCCGCCCTGCGCGCCGATGCCCGGTTTGCCGGGCTGCGCGTGAAGACCAGCTACAGCCAGATGCAGCCGTTCGCCCGGCTCAAGGCCAAGGTCAAGCCGGAGATCATCAGTTTCCGCATCGACGACGGCCAGCCGCTGGCCTACCCGCGCGCACCCTCGATCGATCCGGCCACGGTGCAGCGCTGGCTGCGCCAGGGGCACGACGATGCCGGCAAGCCGGTGGTGATGCTGGACACCCGCAACACCCAGGAAATCGAGTACGGCACCTTCCAGGACGCACTGGTGCTGCCGATCACCAAGTTCACCGATCTGCCCGAGGCCCTGGCCCCGCACCGCGAAGCGCTCAAGGACAGCACCGTGGTCAGCTTCTGCACCGGCGGCATCCGCTGCGAGAAAGCGGCGCTGTGGATGCGCAACGATGGCATGGACAACGTCCTGCAGCTGGACGGCGGCATCCTGGGCTATTTCGAGGCCGTGGGCGGTGAGGGCTATGACGGCCGCTGCTTCGTGTTCGACGAGCGCGTGGCGCTGGATGCGGCGCTGCAGCCGCTGGTCGACCAGGACGCCGGCGCCGCCTGAGCCGTCTTCACGGCCTGGATTGTCCTGAATCGTCGCGAGACGGAAATCAGCGTCTTGCCACCTGCGCCTTGTGGGCGGTGGCAAACCGGCCGGACAGCCCCATCTCAGTGGGATATCTCCTGGTTGGAACGAGCATTCATGATGCAGCTGTCGATTCTTGATCTGGCGCCGGTCTGCGAAGGCAGCGACACCACGCAGGCCTTCGCCAACATGCTGGACCTGGCCCAGCATGCCGAAGGGTGGGGCTTCCACCGCTATTGGCTGGCCGAGCACCACAATATGCCCGGTATCGCCAGCGCCGCGACCGCGGTACTGATCGGCCATGTGGCCGGGGGCACGAAGCGCATCCGCGTCGGTGCCGGCGGCATCATGCTGCCCAATCACTCGCCGCTGCAGGTGGCCGAGCAGTTCGGCACGCTGGCGTCGCTGTACCCGGACCGCATCGACCTCGGCCTGGGCCGCGCGCCCGGCACCGACCAGCCGACCGCCCGCGCATTGCGCCGCTACTTCGACAGCGCCGACCAGTTCCCGCAGGACGTACGCGAGCTGCTGCATTATTTCGAGCCGGCCCAGAAGGGCCAGGCCGTGCGCGCCGTGCCCGGTGCGGGCATTCCGGTGCCGGTGTGGCTGCTCGGCTCCAGTCTGTTCAGTGCGCGACTGTCCGCGGCGATGGGCCTGCCGTTCGCCTTCGCCTCGCACTTCGCCCCGGACGCGATGGATGAAGCGCTGGCGGTCTACCGCCGCGAGTTCCGTGCCTCGCAGTATCTGCAGGCGCCGTACGCAGTGCTGGGCTTGAACGTGGTCGCCAGCGATTCCGAAGCCGAGGCCAAGCGCTTGTTCACCACCCAGCAGCAGAGCTTCGTCAATCTGCGCCGTGGCCTGCCGGGTCTGATTCCGCCGCCGATCGACGACATCGAAGCGTTCTGGCAGCCGCACGAAAAGGCCGGCGTGCAGAACGCGCTGGCCTGTGCGGTGGTCGGTGACGTGCAGCAGGTGCAGGAAGGCCTCGCCGCGTTCGTCGCGCGACACAAGCCGGATGAAGTGCTGGTCACCGCCAATATCTACGACCACGCCGCGCGCAAGCGTTCCTTCGGGCTGGCGATGCAGGCGTGGCGCGCACTGCAGCGCTGAGACCGGCGCGGCGTGCGAAGAAGGCGTGACCGCGCGGTTCACGTCGCCGTAGCCGCCGATCGGCTGTGATGGTGGCTCCCCTTACAGGAGCCACCCCATGGCCGAGCACGATCGCCAGCAGCACATCAAACAACTGGCCGAACTGATCCGCGGCGTGGACATCGCGATGTTCACCACGGTCGGTGTGGACGGGCGCTTGTTCAGTCGTCCGCTGGGCACGCAGGAAGTCGAATTCGATGGCGACCTGTGGTTCGCCACCGGGGCCGACAGCCCGAAGATCGCGGAAATCACTGCCAACCCGCGCGTCAACGTGGCCTACGCCTCGCCGTCGGGCAACACCTATGTCTCGGTCTCGGGTACCGCGCGGGTGGTCAATGACCGCGCCAAGATCGACGAACTCTGGTCGCCGGCGATGAAGATCTTCTTCCCCGGCGGCAAGGACGACCCGAACCTGCGCCTGATCCACGTCAGCGCCGAATCGGCCGAGTACTGGGATGGCCCGGGCGGCCTGCTGGGCAAGGCACTGTATTTCGTGCTGTCGGCGGTGACCGATGATCCGGGCGCGATGTCCGACACCGGCACGGTGGATCTCAAGCCCGGCGCGTAGGGACCGACTCGGTAATTCGGCAGGTACCGACCGTTGGTCGGTACTTCAGAACCAGCGCTGGAACAGATCCACCGTATAACCCACCAGCTGCCCCGAACTGAAGCCGAAGAACAGCACGGCAGCCACCGCGCCGATCCAGTTGAGCAGCATCAGCACGCCATCGCGTTCCAGCAATGCCAGCGCGAACAGCAGCAGCTGGAAGCCGAACAGATAATTGGTGAGCGGGATCGGCAGCGACAACAGGACGCCGATCAGGATCAGCAGCAGCCCGGTGAACGCATGCGCGGGCAGCGGTACCAGCAGGCCGGGCATCCGCGGCTTGAGCAGGCGGTCCAGCCGCCGCAGTGGACGGTCGATGCGCTCCAGGAACCGATGCATGGTGCCGCGCTTGGGCCCGCGGTTGCGGATGAAGCCGGGCAGCCAGGGGCGGCGCATGCCGCACAGCATCTGCGCGCCGATCAGCACCACCAGCGGTCCACTGACCGCACCGCCCAGCCCGGGGATCGGGATGAAGGCCGGCAGGATCGCCACGAACAGGAACACACCAAACGCGCTCTGCTGCAGATCCTGCAGGATCTGGCCCAGCAGCAGCCGTTGCTCCGGGTCACCGTGGTCGAACATCGCCAGCAGGGTACGGATACCCTCGTTGCGGTACTCGGGCCGCGTCGGGTCCGGCGGCGTCGGCTCAGCCGGTGATGTCATCGGTTTCGTCTTCGCTCAGGGTGCGCAGCAACAGCTTGTCGACACGGGCACCGTCGAGATCGACGATCTCGATGCGCCAGCCGGCCCAATCGAAGTACTCGCCCGCATGCGGGATGCGGCCGAAATAGTGGATGCACATGCCGGCCAGTGTGTAGTAGTCGCCATCATCGGCATCGGGCAGCTCGGCGTTGCCCATCAGTTCGCGCAGGTCTTCGATCGAGAGTGAGCCATCGACCAGGAACGAGCCGTCCTCACGGGTCACGACCAGCGCGTCCTCGTCCACGTTCTCCACCGACTGCAGGCGGCCGACCACCGCGCCCATCAGGTCGCTGATGGTGACCAGGCCCTGGATCTCGCCGTACTCGTCCACCACCAGCGCCATCGACTGCTGTTCCTCGCGGAAGATTTCCAGCAGCTTCATCGCATGGGTGGACTCGGAGACGTACAGCGGCTCGCGCAGGTTCTGGAACAGCGAGTGGTCATCGCGCACCAGACGCGTCACCAGGCTCTTGACCTCCAGCACGCCGACGATGTCCTGATCGTTGCCGCGGAACACCGGGTAACGCGAGAATTCGTTCTCGCGCATGGTGGCGATGTTCTTCTCCGGCTCGGCCAGCGTATCCAGCCAGGCGATCCGGTTGCGCGGGGTCATCAGGCTGTCGGCGGTGCGGTCGCCCAGGCGCATGACACGGTTCATCATGTCGCGCTCATGCGCGTCGATCACGCCGGCCTCGTGGCTCTCGGCCACCAGCATGCGGATTTCCTCTTCGGTCACCGAGGCCGATTCGTCCTTGCCCAGGCCCAGCACGCGCAGCACCAGCCGGGTCGAATGGGACAGCAGCCAGACGCCGGGCGCGGCAATCTTCGCCAGCCAGCTCATGGGCAGCGCCACCAGGCCGGCGATGTCCTCCGAACGGGTCAGTGCCAGCCGCTTGGGCACCAGTTCGCCGAAGATCAGCGTCAGGAAGGTGATCAGGGCCACGGCCAGGGTCTTGCCGACCACGCCGGAATAGGCGAACGCCGGGAACATGCCCTGCAGCCACTCGGCGATGGTCAGGCCGATCGCCTCGCCACCGAACAGGCCGGTCAGGATGCCGATCAGGGTGATCCCGATCTGGACCGTGGACAGGAAGTTTTCGGGCTTCTCGGAGAGCGCCAGGGCGCGCTCGGCGCGCTTGCTGGACCCTGCCATCTGCTTCAGGCGGCTCTTGCGCGAGGTCATGACCGACATCTCGGACATGGCGAAGAAACCGTTCAGCAGGATCAGGGCGAGGACAATAATCAGTTCAAACACGGGCGGCTTCCCCGGTTGGTGGCAGGGAGGGCGTGTTCAAGCGATGTCGGCTACCGGAGGGCGCGTAAGCGCGGCGGTGCGGCGGGGGGTAAGGGTCGTCGTCCATAGAGTGCACCCGAAGGTGCCCGCGCATCTTAACAAAAGGCCGGGGCAGGGGTGCAAACAGAGTCGTTCAGACGGGGCCGTCCCAGCGTGAAGAAGGGGGGGAGTACCCGGAACAGACATCAAACCGTCATAATTCCGCCCGGTGCCGTCCTTCCTCGACGGCGAATAGGTTTCTCAATGTTCTCTCTGCAGACCATTTTTGGCTCCGGCAAACAGTTCTATACCCTGCTGGACGAGGCTGCCCAGGCCGCCCAGGACAGTTCCAAGGCGCTGCACTCCATGCTGCGCGAAGCGGACCGCCAGCCGGCGCTGGACGCCTTCAAGCTGGCCCGCCTGCGCGAGCGCGCGGCCTCGGACAAGATCAGCCAGGCGCTGGTCGACAGCTTCATGACCCCGATCGAGCGCGAAGACATCGAAGCGCTGGGCTCGGCGCTGTACAAGATTCCCAAGCAGATCGAGAAGTTCGCCGATCGCTATTCGCTGGCCACCCAGCATCTGGAACACATCGATTTCGCGCCGCGCGCGGCGATGCTGGAACAGGCTGCCAGTGTGGTGGTGGAGATGGTCAACGACCTGCGCCACATGAATCTGGACCGGATGACCGCGCTCAACGAGAAGCTGCGTTCGCTGGAAAACGAAGCCGACCGGCTGATGCTCGAGCTGTACCGCGACATCTACTCCGGCCGCCTGGACAGCCTGCAGATGTTCCTGCTCAAGGAATTCTTCGAGATCCTGGAAAAGGCCATCGATCGTTGCCGCGAGGCCGGCGTGGTGGCCTACCAGATCGTCTTGAAGAACAGCTGACGGACGCCACAGCATGCTGACCCTTGTCCTGGTGGTGATCCTGGCCGCGCTCGTTTTCGAGTTCATCAACGGCTTCCACGACACCGCCAACTCCATCGCCACCGTGGTGGCGACCAAAGTGCTCTCGCCCGGCTGGGCGGTGATGCTCGCCGCGTTCATGAACTTGATCGGCGCGCTGACCGGCACCGCCGTCGCGCTGACCATCGCCTCGGGCCTGCTCAACACCAACGTGGTCGATGTGACCCCGCAGGTGATCCTGTGCGCGCTGCTGGGCGGCATCATCTGGAACCTGATCACGTGGTGGAAGGGGCTGCCGTCCTCGTCCTCGCACGCCCTGATCGGCGGCCTGTGCGGCGCCGGCCTGGCCGCCGCCCACAACAACTGGGATGCGCTGATCTGGTCCGAGCGCATCGGCACCTGGGCCCAGAACAAGGGCCTGCTGTGGAAGGTGTTCCTGCCGATGATCACCTCGCCGATCGCCGGCTTCCTGCTCGGCATCGCGGTGATGCTGCTGCTGTGGGGCATGATCGCGGGCATGGCCAAGATCGGCGGCTTCCTGGGCCGTCTGGCCCGCCCGCGCATCGTCAATGCGTTCTTCGGCAAGGCCCAGATCGTGTCGGCGGCCTACATGGGCTTCGCCCACGGCCACAACGATGCGCAGAAGACCATGGGCATCATCGCCATGACCCTGATCGGTGCCGAGGCAACCGGTGCGCTGAACGACCTGCCGTCCTGGCTGGCCTTCATGCACCCGGATGCGACCGCCGGTGACGGCATCGCGATGTGGATCGTGCTGACCTGCGCCGTGGTGATGGCCGCCGGTACCGCCTCGGGCGGCTGGAAGATCATCAAGACCCTGGGCCACAAGATGGTCAAGCTGCATCCGATCCACGGCTTCGCCGCGGAAACGAGCTCGGCCACCATCCTGACCGTGGCGGCGCACTTCGGCATGCCGGTCTCGACCACCCACAGTATCTCCACCGCGATCATGGGTGTGGGCTTCGCCAAGAACCCGCGTTCGCTGCGCTTCGGCGTGATCGAGCGGATCGTGTGGGCATGGATCCTGACCATCCCGGCCGCCGGCGGCTGTGCGTACCTGATCCTGCGTCTGTTCGAAATGTTCGGTTGGGCCTGATCGGTCCGCACGGTTGAGCATCGAAAAGCCCGCCGGAAGGCGGGCTTTTTCGTGGAGCAAGGCGGATGCCAGGGCCGGAATGGCCGGGGGGTGTTTCGTGCGGCGGTCACCCCGACGCTGCGCTGCCTGGCCCCTGCCACTCCCGTGCCAGCAGCCCATACACGGCCGAATCGGATAGCTCGCCGGCGACCCGCCAGCGCTCGCGCAGCAGGCCCTCGCGAAGGAAGCCGAGCCGCGCCAGCACCTTCGCCGAGGGCACGTTGCGGGGGTCGATCTCCGCCTCCAGGCGCCGCAGGCGCAGCACATCGAACAGATACGCCACGAACTGTGACAGCGCCTCGTGCATGTAGCCCTTGCCCTGTGCTGACGGGGCAAGGTGATACCCGATCTCCGCGCGCCTGGCGGTCTCGTCGATCGCGAACACCACCACGATCCCCAGCAGTGGCCCGTCCGCACGTTCACGGATCGCCAGTTTGAGTTGCGTGCCGGCGTCGATCGCGGCCAGATCGTCGAGGATCTGCACGTAGGCCTGTTTCAGGTCGGTCCACGCCGGATGGTTCCAGTAGCGCATCACCGCACGGTCGGACTGGATCGCAAACAACACCTGGGCGTCTGTCGCGCGGATCGGGGTCAGCACCAAGCGTGTGGTTTCCAGCGTCAGGGTCGGGTCGAACGGCATGCAGGTTCCTGCGATCGAGGTGCGCCCAAGGTAGCGGCTCCTGCTCGGTGTATCCATGCCTGGGTTGGCGGCCCGCGGCAGACAATTCAAGAAAAAACCCGCCGGAAGGCGGGTTTTTCAATGTCACAACAGACCGAAATGTCACAACCGGCCGATCAGACTTCCAGCGAAGCCAGATCGCCCTTCTTCTCCAGCCAGCCCTTGCGGTCGCTGGCACGCTTCTTGGCCAGCAGCATGTCCATCAGCGAATGGGTCTGCTCGCCGTCATCGATGGTCAGCTGCACCAGGCGGCGCGTATCGGGATGGATGGTGGACTCGCGCAGCTGCTGCGGGTTCATTTCACCCAGGCCCTTGAAGCGGGTCACGCTGATCTGGCCCTTGATCTTCTCGCGCTCGATCTTGTCCAGCATCGTGCGCTTCTCTTCCTCGTCCAGGGCGTAGAACACCTGCTTGCCCACGTCGACACGGAACAGCGGCGGCATCGCCACGAACACGTGGCCGGCATCCACCAGCGCCGGGAAGTGCTTGAGGAACAGCGCGGTCAGCAGGGTCGCGATGTGCAGGCCGTCCGAGTCGGCGTCGGCCAGGATGACAACCTTGCCGTAGCGCAGCCCGGCGATGTCGTCCTTGCCCGGGTCGCAGCCGATCGCGATGGCCAGGTTGTGGACTTCTTCGGAGGCCAGCACGCTGCCCGAGGACACTTCCCAGGTGTTGAGGATCTTGCCGCGCAGCGGCAGGATCGCCTGGAAGTCCTTGTCACGGGCCTGCTTGGCGCTGCCGCCGGCGGAGTCACCTTCAACCAGGAACAGCTCGGTGCGCGACAGGTCCTGGCTGATGCAGTCGGCCAGCTTGCCGGGCAGGGCGGGGCCCTGGGTGACCTTCTTGCGGGTCACCAGCTTCTCGGTCTTCAGGCGCGCACTGGCGCGCTCGATCGCCAGCTGCGCGATCTGCTCGCCCAATGCGACGTTCTGGTTCAGCAGCAGGCTGAAGGCATCGTGCGCGGCGCCCTCGACGAAGCCCGCGGCCTGGCGCGAGGACAGGCGTTCCTTGGTCTGGCCGCTGAACTGCGGGTCGGTCATCTTCAGCGAGAGCACGAACGACACGCGGTCCCAGACATCTTCCGGGGCCAGCTTGACGCCACGTGGCAGCAGGTTGCGGAAGTCGCAGAACTCGCGCAGCGCCTCGGTCAGGCCGGTGCGCAGGCCATTGGCGTGGGTGCCGTGCTGGGCGGTCGGGATCAGGTTGACGTAGCTTTCCTGGACCAGCTCACCTTCGGGAATCCAGGCCAGGGCCCAGTCCACGATCTCGTTTTCTTTCTTCAGGTGGCCCACGAACAGGTCGGCCGGCAGCATCTCGCGCTCGCCGAGCTCGGCCTTGAGGTAATCGCTCAGGCCATCTTCGTAGTACCAGGTGTCCTGCTCGCCGGTGGCTTCATCGTGAAGCTTCACGGTCAGGCCAGGGCACAGCACGGCCTTGGCACGCAGCAGGTGGCGCAGCGCACGCAGGTTGTACTTGGGCGTATCGAAGTACTTCGGGTCGGCCCAGAAGCGCACGCGGGTACCGGTGTTCTTCTTGCCGACGCTGCCGACCACTTCCAGCGGGGTGGCACGGTCGCCGTTGCGGAAGGTGATGCGGTGTTCGCTCCCCTCGCGCTTGATATGCACTTCCACCAGGGTGGACAACGCGTTGACCACGCTGACGCCAACGCCATGCAGGCCGCCGGAGAAGGTGTAGTTCTTGTTGTTGAACTTGCCGCCCGCATGCAGGCGGGTCAGGATCAGTTCGACGCCGGGGATCTTCTCCTCGGGGTGGATGTCCACGGGCATGCCACGGCCGTCATCGCTGACTTCGCAGCTCCCGTCCTTGAACAGCGTGACTTCGACCGTGTGGGCGTGTCCGGCCAAGGCTTCGTCGACGGCATTGTCGATGACTTCCTGCGCCAGATGGTTCGGGCGCGCGGTGTCGGTGTACATGCCGGGGCGGCGCTTGACCGGGTCCAGGCCGGACAGGACTTCAATATCGGCGGCGTTATAGCGGGCGTTCATCTGTCTTCATAAAGCGCAATGCGACGGCGAAGTTTGCGGTCTGGACGGGTTTTTTGCACGCCACACGTTCAGGGGGCGGCCGACCGGGGCGCGATAGACTGTGCTGGATGGGAAACCGGAGCCTCCGGCGCCCCATTCCATGCCATACCGCGAGGAGCACCCCATGAAGAAGTTGCTGACCATCGTTGCCATCGCCGCCGCCGTGGTGGCCGTGCCCATGGCACTGGCCCAGAACGCCGGACAGGGCCAGCCCACGCCGCAGCAGGGCGAACAGGCCGACAAGGCCCAGGCCGAAGCGGACGCCAAGGCCAAGCGCCGCGCCGCCGCCACGGCCGAAATGAAGGCCAAGGGCGAGCAGGCCCCGCAGAAGGAAGAGGAAGAAGAAGCGCGGAAGAAGCGCTGATTCCTGTTGCCTGATTACCGACGCCCCGGCCTGGCCGGGGCGTTTTTTATGTGAAGACCGTCATCCGCCCCTTGGGCTGGAGGCCGTCAATCTGTAAACTATGGCTTTCCGGGAGTAGTGCGTGTCATCCATCAGCGAATGGACTGGCCTGATCGTGCGCGGTCGCCAGCAGGGTAGGCAGGAGGTGACGGTCCAGACAGCGGCCGGCACGGCTGACCCGACGTCGCTGACCCACTCCCGCACCGTATCCCCCCTGATCCCGACCTTGGCGCGTGAAGACGCCGCCGCCAGCCGGATCGTTCCGATTTCCCCCTTTACGTCGTCCGTCGCCCTCCGCGCCGGCGCCGTTTCCCCCTTCCTGACAGGACACCCCCAGCCATGACTCCCTTGATCTTCGTAACCGGCGGCGTAGTGTCCTCGCTCGGCAAAGGCATTGCCGCCGCGTCGCTTGCCGCCATCCTCGAGGCCCGCGGCCTGCGGGTGACGATGATGAAGCTCGATCCGTACATCAACGTCGACCCGGGCACCATGAGCCCGTTCCAGCACGGTGAGGTCTACGTCACCGATGACGGCGCCGAGACCGATCTGGACCTGGGCCATTACGAGCGCTTCGTGCGCACCCGCCTGAGCCGCAAGAACTCGGTCACCACCGGCCGCATCTACGAGAACGTGATCCGCAAGGAGCGCCGCGGCGACTACCTCGGCGCCACCGTGCAGGTCATCCCGCACATCACCGATGAAATCCGCCGCTGCATGGACGAGGCCACCGAAGGCTTCGACGTGGCCCTGGTGGAGATCGGCGGCACCGTGGGCGACATCGAGTCGCTGCCGTTCCTGGAGGCGATCCGCCAGGTGCGCACCGAGCGCGGCCCGGAGAAGGCGCTGTTCATGCACCTGACCCTGGTGCCCTACATCGCCGCCGCCGGCGAGCTGAAGACCAAGCCGACCCAGCACTCGGTCAAGGAACTGCGCTCGATCGGCATCCAGCCGGACGTGCTGCTGTGCCGTTCCGAGCAGGTGGTGCCGGATTCGGAGCGCCGCAAGATCGCCCAGTTCACCAACGTCTCCGAGCGCGCCGTGATCAGCGTGCCGGACGTGGACGTGCTGTACCGCATTCCGATGGGCCTGCACGCGCAGGGTCTGGACGACATCGTCGTCAACCAGCTCAAGCTCGGCGACAAGGCCGGCCCGGTCGATCTGGCCGAGTGGGAAGCGGCGGTGGACGCCACGCTGCACCCGCTGGATGAGGTCACCATCGCGGTGGTCGGCAAGTATGTCGATCACCAGGACGCCTACAAGTCGGTTGGCGAGGCGCTCAAGCACGGTGGCCTGCGCCAGCGCACCAAGGTCAACCTGAAGTGGCTCGAAGCGCAGGAACTGGAAGACAGCGACCTGGCCGCGCTCAAGGATGTCGACGGCATCCTGGTGCCGGGCGGCTTCGGCGACCGTGGCTTCGAAGGCAAGGTGCTGACCTCGCAGTTCGCCCGTGAGCAGAATGTGCCGTACTTCGGCATCTGCTACGGCATGCAGGCCGCGGTGGTCGATTTCGCCCGCCATGTGGCCGGCCTGGAAGGTGCCAACAGCACCGAGAACGACCGCCAGTCGCCGAACCCGGTGATCGGCCTGATCACCGAATGGCGCACTGCCACCGGCGATGTGGAAAAGCGCGACGACAAGAGCGATCTGGGCGGCACCATGCGCCTGGGCCTGCAGGAACAGCGCCTGAAGCCCGGCACGCTGGCCCGCGAGCTGTACGGCAAGGACGTGGTCTCCGAGCGTCACCGCCACCGCTACGAGTTCAACAACCGCTACCGCACCCAGCTGGAAGATGCGGGCCTGGTGATCGCTGGCAAGTCGATGGATGACACCCTGGTGGAAGTCATCGAGCTGCCGCGCGACCAGCACCCGTGGTTCCTCGCCTGCCAGGCGCACCCGGAGTTCCTGTCCACGCCGCGCGAAGGCCACCCGCTGTTCATCGGCTTCATCCGTGCCGCGCGCGAGCGCAAGGCCGGTGGCAAGCTGGCACAGGACGCAGCCGCCTGATCGGCATGCCGCACTTGCAGCGGGGGCCGCGTGCCCCCATTGCAGAGCGCTAATCACCCACGGCGGCTGGCCTGGCCAGTGTTCGCCGGACAACAAGGAAACGCCATGAAACTGTGTGGATTCGACGTCGGGCTGGACCAGCCCCTGTTCCTGATCGCCGGCCCGTGTGTGATCGAGTCGATGCAGCTGCAGCTGGACGTGGCTGGCAAGTTGAAGGAAATCACCGATCGCCTCGGCATCAACTTCATCTTCAAGTCGAGCTTTGACAAGGCCAACCGCACCTCGGGCACCGCCTTCCGCGGCCCGGGCATGGAAGAGGGCCTGAAGGTCCTGGCCGAAGTGAAGAAGCAGATCGGCGTGCCGGTACTGACCGACGTGCACGAATACACCCCGATGGACGAAGTGGCCTCGGTGGTGGACGTGCTGCAGACGCCGGCGTTCCTGGTCCGCCAGACCGATTTCATCACCAAGGTGTGCGCCACCGGCAAGCCGGTCAACATCAAGAAGGGCCAGTTCCTGTCCCCGTGGGACATGAAGCCTGTGGTGGAGAAGGCCAAGGCCACCGGCAACCAGGACATCATGGTCTGCGAGCGCGGTGCCAGCTTCGGCTACAACAACCTGGTCAGCGACATGCGCTCGCTGTCGGTGATGCGCGATACCGGCTGCCCGGTCGTGTTCGATGCCACCCATTCGGTGCAGCTGCCGGGCGGGCAGGGCAACAGCTCCGGTGGCCAGCGCGAGTTCGTGCCGGTGCTGGCGCGTGCGGCGGTCGCTGTCGGTGTGTCGGGCCTGTTCGCCGAGACCCACCCGGATCCGTCCAAAGCGCTGTCCGATGGCCCCAACGCGTGGCCACTGGACCGCATGGAAGAACTGCTCGAAACCCTGATGGAACTCGACGCGGTCACCAAGAAGCACGGGTTCTCGCGTTTCGCATGACGGGCGACGTTCCGGCGTCACCCGCGGTGCGCCGCGGCTGGCGTGGCTGGGCCTGGGGCTGGATCGCGCTGGGTGCGGCGATCATGGCCTGGGGCGGTGTGTTCGTGCTGGTGCTGTTGGTGTTCGCCAGCGTTGGCTCGCCCGGTGACGGTGACAACGCGCTGCGCTCGGTGCGGCCGTTGCTGCTGGTCACGCTGTCACTGACCGGCACCGTTGCGCTGGCCTGCGTGACCGCCAGCGTGCTCGCGTTCCGGCTGCGCCGGCAACCGGCCGGCGGCGGCGTCGCGCTGGCCCTGTTGGCTTTGTTGATGCTGGTGTTGTTGATCCCGTCGCTGACCTCGCGCCACACCAGCGTGGCCGGGGTGCTGCCCGCCACCCTGCCGATTTGGCAAGTGACGGGTGTGCAGGGATAATCACGCGGCATGTTTTTTTTGGCGCTGCGTTGGCGGCGCCTCCCCCTCTCTGACTGGTAACCGGCCCGCTATGACCACGATCCGCAGCATCCACGCCCGTGAAATCCTCGACAGCCGTGGCAACCCCACGCTGGAAGCCGAAGTCATCCTCGAGGACGGCTCGTTCGGTCGTGCCGCGGTGCCGTCCGGCGCCTCGACCGGCACCAAGGAAGCCGTGGAACTGCGTGACGGCGACAAGACCCGATACCTGGGCAAGGGCGTGCGCAACGCCGTGTCCAACGTCAACACCACGATTGCCACGGCGCTGAAGGGCTTCGACGCCGCCGACCAGGAAGGCCTCGACCGCCGCCTGATCGATCTGGACGGCACCGAGAACAAGGGCCGCCTGGGCGCGAACGCGCTGCTGGGGGTTTCGCTGGCCAATGCCCACGCCGTGGCCGCCTCCAAGAAGCAGGCGCTGTGGCAGCATCTGGCCAACGGCCGCGACGTCACCCTGCCGGTGCCGATGATGAACATCATCAACGGCGGCGCGCATGCCGACAACAACGTCGATTTCCAGGAGTTCATGGTGCTGCCGGTCGGCTTCACCTCGTTCTCCGAGTCGCTGCGTGCCGGCACTGAAATCTTCCATTCGCTCAAGTCGGTGCTCAAGGGCCACGGCCTGAGCACGGCGGTGGGCGACGAAGGCGGCTTCGCGCCGGACTTCCGCAGCAACGTCGAAGCACTGGACACCATCCTGGAAGCCATCGGCAAGGCCGGCTACACCGCCGGTGAAGACGTGCTGCTGGGCCTGGACGTGGCCTCCAGCGAGTTCTACGAGAACGGCAAGTACAACCTGGTCGGCGAGAACAAGCGCCTGACCTCCGAGCAGTTCGTCGACTTCCTGGCCGACTGGGCCGCGCAGTACCCGATCGTGACCATCGAAGACGGCCTGGCCGAGAACGACTGGGCCGGCTGGAAGCTGCTGACCGACCGCATCGGCAACAAGGTGCAGCTGGTGGGCGACGATCTGTTCGTCACCAACCCGAAGATCTTCAAGGAAGGCATCGAGTCCGGCACCGCCAACGCGATCCTGATCAAGGTCAACCAGATCGGCACCCTGACCGAGACCCTGGAAGCGATCGCCATGGCGCACGCGGCCAACTACGCCTCGATCGTCTCGCACCGTTCGGGCGAAACCGAAGACACCACCATCGCCGACATCGCCGTGGCCACCACCGCCACCCAGATCAAGACCGGCTCGCTGTGCCGCAGTGATCGCGTGGCCAAGTACAACCAGCTGCTGCGTATCGAGGAAGCCCTCGGTGCCGGCGCGCGTTACGCCGGTCGTGACGCGTTCGTGTCGCTGAAGCGCTGACCCCATGCGCGACTGGCGCTGGCTGCTGCTGGTGCTCGCGCTGCTGCTCGGATGGCTGCAGTACCGTTTCTGGTTTGGGCCGGGCAACTCGGGCGAAGTGATGATGCTTGAGGCCCAGGTCGAGAACCAGAAGCGGGACAACGCCGGCCTGCAGCAGCGCAATGATGCGCTCGCTGCCGAGGTCAAGGACCTCAAGGAAGGCGAGGCCGCCATCGAAGAACGCGCGCGCAGCGAGCTGGGCATGATCAAGCCCGGCGAGAAGTTCTACCGCGTGGTCGAAGACGCGCCGGTGCCGCCGCCGCGCGCGCCGACGGCCGTCACCGATCCGGATGCCCCGCACCAGGATGTGCCCTGATGGCGGGCATCTGGGCGGTGGTTCCCGCTGCTGGCCGTGGCACCCGCTTCGGCGGGCCCACGCCCAAGCAGTATCTGCTGGCCGGCGACCGCGTGTTGCTGGCCCACACCCTCGAGGCGCTGCTCTCGCACCCGGTCGTGGCCGGAGTGATGGTAGTGGTCGCCGAGAACGACGCCGACTGGCCGGGCTGGCAGTCACTGGCGGACAAACCCATTCTGACCTGCATCGGCGGCGCCACCCGCGCCGGCTCGGTGCTGGCTGGCCTGCATGCGTTGCCCGATGACGTGCGCGCGGACGAGTTCGTGCTGGTGCACGACGCC
>NZ_JBHFHW010000010.1:130675-160462 GCF_057333975.1 Stenotrophomonas sp. AGC87
GTGCACGACGCCGCGCCCCCGAACCTGGCCGCTGCCGATCTCGGTCGCCTGCTGGAAGTCGGCCGTGCCGACCCGGTCGGCGCGATCCTGGCCGCGCCCGTGCGCGACACGCTCAAGCGTGCCGGCGATGACGGCGGTATCGATGCCACCGAGCCGCGCGAACGGCTGTGGCGTGCGCTGACCCCGCAGCTGTTCCGCCGCCACCAGTTGGCGCGCGCGCTGCAGGAGGCGGCCGATGCCGGCGTGGAGGTCACTGACGAAGCCATGGCCATGGAACGCCAGGGGCTGCGCCCGCTGCTGGTGGAAGGCAGCGAAGACAACTTCAAGGTCACCACGCCGGCTGACCTGTCCCGTTTCGAATTCGTGTTGTCGCGTCGCGAACGCTGACGTCCGCACGCGCCACACCCAACCGCAGGTTCTTGCAATGACCACGCCCCAGTTTCCTCCCTTCCGCATCGGACAGGGCTACGACGTCCATGCCTTTGGCGAGGGCGATCACATCATGCTCGGCGGCATCCGCGTCGCGCACAGCTGCGGCGTGCTCGCGCACAGCGATGGCGACGTGATCCTGCACGCCCTGTGCGATGCCATGCTCGGTGCGCTGGCACTGGGCGATATCGGCGTGCATTTCCCGCCGACTGACATGCGCTGGAAAGGCGCGGACAGCGCGCACCTGCTGGATCATTGCAACGGGCTGCTGCGCGAGCGCGGCTGGCAGGTGGGCAACACCGATATCACCGTGATCTGCGAGCGGCCCAAGGTCGGTCCGCATGCGCTGGCCATGCGCGAGCGCATCGCCACGGTGCTGGGCGTCGCGCTGGACTGCGTGAGCGTGAAGGCCACCACGTCGGAGAAGCTGGGCTTCACCGGCCGCAGCGAGGGCATCGCCGCCCAGGCCAGCGTGCTGTTGGTGGCGCTGTGATCCCGTTGCCGCTGGCGTTCGGCGCGCCGCTGCTCAGCGCGAAGATCCGCACCACGCCCGAGGATTTCCAGGTGGACGAACTGCCGGCGTTCGAGCCGAGCGGTGAGGGCGAGCACCTGCTGCTGACGATCCGCAAGCGCGGGGCGAACACCGTGCACGTGGCCAAGGTGCTGGCCAAGTGGGCTGGCCTGCCGGACATGGCGGTCAGCTACGCGGGCATGAAGGATCGCCACGCGGTCACCACGCAGCGCTTCAGCGTGCACCTGCCCAAGCGCGTGGCGCCGGATCCGGCGCTGCTGGCCTCGGACGAGATCGAGGTGGTCGAGTCGACCTGGCACAACCGCAAGCTGCAGCGCGGCGCTCTGGCTGGCAACCGCTTCAAGCTGGTGCTTCGCGATGTGCGCGGCGATGCCGCGGCCATCGAAGAGCGCCTGTCCCATATCGCCTCGCGCGGCCTGCCGAACTGGTTCGGTGAACAGCGCTTCGGCCGCGACGGCGGCAACGTGCCGGCCGCGCTGGCGATGTTCGGTGGCCGCCGCATGCGGCCCGATCAGCGCTCGCTGCTGCTCTCGGCCGCGCGCTCGGCACTGTTCAACCAGGTGCTGGCGGCGCGCGTGGAGCAGGGCAACTGGGACACGCCGCTGGAGGGCGAAGTCTGGATGCTGGATGGCAGCCGCAGTGTCTTCGGCCCGGAGCCGTGGACGGATCTGCTGGCCGATCGCCTTGGTCGCTTCGACATCCATCCCAGCGGCCCGTTGTGGGGCGAAGGTGAGCTGCGCAGCACCGGCGCCGCCGCCGAACTGGAGCTGGGCGCGGTCGCGGACGAGCAATCGCTCGCGCTGCGCGCCGGCCTGGAAGGCGCCCGCCTGAAGCAGGAGCGCCGCGCGCTGCGCCTGCGCCCGGCCATGCTGCAGCATCAGTGGCTGGCCGCGGACGTGCTGGAACTGAGCTTCGCGCTGCCGCCGGGCTGCTATGCCACCGCGGTGCTGCACGAGCTGGGTCCGGTGGACGACGCGAGCCAGGCCACACCGGAGGCCTAGATCCACGCCATGCGGGTGTGCGGGTGGCTACCGGTTTGCCAGCAGCACCAGCACCGCGCCCGTCCCGCCTTGGCCGGCGGGCGCGGAATGAAATGCCAGCACATCGTTGCGCAGGCGCAGCAGCCGATCGACCAGATTCTTCAACACCGGCGCGCCGCCATCGGATTGCAGCCCCTTGCCGTGGATGATGCGCACGCAGCCGTACTCATGGGCATGCGCTTCCACCAGGAACTGCCGCACCAGCGCCTCGGCCTGGGCCACGGTCGCACCATGCAGGTCCAGTTCGTCCTGCACGGAGTACTGGCCGCGCTTGAGCCGCTGGAACATCCGCGGCGGCAGATTCTCGCGCCGGTAGCTGGCCGTATCGCCAGCCTCCAGGGGGCTGCTGTCGCGCAGCAGCCGGGCGAATTCACCGCGTGCGTCCTGTTCATCCTGCTCGGCCATCCGCGCGCGCGGTTTCGGCCGTGGCGCGGCCGGCGGCGGCGTGACCACCTTGCGCAGCGGTTGGACCTCGCCGATGGCGGCGCGGAACAACGCAGCGGGATCTTCGTCTTCAGGATGTGACATGCGTACAGCCTAATGGTCGGGGAGGGCGATGCCTACCGTTATCGGGGTAGGACGATCTGTCCGCTTGCGGCACAATAGCTGACGCACTTGCGCGGTCGTCATGCTCCGGAAGGGGCACGGCCACCGCCGCCAACAGTGGGAAGTGATGGAATCGAAGTCTTGAAAAATCAAGCGGTTAAATCGCAGATGCGGATTCTGGTCAGCAACGATGACGGTGTCGATGCACCGGGCATCAAGATGCTCGCCACGGTTTTACGTGACGCCGGTCATGAAGTGACCGTGGTCGCGCCGGATCGTGATCGCTCCGGTGCCAGCAATTCGCTGACCCTGGACCTGCCGATCCGCATGAAGCGCATCGACCACTACACCTGCTCGGTGGCCGGCACCCCGACCGACTGCGTGCATCTGGCCCTGACCGGCATGCTCGAGTACGAGCCGGACATGGTGGTATCGGGTATCAACAACGCCGCCAATCTCGGCGACGACGTCATCTACTCCGGTACCGTCTCGGCGGCGATGGAGGGGCGCTTCCTCGGCCTGCCCGCAGTGGCGATGTCGCTGGTCACGCACAACCACGAGCCGCGCAACTTCGACACCGCCGCCCGCGCCGCGGTCGAGATCGTCACCCGGCTCAAGGCCGACCCGCTGCCCGCCGACACCATCCTCAACGTCAACGTGCCGGACCTGCCGTGGAGCGAGGTCCGTGGGTTCGAAGTGACCCGCCTGGGCAACCGCCACCGCGCCGAAGGCTGCATTGCCCAGCGCGATCCGCGCGGCAATGAGGTGTTCTGGATCGGCCCGGCCGGGCGCGAGCAGGATTCGGGCCCCGGCACGGATTTCCATGCCGTGCGCAACGGCTACATCTCGATCACCCCGATCCAGGTCGACCTCACCCGTTATCAGGCATTGGAGAAAGTGGCCAGCTGGGTTGCCGGGCTGACCGACGCGCTGGACCGGCCGGCATGACCCCGCGTTTGCGCCTGCAGCCCGAAGCCGTCGGCATCGGCATGACCTCGCAGCGGGTCCGCGATCGTCTGGTGGATCGCCTGCGCGATGCCGGCATCACCGACGAAGCCACCCTCAATGCGATCCGCGTGGTGCCGCGCCATCTGTTCATCGATGAAGCACTGGCCTCGCGTGCCTACGAAGACACCGCGCTGCCGATCGGGCACGGGCAGACCATTTCCCAGCCCTGGGTGGTCGCGCGCATGACCGAAGCGGTGCTGCAGGCCGCGCCGAAGAAGGTGCTGGAAGTCGGTACCGGCTCGGGCTACCAGGCCGCCGTGCTGGGCGCGATCGGGCTGGAGGTGTACACGGTCGAGCGTATCGGTGATCTGCTGCGCCAGGCGCGCAAGCGCTTCCGTGCGCTGGGCATGAACATCCGCAGCAAACACGACGATGGCCGCATCGGCTGGGCCGAGCACGGTCCTTACGATGCGATCGTGGTGACCGCGGCCGCGCCGGCGCTGGTGGACGCGCTGGTTGAACAGCTCGCCGTGGGTGGCCGCCTGGTCGCGCCGGTCGGCGGCCCGGGTGCGCAGTCGCTGATCCAGTTGACCCGTCGCGATGACGGCAGTGTTGAACAGCAGGTACTGGCACCGGTCACGTTCGTACCGCTGCTGTCTGGCATGCTGGATTGATTCCAAGGAGCGTTGCGTCATGAAGATTTTTGGTCCGCTGTACGAGCGGGCAATGAAGTGGGCCGCGCACGAGCGCGCCCCGACCTATCTCACCGTGTTGAGCTTCATCGAGGCGATCATCTTCCCGGTGATGCCCGAGGTGATGCTCGCCCCGATGTGCGTGGCCCAGCCCAAGCGCGGCTGGTGGTTCGCCACGCTCAGCCTGGCCGGCTCAATGGCCGGTGCGCTGGTTGGCTATGCGCTGGGCCACTTCGCCTTCGAAGCGCTCAAGCCGGTGTTCGCCGCGCTGGGCATGTTGACCAGCATCGAAGGTGGCATCGCCATCGTGCAGGCCAAGATGGCCGAGTCGCCCTGGGCGGTATTCACCTTCCTGGTGCTGGGCGGCTTCATGCCGATCCCGATGAAGGTCTTCACATGGGCATCGGGTATCGTCGGCGTGCCGTTGCCGCAGTATTTCCTGAGCATGTTGATCGGCCGTGGCAAGCGCGTGTACGTGCTGGCGGCGGTCATTCGTATTGGCGGGCCGCGCGCGGAAGCTGCGCTGCGCCGTTGGATTGAACCGCTGGGCTGGATCGCGACCGCGCTGGTGGTCGTGCTGGTGGCCTGGCTTGTATGGAGAGCGAAGTTCGCATGAGTGCTGATCGTTTGAGCAAGGGAGTGCGCACCGGCGCGCTGCTGTTGGTGGTGTCGGCGCTGAGCGCCTGTGGCACCGCCACCGTGGTGCGGCCCTCGGGCTCGGGCGGTGTGGCCCACAGCACGCCGCAGAGCTCGGTGGCCAAACCCGGCCAGACCGCCGTCGTCCGCCGTGGCGATACGCTGTATGCGCTGGCCCGCATCCACAACATCACCCCGCGCGATCTGGCCGCCTGGAACGGGTTGGCCGAGCCGTACACGATCTATCCGGGCCAGTCGCTGCGCCTGTTCCCGGGCGGCAGTGGTGGCAGTCCGGCCCGCGCGCCGACCACCGTGGTCACCGCGCCGCGGCCGGGCAGCACCGCGCCGGCCGCAACCACGTCGCCGACCACGGCGATCAAGAGCAACATCAGCTGGCGCTGGCCGGCCGATGGCGCGATCGTCGGGCGCTTCGTCGCCGGTGAAGCGACCAAGCAGGGCGTGGACATTGCCGGCACCAGTGGCCAGCCGGTCCGCGCGACGGCCGCCGGCGTGGTGGTGTACTCCGGTGCCGGCCTGGTCGGTTTCGGTGAGCTGATCATCATCAAGCACAGCGATCAGTGGTTGTCGGCGTATGGCCACAACCGCAAGCGCCTGGTCAACGAAGGCCAGAGCGTGAAGGCCGGCGAGCAGATCGCGGAGATGGGCCGCACCGGCGCCGCACGCGACATGCTGCACTTCGAGATCCGCTACAACGGCAAGCCGGTCGATCCGCTGCTGTACCTGCCGCCGAAGTAAGAACGAAAAAGGCCGCCTCAAGGGCGGCCTTTTCTGAACGGAAATCCCTGTCTCACCCCGTCAGGATGAACGCCGCGGCCACCTTGCGGCCCTCGCTGGCGAGGATGTTGAAGGTCCGCGCCGCCGCCGGGTTGTTCATCACTTCCAGGCCGATCCCACGGGTCAGGCACGCGGCCATGACCGCGGCCGGCGGGAACACCTGGGTATCGCCCGTGCCCAGCACCACCAGCGCGGGGTTCAGCGCCAGCACCGGCTGCAGGTCTTCCGGGGTCAGCTGGGCGATATCGGCCACCGGCCAGGCTTCGATCAGCGTGTCCGGAGCCAGGATGAAACTGGCGGCCAGGGTCCGGTCATTCACTTTCGCGCTGCGGCCATCGGCGGCACGCAGGGCGTAGGCGTAGTCGGGGATTTCGTGGCTCAGCTGCATGGGCGTTCCGGGATCAGCCGCGCGGCAGGACGATCTGGCGCTGTTCCTTGCTCGGGCGGTACAGCACGGCCACGTGGCCGATACGCTGCACCAGCGCGCTTTCGCTGGCACTGACCAGCTCGGCGATGAGGGCGTCACGGGCCTCGCGGTCTTCGGCGGCAACCTTGACCTTGATCAGCTCGTGGCGCTCCAGCACCTCTTCCAGTTCAGCCAGGAAGGCCGGTGTCACCCCCTTGCCGCCGATCTGGAGCAGGGCTTTCAGATCATGCGCGTGGCCGCGGAGGAAACGGGTTTGGGAAGAAGTCAGGGCGATAGCCATTCAGGAACAAGCGGTTAACTGGGGCGATCAGGGTATCATGACCTCCCCATCCGACCCGCATCTCAATGGCAACCCGTAGCAAAAGCAGTCAACGCTGGTTGAAAGAGCACTTCGCCGACCCCTTCGTGAAGAAGGCCCAGGCCGAGGGCATGCGCTCGCGCGCGGCCTACAAGCTGGAGGAGTTGCTGCAGCGCGATCGGCTGCTGAAGCCGCACATGGTCGTGGTCGATCTGGGCGCCGCCCCGGGTGGCTGGTCCCAGCAGGTCCGCCGCCAGATCGGCGACACCGGCCGGGTGCTGGCCCTGGACATCCTGGAGATGCCGCCGCTGGCCGGCGTGGAGTTCCTTCACGGTGACTTCAGGGAGCAAGCCGTCCTATCGGAGTTCGAAGCCATGCTGGGGGATCAGCCGGTAGACCTTGTGCTCTCGGATATGGCCCCCAATAAGAGTGGAATGGATGCGGTGGACCAACCGCGGATGATGCACCTGGCGGAGTTGGCGTTGGATTTTGCCGACAACCATCTCAAGCCCGGTGGCGCGTTCCTGATCAAGCTGTTCCAGGGCGTGGGCTTTGACGACTACGTGCGCGAAATGCGCCGCCGGTACGACAAAGTAGTGATCCGCAAGCCTGAAGCCTCCCGGAAGCGCTCGCCCGAGGTGTACGCCTTGGGGCAGGGAAAACGCGCGCAGATCAAGTAAGCTCAACCATACGAATCGCGTCAGGAATTAGAGGAACACCGGAGCCAATGAGGATGAACGACTTGACCAAGAACCTCCTGCTATGGGTGGTCGTCGCCGTCGTGCTGATGGTGGTCTTCCAGAGCTTCTCGCCGAAGAGCAGCGGAGCCGGCGCACAGGGCGCGACGTACTCGCAGTTCCTGGACCAGGTGGACAGCGGCAATGTCCAGAAGGTGACCTTCAGCGGTGACATGCGTGGCGGCACCAATCAGATTTCCTACACCACCCGTGGCGGCCAGTCGGCCACCATCACCGCCCCGTTCGATCGCGACCTGATCAACGTGCTGCGCGGCAAGAACGTGGAAATCGTCCAGGAGGAGCCCTCCAGCGGCATCTCGCTGGGCGCGATCCTGATGAACTTCCTCCCGGTGATCCTGATCATCGGCTTCTGGATCTTCATCATGCGCCAGATGCAGGGTGGCGGCGGCGGCGCCAAGGGCGCGATGTCCTTCGGCAAGTCGCGGGCCAAGCTGCAGGGCGAGGACCAGATCAAGGTCACCTTCGCCGACGTTGCCGGGTGCGACGAGGCCAAGGAAGAAGTCGGCGAACTGGTCGACTTCCTGCGCGACCCCACCAAGTTCACCAAGCTGGGCGGCAAGATTCCGCGCGGCGTGCTGATGGTGGGTCCGCCGGGTACCGGCAAGACGCTGCTGGCCCGTGCCATTGCTGGCGAGGCCAAGGTGCCGTTCTTCTCGATCTCCGGTTCGGACTTCGTGGAAATGTTCGTCGGCGTCGGCGCCAGCCGCGTGCGCGACATGTTCGAGCAGGCCAAGAAGCAGGCACCGTGCATCATCTTCATCGATGAAATCGACGCTGTCGGTCGTCACCGTGGTGCCGGTCTGGGCGGCGGTCACGACGAGCGCGAGCAGACCCTGAACCAGCTGCTGGTCGAAATGGACGGCTTCGAGGGAGGCGAGGGCGTGATCGTCATCGCCGCCACCAACCGTCCCGACGTGCTGGATCCGGCGCTGCTGCGCCCGGGCCGTTTCGACCGCCAGGTCGTGGTCGGCCTGCCGGACGTCAAGGGCCGTGAGCAGATCCTCAAGGTGCATATGCGCAAGCTGCCGCTGGCCGACGATGTCGAGCCGATGGTGATCGCGCGCGGTACCCCGGGCTTCTCCGGTGCGGACCTGGCCAACCTGGCCAACGAAGCAGCACTGTTCGCCGCGCGCGGCGGTGAGAAGGAAGTCCGCATGGACCACTTCGATCGTGCCCGCGACAAGATCCTGATGGGTGCCGAACGCCGTTCGATGGCGATGAGCGAAGAAGAAAAGACGCTCACCGCGTATCACGAAGCCGGCCACGCCATCGTCGGCCGCCTGGTGCCCGAGCACGATCCGGTCTACAAGGTCACCATCATTCCGCGCGGCCGTGCGCTGGGCGTGACGATGTACCTGCCGGAAGGCGACAAGTACTCGATGAACCGGGTGGCGATCGAATCGCAGCTGTGCTCGCTGTACGGTGGCCGTGTTGCCGAAGAGCTGATCTTCGGCACCGACAAGGTCACCACCGGCGCCTCCAACGACATCGAGCGCGCCACCAAGATGGCCCGCAACATGGTCACCAAGTGGGGCCTGTCCGACGAGCTCGGCCCGATCGCCTACGGTGAAGAGGACGATGAAGTGTTCCTCGGCCGTTCGGTGACGCAGCACAAGAGCGTGTCGGATGACACCGCGCGCCGCATCGACGAAGTGGTCCGCAGCATCCTGGACAAGGCGTACGCCCGTACCACCGAGCTGCTGACGGCCAATCTCGACAAGCTGCACACGATGTCCCAGCTGCTGCTGCAGTACGAGACCATCGATGCGCCGCAGATCAATGCCGTGATGGAAGGCCGTGATCCGCCGCCGCCGATGGGTTGGGACAAGTCCGCCAGCAACAAGGATGGCGGCAACAACAACGACAAGGGGGGCGATGCCCGTCCCGTGTCGCCGATCGCCGGTCCTGCCGAGCAGATCTGAGGGTGTTGCCCACGTAAGTGACGAAGGCCGGGGAAACCCGGCCTTCGTCGTTTCGGGCAGGTCATAATGACGGTCCGTTTTCGTACCCGTTCTGGAGCCGTCATGTCCGCACCCCCGCCGCAGCCGATCTCGCACACCACTGAAATGGTGATCGCCACGATCATTGGCGTGGCCATCGGCCTGACCCGCGACAACTTCCTGCTCGGCGCCGGCATCGGCATCGCGGTCGGCGTGCTGATGAGTATCGCCAAGACCGTCTACGTGGAGCGCAAGCGCCGCCAGCGCTGAGTGCTTGCGCGCGCGGCCGGCAGTGGGCACGATGCGCGTGCCCGCGCCGCATGCTGCGGCCGGGCATGGCCGGGGGATCGGCCGCCACACTTTCCAGGGGGACTTTCATGCGTCATTCGATGCGCGCAGCCGTTGCTGCGCTGCTGTGCTGTGCCACGCCGGTCATGGCGGCCGAGATCCACGTGCAGGATCCGGTGCCGTTCAACGAGTCGGCGATCATCGCCGAGAACATCAAGGCCGAGTGCCGGATGGGTGCGCAGCTGGCGACCGCGCTGGGCAAGAATGCCCCGGCGCATGGCAACACCATCGTCTTCAGCAGTGATCCGGTGAACACCGGCAGCGGGCACGCGTTGAAGCTGGAGCTGGTGGAGGCGCAGAGCGCAGGCAATGCGTTCACCGGCCACTTCAAGTCGGCCGCCGTGCGCGGCGTGCTGTTCGAGAACGGCCAGCAGGTGGCCACGGTCACCGCACGCCGCGTGTCGCGCGGTGGCGCGTTTGCCGGCTTCAAGGGCTCCTGCGACGTGCTTGAACGCACCGTCAATGCGATCGGCAACGATCTGGCGATCTGGCTGGCCAAGCCGGTCGATGGGGCCCGCCTCGGCGACCTCTGACGGCCGCTCCGGTGCGCCAGCGTAAACTACGCGCTGGCGTACTTCGTGGATCTGCCCATGTTCGATATCTCCCCCCAGCTCGATTGCGGCGGCCGCCTGCTGCGGCTGGATCGCCCGCGGGTCATGGGCATCGTCAACGTCACCCCGGATTCGTTCTCCGACGGCGGTGACCACGACAGCATGGAAGCTGCGGTCGCGCACGGCCTGCAGCTGGTAGCCGAGGGCGCGGACCTGCTCGACATCGGCGGCGAGTCGACCCGGCCTGGCAGTGCGCCGGTGCCGCTGGATGAAGAACTGCGCCGGGTCATCCCGGTGATCGAGCGGCTGGCACGTGAAACCACCGTGCCGATCAGCATCGACACCTTCAAGCCCGAGGTGATGCGCGCTGCGGTCGCGGCCGGTGCCGGCCTGATCAATGACATCCATGCGTTGCGCCAGCCCGGTGCGCTGGACGTCGCCGCCGAACTCGGCGTGCCGGTGGTGCTGATGCACATGCAGGGCGAGCCCGGCAGCATGCAGGACACCCCGCACTACGATGACGTGGTCGCCGAGGTGCATCGCTTCCTGACCGAGCGCATGTTCCAGGCCGAGATGGCCGGCGTCGCCAAGAAGCACCTGATCATCGATCTGGGCTTCGGTTTCGGCAAGACCACCGAACACAACATGATCCTGCTCGCACGCTCGGACCGCTTCCTCGAGCTGGGTGTGCCGATGCTGGCCGGCCTGTCGCGCAAGCGCAGCATCGGCGAACTGACCGGTCGTGAGCAGCCGCGTGACCGCGTGGCCGGTTCGGTCGCCGCGCACCTGATCGCCGCCCAGCGTGGCGCGATGCTGCTGCGCGTGCACGATGTCGCCGCTACGGTGGATGCACTGAAAATATGGGCAGCGGGCGATGCCGTGCCGATGCTGCGGGTGTCGGCCGCCCCGGCGATGCCGCGCTGGCCGGACGAGGACTGATGGCCGTCGATCAGCGGCCGCTGGCGATCGCGGTGATGGGCCCGACCGCCTCGGGCAAGACCGCCACGGCGATCGCGCTGGCCCAGCAGCTCGACGGCGAAATCGTCAGCGTCGATTCGGCCCTGGTCTACCGCGGGCTGGATATCGGCTCGGCCAAGCCCGATGCGGCCGAGCGCGCGCAGGCGCCGCACCATCTGCTCGATGTGCGCGACCCGTGGCAGACCTATTCGGCGGCGGAGTTCGCCAGCGACGCGGCGCGGGCCGTCCGCGACATCATCGCGCGCGGGCGCATGCCGATTCTGGCCGGTGGCACCGGGCTGTATTTCCGCGCCCTGCTGCAGGGCCTGTCGCCAATGCCCGAAGCCGATCCGGCGGTGCGCGCGCAGATCGCGGTCGAGGCGGCCGAGCAGGGCTGGGCGGCGATGCATGCCCAACTGGCCAGTGTTGATCCGGCAGCGGCAAAGCGTATTCATGCCACCGACCCGCAGCGCATCCAGCGGGCGCTGGAAGTCCATCGGCTGACCGGCACCCCGATCAGCGAATGGCAGAAGCTGCCCGGCGTGGACCGGCTGCCGGTCCGGGCGCTCAAACTGATCCTCGCTCCGCGCGAGCGCAAGGTGCTGCACCAGCGCATTGAAACCCGTTTCGACGCAATGCTGGATCACGGCTTCCTGGACGAAGTCCGCGCACTGCGGGCCCTGCCGGCGATGGCCGAGGTGGCCGCGCCGCTGGATCTGCCGGCCGTGCGGGCGGTGGGTTACCGGCAGGCCTGGGAGTATCTGGACGGGCAGGGCACGGCCGAGGCCTTCCGTGAGCGCGGCATCCAGGCCACCCGTCAGCTCGCCAAGCGCCAGCTGACCTGGCTGCGCGGGGAGCTTGATGCGCGCTGGTTCGATCCCCATCTAGACAGGGCTTCCCTGGCGGATGCGGTGTCGACCTTCGTCGCACGCTGAGTCCACGCCTTCACGCACCCACCCCGTGTACCATCAAGGGTTCCGGCGGGCGGCGGGGGCCGTGGCAACTGCCGGAAGACCATAAAAACAATAATCAGGAGTGTGCAATGTCCAAGGGGCAATCGCTGCAGGATCCGTTTCTGAATGCACTTCGGCGCGAACGCGTGCCGGTGTCGGTGTATCTGGTCAATGGCATCAAGCTGCAGGGAACGATTGAATCGTTCGACCAGTTCGTGGTGCTGCTGCGCAATACGGTGAGCCAGATGGTGTACAAGCACGCCATCTCGACCGTGGTGCCGGCACGCAACGTGAAAGTCGGGCCCGGTGGTGGCTATGTGCAATCCAACGATGGCGCCGATGGCGTCCAAGGTGATGACGACGTTGAGTGATCGCGTGAAGAATTCTGGAGAACTGCGTGTTTGACCGTTCCAAGCGAGGCGAACACGCACTCCTGATCCAGCCGCATGCCGGCCGGCTCGAAGATGACGTGCTTGAAGAGTTCACCGATCTGGCCCGCTCCGCCGGGGCCAGCATCGCGGCCACGCTGACCGCGCGCATTGATCGGCCCAATCCGTCGATCCTGATCGGCAGCGGCAAGCTGGACGAGGTCAAGGCCGCGGCCGATGCTACCGGCGCCGACCTGATCCTGGTCAACCATGCGCTGTCGCCGGGGCAGGAGCGCAACCTGGAGCGGTTCCTGGAGCGGCGCGTGATCGACCGTACCGGGCTGATCCTGGATATCTTCGCCCAGCGTGCGCGCAGCCACGAAGGCAAGCTGCAGGTGGAACTGGCGCAGCTGCGCCACATGTCCACGCGGCTGATCCGCGGCTGGACCCATCTGGAGCGCCAGCGCGGCGGTTCCATCGGCCTGCGCGGCCCGGGTGAAACCCAGCTGGAAACCGATCGCCGCCTGCTGCAGAAGCGCGTGGAGCAGTTGCAGAAGAAGCTGGAAAAGGTGGAAGTGCAGCGCACCCAGATGCGTCGCGCCCGCCTGCGCAGCGAGCTGCCGCGCGTGGCGCTGGTGGGCTACACCAATGCCGGCAAGTCGACCCTGTTCAACGCCTTGACTGGCGCCGAGGCCTTTGCCGCGGACCAGTTGTTCGCGACGCTGGACCCGACCGTGCGCCGCATTGCGCTGCCAGGCGGCAGCGTGGTGCTTGCCGATACCGTCGGCTTCGTCCGCGACCTGCCACACGATCTGGTGGCCGCGTTCCGGTCCACCTTGTCCGAAGCCCGCGAGGCGGACTTCCTGCTGCACCTCGTCGATGCGGCCGATCCGCACCGTGAGGAACGCATCGCACAGGTGGATGAAGTGCTGACCGCCATCGGCGCGGGCGATTTGCCGCAGCTGCTGGTATTCAACAAGATCGATCGGATCGACGGCGCCGAAGTGCGTCACGATGCTCAGGATGGCATCCCCGACAACGCGCGCCGCGAGCGGGTCTGGATTTCCGCCCGCGACAACGTTGGCCTGCCGCTGCTGCAGTCCGTGCTGGGCAAGCGCCTGGGCCTGCAGCACATCAGTGGCGAGCTTCGGTTGCCGCCGAGTGCTGGCCGCCTGCGTTCGCGCCTGCATCAGCTGGAAGTCGTGCGCAGCGAAGCCACCGATGAAGACGGTTGGCTGCTGCAGGTCGAGATCCCGATCGCCGAGGCCGAAAAGCTGGCGGCTGGCGAGGGTGGCGAACCGATCCGCGCGATGCTCCCGGAGAAGCTTCCGGAGTGGTGAGGGGTGTGCCGGCCACTGGCCGGCGCCCATGATGGTCCCGGCGGGGCTTCGAGACTGGGCGAGGCTTCGCGCATGGTAGTGCCGGCCGCTGGCCGGCTCCCATGTTCCTGAGGGTGAGCGACCCTTTGTCGCACCCGGCAACACACGACATCACCCACGATTTCGGCTAAAACAGGGGGCGTTCGTCCCCCCGTTGATCCAGGATTCCCCATGACCGTTCCTTCCGACGCCGAGCTGGGCGCCCTTGCCAGTGACGTGGGCCAGCGCCTGCAGCAGGCCTCGCTGCAGCTGGTGACTGCCGAAAGCTGCAGTGGCGGCTGGATCGCCAAGGCGATGACGGATATCGCCGGCTCCTCGGCGTTCTTCGATTGCGGCATGGTGGTCTACAGCTACGAAGCCAAACAACGCCTGCTCGGCGTGCGTGCGCAGACGCTGGAACAGTTCGGTGCGGTCAGCCGCGAGACCGTGCTGGAAATGGTCTCCGGTGCGCTGATCAATTCCGGCGCCGGCATCGCCGTGGCGGTGACCGGCATTGCCGGGCCGGGCGGTGGCAGCGAGGACAAGCCGGTGGGCAGCGTGTGGATCGGCTGGAAGGGCCGTGGCGGCTATGCGCGTGCCCAGCTGTTCCAGTTTGACGGCGACCGCGAAGCCATACGGCGGCAGACCGTGCAGCAGGCGCTGACGGGAATCTTCCCGCTGTTGTGACATCCTGACCGGGTGTGCTGACAGGAGAGTGGGCCGATGTGGGAAACGCTGGGTACCGTGCGTGACCTGGGGCGATTGCAGGAAATCGCGTCGGTCCTGATCCGCTATGGCTTCGGCGACCTCGTGCGCCGCATCGGCCTGGCCGATGTGCTCGAACGCGCTGGCCGCCTGCTGCACTGGAACGATACCCAGCAGATGCTGCGGATGACCGCGCCGGTGCGCGTGCGCCGCGCGATGGAAGATCTGGGCCCCACCTTCGTCAAACTGGGCCAGGTGCTGGCCACCCGTGTGGATCTGTTCCCGCCGGATTGGATCGCCGAATTCTCCGAACTGCAGAACGCCGTGCCCGCGCTGCCGTACGCGCAGGTGCGTGAGCAGCTCGAACGCGATCTCGGCGCGCCGGCCACCGAGGTGTTCGCGTGGCTCGATGAAACGCCGATGGCCGCCGCCTCGCTGGCACAGGCGCATCGCGCCACGCTGCATGACGGCACCGCCGTGGTGCTGAAGATCCGTCGTCCGGGCATCCGCGAGGTGATCGAAGCCGACCTGCGCCTGCTGGCGCGGCTGGCCGAGATCGTGGAGGCGCGCCTGCCCGATCTGCAGCGGTATCGCCCGGCCGAGGTGGTGCAGCAGTTCCAGGTGTCGCTGCGCCGCGAGCTGGATTTTGCCGCCGAATGCCGCAATGCCGAGCGCATCGCGCGCAACTTCCAGGGCCGCGACGACATCCTGATCCCCAGCGTGCACTGGCAGTGGACGTGCGAAAGCCTCAACGTGCAGGACTTCGTCGACGGCATTCCCGGTCGCGATCTGGCCGGTGTCGATGCGGCTGGCCTGGACCGCGTGCAGCTGGCCCGTACCGGCGCGCGCATCGTGCTCAAGATGGTGCTGGAGGATGGTTGTTTCCACGCCGATCCGCACCCGGGCAACATCATCTACCTGCGTGACGGCCGCATCGGCGTGATCGATTTCGGCATGGGCGGGGCGATCTCCGAGCAGCGCCGCTTCCAGGTCGCACAGCTCCTGCATGGCCTGGTCACCCAGGAGCCGGAGCAGGTGGCCGACGTGCTGCTGGACTGGGCCGGTGGCGTGGAGGTGGACGAGTCGCGCCTACAGCAGGACATCAGCACCTTCGTGGACCAGTACCGCGGGGTGCCCCTGAAGGACCTGCACATGGGCCTGATGCTGGGCAACATCACCCAGCTGCTGCGCCAGTACGCGCTGACCCTGCCGGCCGATCTGGCGCTGATGATCAAGACCTTCCTCACCCTGGAAGGCATGGGTCGCCAGCTGGACCCGCAGTTCGATATGGCCAGCGCCGCGCGCCCGTATCTGGAGCGGGTGATGTGGCAGCGCTACTCGCCTGGCGCGATGCTCAAGCGCGGCAAGCGCAGCCTGGTGGGGGTGATGGATCTGGTCGGCGATCTGCCGCGTGATGTCCGCCGCCTGCTGCAGATGGCGCGCCGCGGCCGGCTCCAGCTCAAGATCGAAACCACCGCGCTGCAGGGCTTCGGCGACCAGGTCAACCGCGCCGCCAACCGGCTGGTGATGGGCATCGTGACCGCCGCGCTGATCATCGGCTCCTCGATCGTCATGCACAGCGTCGGTGGCATCTCCAGCCGCTGGCTGCTCGCGCTCGGCGTGGCCGGCTTCATCGGTGCCGGCTTCTGTGGCGTGTGGATCCTGTTTTCGATCTGGCGCAGCGGTAAGAACCCGTAGGGTTCTTACCGCTGGGATCCGCAGGATCCCCGGCATCTCCCGCGTAAGCGGGGGATTGCGCGTAGGTCCAACCGTTGGTCGGACGCCATTGCCGCGGGTTCGCGCGGTCACCGACCAACGGTCGGTGGCTACAGGCATTGCTGGCGGCTTCGGCCGCTGCGGGACAGTCCTTCCTTTATGGGCTCTTTCTCTGCGGGCACTTGCGTGCCTGCACCGTTAGTAGTAATACTACTAACCATGGACCTGACCGATACCCAGCAGGCGATCCTGCAGTTGATCGCCGAGCGTATAGAGACCGATGGCGCACCGCCGTCGCAGACGGAAATCGCCCGTGCGTTCGGCTTCAAGGGCGTCCGGGCGGCCCAGTACCATCTGGAAGCGCTGGAGCAGGCCGGGGCGATCCGTCGCATCCCGGGCCAGGCCCGCGGCATCCGGCTGGTCCAGGCGCCGGCACTGCAGAACGGCCTGCCAGAATCGCTGCCCGCCTCGGCGTTGCCGGACCACGTCCTGCGCCTGCCGGTGCGGGGCCGGGGCGCGGCCGGTCTGCCGATCGGCGCGGATATCGGCTCAGATGACTTCGTGGTGCTCGACCGGGTGTTCTTCTCGCCCGCGCCGGACTACCTGCTGAAGGTGCAGGGCGATTCGATGATCGACGAAGGCATCTTCGACGGCGACCTGATCGGTGTGCACCGCACCCGCGACGCCCGCTCCGGCCAGATCGTGGTGGCCCGCATCGATGACGAGATCACGGTCAAGCTGCTGAAGATGGGCAAGGACCGGATCCGCCTGCTGCCGCGCAACCCCGATTACAAACCGATCGAAGTGCTGCCCGACCAGGACTTCGCCATCGAAGGCCTCTATTGCGGGTTGCTGCGGCCCAACCGCTGACCCTGTTCCCCCTTGAATCACGCGCGGTCTTTTGTGGCACATCTCTGGTTTTGCTGAGGTTGGTACGGATGTCCGATAATTTTTTTCCGAACGCCGGGCAGAATCTCAGCCCGTGCGATACGCCAGCCTTAAAGTGAACCCATGGCCAAGAAGACTTCCAAAGACAGCACCTCCACCGATACGACCTCTGCAAGGACCACTCCGATGGACGAAAACAAAAAGCGCGCCCTCACCGCCGCGCTGAGCCAGATCGAAAAGCAGTTCGGCAAGGGCGCCGTGATGCGCATGGGCGACCGCGTCGTCGAAGCGGTCGAGGTCATCCCCACCGGTTCGCTGATGCTGGATATCGCTCTCGGTATCGGTGGCCTGCCCAAGGGTCGTGTCGTGGAGATCTACGGTCCGGAATCCTCGGGCAAGACCACCCTGACCCTGCAGGCGATCGCCGAATGCCAGAAGAAGGGCGGCACTGCGGCCTTCATCGATGCCGAGCACGCGCTGGATCCGATCTACGCCGCCAAGCTGGGCGTCAACGTGGACGACCTGCTGCTCTCGCAGCCCGATACCGGTGAGCAGGCGCTGGAAATCGCCGACATGCTGGTGCGCTCCAGCTCGGTGGACATCGTGGTGGTCGACTCGGTCGCCGCGCTGACCCCCAAGGCCGAAATCGAAGGCGAAATGGGCGACCAGCTGCCGGGCCTGCAGGCCCGTCTGATGAGTCAGGCGCTGCGCAAGCTGACCGGCAACATCAAGCGCTCCAACACCCTGGTGGTCTTCATCAACCAGCTGCGCCACAAGATCGGCGTCATGATGCCGGGCCAGAGCCCGGAAGTGACCACCGGCGGCAACGCGCTGAAGTTCTATGCCTCGGTCCGCCTGGACATCCGCCGTATCGGCGCGATCAAGAAGGGCGACGAGATCATCGGCAACCAGACCAAGATCAAGGTGGTCAAGAACAAGCTGGCGCCCCCGTTCAAGCAGGTCATCACCGAGATCCTGTACGGCGAAGGCATCAGCCGCGAAGGCGAACTGATCGACATGGGCGTGGAAGCCAAGCTGGTCGAGAAGGCTGGCGCCTGGTACAGCTACGGCGAAGAGCGCATCGGCCAGGGCAAGGACAACGCCCGCGGCTATCTGCGCGACAACCCGCAGATTGCCCAGCGTCTGGAAGCCGAGTTGCGCGAGAAGTTCCAGCCGGAAGAAGCCGTGCGTGAAGGCGGCGACGAGGCTGAAGACGACGCCGAGTGAGTTTCCTGCGGGGCAGGGCAGCGCCGTCAGTGACGCTCGCCCTGGCCTGCAGTTTCAAGAATCCCCGACGGGATGGCGCCAAGGACGGCGCACTGTAATGGACCGCTGCCATGCAAGACTCCGAAGCCCCCGCACCCCGGCGCAAGCGCCGTGTCCAGGAACAGACGCCGGTCCAGCGGGCGTTGGGGCTGCTGGTGCGCCGCGAGCATTCGCGTAAAGAGCTGACCCGCAAACTGCAGGCCCGCGGCATCGAGCACGAGGCCGCCGAAGCCGCGGTCGGCAAGCTGGCCGAGGCCGGTTGGCAGGATGACACCCGCTTTGCCGAGAATCTGGTCCGGATCCGGGCCAACACTGGCTATGGGCCGATCCACATCCGCGCCGAACTGGGCACGCATGGGCTGGACAGCGACCAGATCGCCGCCGCCATGGACACCTTCGAAGGCGATTGGACCGAAAACGCCCGCGACCTGGTCTGCCGCCGTTTCGGCGACGCCGGCCCGCAGGAACTGCCTGCGCGGCGCAAAGCCGCCGATCTTCTGGCCCGCCGGGGGTTCCCCGGTGACAGCATCCGCCAGGCCACCCGTTACGACCCGGAGGACTGAGCGGCCCGGGCCTGATACCCTTTGTGGTTTCGGCGGTCCTGCAGTTGACACCCGGCCATTGGGGCTGCGTGCCAGGGACTGACCGGCCCGCACAAAGCCAGCCCCCCATGAACGCATCCGTCAAATTCACTACCTCCCAGATCCGCAGCGATTTCCTTGAGTTCTTCAAGGGCAAAGGCCACACGATCGTGCCGTCGGCGCCGCTGGTGCCGGGCAATGATCCGACCCTGCTGTTCACCAACTCCGGCATGGTGCAGTTCAAGGACGTGTTCCTTGGCGCCGAGAAGCGCAGCTATGTGCGCGCGGCCGACGTCCAGCGCTGCCTGCGCGCCGGTGGCAAGCACAACGATCTGGACCAGGTCGGTTACACCGCCCGCCACCACACCTTCTTCGAGATGCTGGGCAACTGGTCGTTCGGCGATTATTTCAAGAAGGATGCCATCGCCTGGGCCTGGGAGCTGCTGACCCAGGTCTGGAAGCTGCCGGCCGAGCGCCTGCTGGTCACCGTGTACCAGACCGATGACGAGGCCTACGCGCTGTGGCGCGACATGGTCGGCATTCCGGAAGAGCGGATCGTGCGCATCGGCGACAACAAGGGTGCGCCGTTCGCGTCGGACAATTTCTGGCAGATGGCCGAAACCGGCCCGTGCGGCCCGTGTACCGAAATCTTCTATGACCATGGTGACCACATCGCCGGTGGCCCCCCGGGCTCGCCGGATGAAGACGGTGATCGTTTCATCGAGATCTGGAACCTGGTCTTCATGCAGTTCGACCGCCAGCCCGATGGCACCCTGGTGCCGCTGCCGGCCCCGTGCGTGGATACCGGCATGGGCCTGGAGCGTCTGGCCGCGATCCTGCAGCACGTCCACACCAATTACGAAATCGACCTGTTCCAGGCGCTGATCCGCAAGGCCAGCGAGCTGACCGGCATGGCCGATCTGGAGAACAAGTCGCTGCGCGTGATCGCCGATCACATCCGCGCCTGCTCGTTCCTGATCGTGGATGGCGTGCTGCCGTCCAACGAAGGCCGCGGCTATGTGCTGCGCCGGATCATCCGCCGCGCGCTGCGCCATGGCTGGATGCTGGGCGTGCGTCAGCCGTTCTTCAGCAAGCTGGTGCCGACCCTCGTCGAGCAGATGGGCGTGGCCTATCCGGAACTGCCGGCGCAGGTCGACACCGTCGTGCGCGCGCTGCAGGCCGAAGAAGAGCGTTTCGCGGAAACGCTGGATTCGGGCATGAAGATCTTCGACGACGTGGCCGCAAAGGTCAGCAACGGCGTGATCCCGGGCGCGGATGCGTTCCGCCTCTACGACACCTACGGCTTCCCGCTCGATCTCACCCAGGACATCGCGCGCGAGCGTGACCTGATCGTGGACATCGAGGGCTTCAACGCCGCGATGGACACCCAGCGCGAGACTGCGCGCGCGGCCGGCAAGTTCGGCGGCGGCGTGACCCTGTCGGCCGATCTGGTCGCCACGCTCAAGCCCACGGTGTTCCTTGGGTATGACCGCCTGCAGGCCGACGACCTTACCGTGGTCGCCATCCTCAAGGACGGCCGCCCGGTGGAGCGCGCCCAAGCCGGTGACGACGTCATCGTGCTGACCAACCAGACCCCGTTCTACGCCGAATCCGGTGGCCAGGTCGGTGACAACGGCACCCTGTCCGGCGCCGGCGTGCAGGTGGATGTCAGCGACACCCAGAAGTTCGCGGGCCAGTTCCATGGGCACGTGGGCAAGCTCACCGCGGGCAGCCTGAAGGTCGGCGATGTGCTGTCCGGCCAGGTCGATGGCCAGCGCCGTGGCGCGACCATCCTCAACCACTCGGCCACCCATCTGCTGCATGCCGCCCTGCGCGAAGTGCTGGGCACCCATGTGCAGCAGAAGGGCTCGCTGGTCGCGCCCGATCGCCTGCGCTTCGATTTCTCGCACTTCGCGCCGATCAGCGCCGAGGACCTGGCGATCATCGAACGCAAGGTCAACGAGCAGGTGCGTGCCAACAACGCCGCTGAAGTCCACAACATGGGCATGCAGGAAGCGCTCGAGTTCGGCGCGATGGCGCTGTTCGGCGAGAAGTACGGCGAGCACGTACGCGTGCTGAAGATGGGCGACTACTCCACCGAACTGTGTGGCGGTACGCATGTCTCGCGCACCGGCGACATCGGTCTGTTCAAGATCACCTCCGAAGGCGGTGTGTCCTCGGGCGTGCGTCGTATCGAAGCGGTCACCGGGCAGGGCGCGTTGGATTACGTGGCCCATGAAGAAGCCCAGCTGAGCGAAGCGGCGGCACTGCTCGGCGGCAATGCCGGCGATGTGGTCGACAAGATCCGCCAGCTCGGCGAGCGCCAGAAGAAGCTGGAGCGCGAGCTCGAGGCGCTCAAGGCCAAGCAGGCTGCCGGTGCGACCGCCGATCTCGGTGGCGCTGCGGTCGAGGTCAACGGCATCAAGATCCTGGCCGCGCGTCTGGAAGGCTTCGACGCCAAGGCGCTGCGCGATGCGATCGACCGGCTCAAGCAGCAGCTTGGCGATGCGGTGATCGTGCTGGCCGGCACCCAGGACGGCAAGGCGGCCCTGGTCGCCGGCGTGAACGGCAGCGCAATGGGCAAGGTCAAGGCCGGGGAACTGTTGGCCCATATCGCCAGTCAGATCGGGGGCAAGGGCGGCGGCCGCCCGGACCTCGCCCAGGGTGGTGGTGAGGACGGGCCCGCCCTTGCTTCTGCACTGGCCGCCGTCGTCGACTGGGTCACCCCCCGTATCTGAACAGCCTGAAGCCTCCTGCTCCTTGATGGGTCGGGAGGCCTGACGGTACTATGGCGAATCTTTTCCCGTTGTCGTGGGGCGCTCTTGCCGGGGCGCCAAGCCGGTGGGGAAATGCCACCACCGGTTCCCCTGGAGACTTGAACAAATGTTGATCCTGACTCGCCGTGTAGGCGAAACCCTGATGATCGGTGACTCGGTCAGCGTGACCGTGCTCGGCGTCAAGGGCAACCAGGTGCGTATCGGTATCACCGCTCCGAAGGACGTGGCCGTGCACCGCGAAGAGATTTATCAGCGGATCCAGCGCGGCGATGAGCCGAATGCATCCGGAAGTGAAAATTCTTCGGATTAAGGCTTTACCTGAGGGCGCGGAAAACGTTATTATTCGCGCCCCCGCTGAGATGATTCATCGCAGCGGCGGACCAAGAACACTGGAGCGGTGCCCGAGTGGCTGAAGGGGCTCCCCTGCTAAGGGAGTATAGGGCTTAAAACTCTATCGAGGGTTCGAATCCCTCCCGCTCCGCCAGTTGTAGAAAAGGCCTTCGTACGCAAGTACGGAGGCCTTTTTCTTTGTGCGATCCGCTTGTGCGATCCGGTTCAAACGACCGGCTTGCAGACGGCCTCGATCCGATGCCCATCCGGATCGATGCGTTTCCGTGAGGAATGTGGCGCGCAGCGTCGCATGAAACCGGCGGAACGCGCGTCGGCCGCCACATTCGGATGGCACATGCCGTCGATCCCCAATCTTCATTGGTACCGGCGCGGCGGCTCGGCTACGGTCGTTGTCCAGCGGCGTCCCACCGGGTGCTGCCCGTACAAGGAGCAGGAACATGTCGATGGGACGGAGGTCGGTCCGTGGTTGGGTGGTCATGAGCATGCTGATGGGCATGGTCATGCCGGTCAGTGCCGCATCGTTGGATGAGCGCCTGCATCGGGCGGCGGAAAAGGGCGATGCCGCGGCGGTGCGCACGCTGCTGGGGCAGGGGGCACAGGTAGATGCGCGCGGCGCGGCGAGGGCGACCCCGTTGCTGGCCGCGACCCACCACAACCACGTGGAGGCCGCGCTTGCGCTGATCCAGGCCGGTGCCGACGTCAATGCCAAGGATGCGATCCAGGACAGCCCCTACCTCTACGCCGGTGCCCGTGGGCATCTCGAAATCCTGCGCGCGACCCTGGCGGCCGGTGCGGACCTGAAGAGCACCAACCGGTACGGTGGCACTGCACTCATTCCGGCGGCCGAACGCGGGCACGTGGAGACCGTGGCGACGCTGATCGCAGCCGGTGTCGATGTGGATCACGTCAACAACCTGAAGTGGACGGCCCTGCTCGAGGCGATCATCCTCGCCGATGGCGGCCCACGGCATGTCGAGATCGTCCGTAAGCTGATCGACGCGAAGGCCGACGTGAACCTGGCCGACGGCGACGGCGTCACCCCGCTGCAGCATGCACGCCAGCGCGGCTACCGCGAGATCGAGACCCTGCTTCTTGCGGCAGGCGCGCGTCAGGGCTGAGGTCCCGCGCGCACCGGCATCGCAATGTTGCCGCCGCCTTGACGCGCCACAGGCATGCTCTGCACCGCCCCTCTGCGAAGGTGTGCGCTTCCCCCGCAGAAGCAGGAGTCGCCGTGAACGCACGTCGCCACTTCCTTTCCGTTGCCGCCGCCGGCACTGCCGCGTTCGCCGCTGCCCCATTGATGGCGCAGTCGGTCGGCCCGGGCAGCGTCCTGCCCACTCGCGGCCAGGCTTCGGCGAAGCCCTTGCCGGGCAACCCCGCACAGCAGGGCAGGCGCTATCGTCCGCAGACCCGTCTGGGCCTGGGCGGTGTCGCGATCGGCAATGGGTTTGCGGCTGCGACCGATGCGCAGAGCGAAGCCACCCTCGCCGCAGCGTATGCGGCCGGGGTGCGCTGTTTCGATACGTCGCCGTGGTACGGGCTTGGCCTGAGCGAGCGCCGCTACGGCCACCATCTTCACAACCATCCCGCGCGTGAGTACACGCTGTCGACCAAGGTCGGTCGTCTGCTGACGGCCACCGCCGGTGAGTTGCAGGACGTGATGTGGAAGAACCCGTCGCCATTCCATTACCGCTACGACTACTCTGCCGACGGCGCGCGGCGGTCGGTGGAGGACAGCCTGAATCGGCTCGGCGTATCGCAGCTGGACGTGGTCTTCATCCATGACCTGTCGCCGGACAACGAAAAAGACCTCGGCATGCCGTGGGAGCAGCGCTTCGCTGAAGCTGCCAAGGGTGCGATGCCCGCATTGACGCGCATGCGCGAGGAGGGGCTGATCAAAGCCTGGGGCTTCGGCGTCAACCGCCCTGAGCCGGCGCTGCGCGCGGTGGCCGAGGCAGACCCGGACATCTTCCTGCTCGCCTGCCAGTACTCGCTTCTGGATCACGAGCGGGCGCTGGATGACACCTTCCCGAAGATCGCTGCGCACGGTGCGTCGGTGGTGGTGGGTTCGCCGCTGCTGGCCGGCTATCTGGCCGGCCGCGATCGGTATCTGTACGACGACAAGGTGCCGTCGTGGGCGCCGGAAAAGCGCGCGAAGGTGCAGGCCATCTGCGATCGCCACGGTGTGGATATGCGCACGGCCGCCCTGCAGTTCGCCGATGCACCCGATGTGGTCTCGGCGGTCATTCCGGGCGCGCGTACGCCGGAACAGGTGCTGGCCAATGTCGCCTCCATGTCCGTGGCGGTGCCGGGTGCCTTCTGGGCTGAGCTCAAGCAGGAAAAGCTGATCGCCTCGGATGCGCCGGTGCCGCGCGGCTGAGCCGGCTCCGGGACCAGGGGGCGCTTGAGCTGATCGGCACGCCCTGAGCTCTGGTGGGTGCCCCGCCTGTAGAGGGGGCGGCACCTGTCTTCAGGACGGCCCGCCAGGTGTCATTTCCGCCATAGTCTTTCGCGATAGCCCCGGATGCGGCATCATGCCGCCCATTCGTTCCCTCCAGCCGCCGCCAGAGGAGTCCCTTCCTGCCTGGAGGCATTGCCGTGTCCGTCGTTCCGTTCCGTGTTGCCCCGATCCATTCGGGTCGCCGTCGTGCTGTTCCCTCGCGCTCCCCGCTGATGCAGGCGATGGCCTGCGTGCTGGGCCTGGCCCTGTCCGCCTCGGCCGTGCAGGCCGAAGAGGCGCTGGCGGCAGACGCACCTGCCAAGGACGGCGCACAGACCCTGCAGACCGTGCAGGTCACCGCCAATCAGCTCGGCACCGTGACCGAAGGCAGTGATTCCTACACGCCCGGTACGATCGCCACGGCCACCCGCCTGGTGCTCAGCCCGCGCCAGACCCCGCAGTCGATCAGTGTGATCACGCGGCAGGAAATGAACGACTTCGGCCTCAACGGCATCGATGACGTCATGAAGGTCACGCCGGGCGTGAGCATCGTTACCTATGACAGCGAGCGTACCGAGTACTACGCGCGCGGCTTCGCGGTGCAGAACTTCCAGTACGACGGCATCCCGATGGCGCGTGATTCGGCGTACTCGGCCGGCAATACGCTCAGCGATATGGCCATCTATGACCGCATCGAAGTGCTCAAGGGCGCTACCGGTCTGCTGACCGGCATGGGCGACCCGGGCGCGACCATCAACCTGGTGCGCAAGAAGCCCACCCGCGAACTGGCCGGCAGTGCCACGCTGGGCGTCGGTTCGTGGGACAGCTATCGCGCCGAGGTGGATGTCGGCGGGCCGCTGACTGAAAGTGGCCGCGTGCGCGGCCGCGTCGTGGGTGCCTACCAGGACAAGCATTCCAATGCCGACCATTACCAGCGCAGCAATGAGGTGTTCTACGGCATCCTCGAAGCCGACCTCGGCGAGAGCACGCTGCTGACCGTCGGTGCCGATTACCAGGACAGTGATCCCAAGGGCTCCAGCTGGGGCGGCATCCCGTTGCTGGACAGTGCAGGCAACTTCAACGACATGCCGCGCTCGTTCAACAACGGCGCGCGCTGGAGCCGCTGGGGCCAGTACGCCCGCACCGGCTTCGCCACGCTGGAGCACACCTTCGCCAATGACTGGGTCGCCAAGCTGCAGCTCAACCACCAGGTCAACGGCTATGACGCGTCGCTGGGCGCGGCGGCCGGTGGCAATCCGGATCCGGTCACCGGTGAAGGCGTGAGCATGTGGCTGGGCCAGTACATCGGCAAGACCACCAGCAACGCGGCCGATCTGTACGTCAGCGGCACGTTCGAGTGGTTCGGCCGCCAGCATGAGCTGGTGGTCGGTGGCAGCGTGTCGCGCAAACGCTGGGTCAACAACGGCTACTCGCCGCAGCCGGGCTACGTGAGCGACGTGGCCAACTACTACGCCTGGACCGGCGATGTGCCCGAGCCGGATTGGCAGTGGGGCTACGGTGACAATCAGGTCACCCGCGAAAGCGGTGCCTATGTCGTGGGCCGTTTCGACCTGGCCGATCCGCTCAAGCTGATCGTCGGCAGCCGCATCGCCAACTATAAATCTCCGGATACCGACGAGAGCGGTGTGGTCGTGCCGTATGCCGGCCTGGTATACGACCTCAACCGCAACTTCTCCGTCTTCGCCAGCTACAGCACCATCTTCAAGCCGCAGGGCAACCAGGACGAACAGGGCCGGGTGCTGGATCCGTTGGAAGGGCGCAGCTACGAAGCGGGCCTGAAGGCGGAGTTCTACGAGGGTCGCCTCAACGCCAGTGCGGCGGTGTTCCAGCTGGAGCAGGATAACTACGCCCAGCCGACCGGCGGCAGGACGCCCAGCGGCGGGATCGCCTATGAAGGCCTGATGGGGGTGCGCACCAAGGGTTATGAGCTGGAAGTGTCCGGCCAGCTTGCGCCGGGCTGGCAGCTCCAGGGTGGCTACGCGCACAAGATCGCGCGGCAGCAGTCCACCAAGGTCTCCACGCTGGAACCGGAAGATCAGTTCAGCGTGCACACCAGCTACCGCCTCACCGGTGCGGCTGACGGCTGGAGCGTCGGCGGGGGTGCGCGCTGGCAGGGCAGCACGTTCGGCACCATCACCAATCCTGCCACTGGCGGAAGCCAGATCCACCGCACCGAGCCCTACTGGCTGCTCGATGCCATGGCGCGTTACCAGTTCAACGATCAGCTCTCGGCGACGCTCAACGTCAACAACCTGCTGGACAAGCACTACTACACGATCTTCAGCTGGTACAGCACCTACACCTGGGGCGAGCCGCGCAATGTGCGGCTGACGCTGAACTACAAATTCTGATCCACGCAACGAACGACACCCCGGGCAACCGGGGTGTCTGCGTTTGAGGCCGGGGGGTTACAGTGCCAGCTCGAACACGATGACTTCCGCGTCGTTGGCGTTTTCCAGCGTCAGCTGCGCCTCGTCACTGACCTGCAGCGCATCGCCGGTCTCCAGGGTGATGCCGTTGACCTGCAGCTGCCCGCGGGCCACCTGTACATAGGCGCCGCGACGCGGGGCCAGCGGCAGGTGGACGCGGTCGTCACCGTCCAGGATCGTGGCGTAGATGTTGGCGTCCTGGTGGATCAGCAGCGAGCCGTCACGGCCATCGCGCGAGGCGATCAGGCGCAGCTGGCCACGCTTGGCTTCCGGCGCGAAATGCGTTTCCTGGTAGCTCGGGGTGATGTTCTCCTGATCGGGGAACAGCCAGATCTGCAGGAAGTGCACCGCCTCGTCGGCCGAGTGGTTGAACTCGCTGTGGCTGACGCCGCTGCCGGCGCTCATGCGCTGCACATCGCCGTAGCGCAGCACCGAACCGGTGCCCATCGAATCCTTGTGCTCCAGTGCGCCGCCGAGCACGTAGGAGATGATCTCCATGTTGCTGTGGCTGTGCGTGCCGAAACCCTGGCCGCCCTGCACGCGGTCTTCGTTGATCACCCGCAGCGGGCCGAAGCTGGTATAGCGCGGGTCGTAGTAATTGGCGAATGAGAAGGTGTGCATGGAGTTCAGCCAGCCATGGTCGGCCTTGCCACGGGTGTTGCTCTTGCGGATCTGCAGCATGGTGAATCTCCTCGGTGTTCGATGGTTTCGATGGCGGTCCGGGCGGTCGCTGCCGTTCCCTTTCCTGTTGCGGCCAGTATCCGCTTGCTCCGGCGCGTTGAAAAACGGATAGTTTTGCAAGCCATCATCGAAAAATTCGAATGCTCAAGCTCAGCCTCGACGCCCTGCAGATCCTGGATGCCATCGACCGCCGTGGTTCGTTCGCCGCAGCCGGCAAGGCCCTGCACAAGGTGCCCTCGACCATCTCCTACACGGTCTCCAAGCTGGAGGAGGACCTGGGCGTGCAGCTGTTTGATCGGGTCGGCCCGCGCGCGCACCTTACCCCGGCCGGGGAAGCGTTGCTGGAGGAGGGGCGCCATCTGCTGCGGGCGGCGCGGGAGCTGGAGATGCGGGTGCGGCGGGTGGCGTCCGGCTGGGAAGCGGAGTTGACCGTGGCGGTCGATTCGATGTTCGTGCCGGCGCTGCTGGCCGAGGACGTGCGCGCGTTCACTGCGGTGGCCGAACAGACCCGGATGCGGCTGATCAGTGAATCGTTGTCAGGCACCTGGGAGGCACTGCTGGACCGGCGCGCGGACCTGCTGGTCGGCGCGGCGGGCGAGGGGCCCAGTGGCGGGGGCTATGTGGTCGAGCCGATGGGCGTGGTGCGTTTCGTGTTCGCAGTGGCGCCCTCGCATCCGCTGGCAGCCGCGTCCGAGCCGCTGGGCCGTGAGCAGCTCGCCGCCCACTGCGCGATCGCCGTGGCCGATTCGGCGCGGCGGCTGCTGCCGCGCACGGTCGGGCTGCTGATGGGGCAGGAGACCGTCACCGTGCCGGACATGGTCAGCAAGTTCCGCCTGCAATGTGCCGGGCTCGGTTTCGGTTTCCTGCCCGAGCCATACGTGCAGCGGGCGGTGGCGCAGGGCCGGCTGGTGATCAAGCAGGTTGAAGAGCCCAAGCCGGACGAGACGTTCTGGCTGGCCTGGCGCACCGGTGAGGAGGGGGCCGCGCTGAAGTGGTGGCGTGAGCGCATGCAGCGGCCGGCGGTGTTGGCGGGCTGGTGGCCAACGATGGAAGGCTGGCTGGGCTAGCCAGCCGCCGGGGCCAACCTGAATCGTGGCCTGGCTGTCATGGGATGGTCATACGGATGCGATAGAGCGGCGCGGAGCGGATCGGTAACCTGCCCGACTCGTTTGGTTTTTACGACTCTGCCCATGAAGCGCTTGCTGCTGTTGCTGCTGGCCGGGGCTGGCCTGTGGCTGGCTGCGTGCTCCTCCTTGACCTCCACCGCTGCCTCCACCTCGCTGAGCGATCGGCTGATCGCCCCCGGTGGCGTGTCCACGCTGCTGGACACCGCGCGCATCGCCGACGCGGTGGACAGCGTCCCCAGCCGGCATGGTCTCGTGACCGGCCGCGCGGGCGTGCCGATCTTCTGGCGGGCCTTCGACCCGGGCCAGTACGGGGTGCGCTACCACTACCTGCCCCAGCACCATGACAACGGCGAGCCGCTGCGCACCGGCATGGCGCTGGACCTGCCGCATCCGTTCCAGCCCCAAGCGCCGCGCGGCACGGTGGTGCTGTTGCACGGCTGGATGATGAACGGTGATGCGATGCTGCCGTGGTCGCTGCAGTTGGCGCAGTCGGGCTACCGCGTGGTCACCATCGACCTGCGCAATCACGGCCATTCCGGCGCCGGCCCGTCCGGTTACGGCACGTTCGAATCCGATGACGTGGTCGATGTCATCGCCGCGCTGAGGGCGCGCGGGGAGGTGGTCGGGCCGTTGTATCTGTTCGGCGTCTCCTACGGTGCAGCCACCGCGCTGTTCACCGCCGACAAGCTGGGCGACCAGGTCACCGGCGTGGTGGCGATGGAGTCCTTCGCCAATGCCGGCGATGCGATCCGCAGCATGATCCCGCACCTGATGTCGCTGCAGCCGACGGCGTGGAAGGCGCAGGCCATGGCCGCCTATGGGCGCTGGCGCTATGGCGGGCAGGATATCGACCAGGTGATCGCCGCCGCCAGCCAGCGTCTGGATCTGGACCTGGACCGCGTCGATGTCACCCGCGCGCTGGCCGACAGCCGTACCTGCGTACTGCTGCTGCATGGCCAGGATGATCAGCATGTGCCGGTCGGGCAGGGCCGTCGTCTGGCTGCTGCCAGCCCGCGCGTGCACTACATCGAGATGCGGGGCGAAGACCACATCACCCTGCCGCTGCGCGTGGATCTGTTGGGCGGTGTGGTGGATGACTGGCTGGCGCACGACGCCCATGCCGGCGGTGACTGCCCGGCGCCGGAACTGCCGGGCGAAGCGGATCTCATGGCGATGCGGGCGGTGCAGGCGCACGCACCGCAGGGGTGACCTCCCGGTAGTGGGGGGGG
>NZ_JBHFHW010000010.1:160516-204468 GCF_057333975.1 Stenotrophomonas sp. AGC87
GGCCGCGGGCCGGCGCCAACGCAAAAAAAAACAGCAACCGAGGGTTGCTGTCTTCGTCGATGCAATGGTGCGCCCGGAGAGATTCGAACTCCCGACCGCCTGGTTCGTAGCCAGGTACTCTATCCAACTGAGCTACGGGCGCATTTGCATTGTCTGGTTGTGTGTCCTGCCGCGCGTGTTGCCACGTTCGACGGGAAGGCAAGCAGGCTTGCCGTTCGATGTAATGGTGCGCCCGGAGAGATTCGAACTCCCGACCGCCTGGTTCGTAGCCAGGTACTCTATCCAACTGAGCTACGGGCGCATTTACATCGAATTTTCATTACTGATACCGACGGCGAAATCGATACCCTGTTGATGGTGCGCCCGGAGAGATTCGAACTCCCGACCGCCTGGTTCGTAGCCAGGTACTCTATCCAACTGAGCTACGGGCGCGTCAACAGGAGCGGAATTATGCGGATCGGCGTCGCATTCGTCAACGGTTTTTGTGAAGGTCTTCATTCAAATGAACGAAGAAGCTGCTCCACCACGGCTTCCGGCGTTTTCATCCAGGCGAAGTGATCGGCACGCGCACCCAGCATCTGCGCACTGACCACGCTGAGCTGCGCACGCATGCCCGGCATCTTCGCCAGCAGGCCCTGCATCGAGCCCGTCGGTGCCAACCAGTCATGGTCCATCACCACGGCGGTCGCCTGGCCGCGTAGTTCGCGCATCCCGGCCTCCAGATCGGTCGCCATGCCAGCGGCCGCGTAGTGGTTGTTGAGGCCCACGCGCGACCAGTCGCGGATCAGCCCGCGCGCCTCGGTCCCACCGAAGCCAAGCTTCCTGCCGTGCAGGACCCCTTGGCGCTGGGCCAGCCAGGGCAGGAAGCGATACACCAGCGGCAGGGTCCAGCCACGCGGAGCCGGGAAGGTGCGCCAGTACGGCGTGCCGCTGGCGACCAGCCACACGCGGGCGAAACGCTGCGGATGCAACCCGCCGAAACAGCAGGCCAGCTGACCGCCGAGACTGTGGCCGCCGATGATCAAGGGTGTGTCAGCGTCTCTGGCCACGTTTGCCAGGCTCGCCGGCAGGTCCTGCTCGAGGATTTCGCGATAGCACCAGTCCTGCGTGCGCGACGGGCGCAGGCTGCTGCTGCCGTTGCCACGCCACTCGTGCAGGTACACCGCAATGCCACGCGCAGCGAGGGCCTCGGCGAACGGCAGGTAATGGCGCGCGGCCACGCCCAGCGCCGGCAGCCACAGCAGGCGTGCGCGCGGCTGTGCCGGTACACGCGCCAGCAGCTCGACGCGATGGCCATCGCCGGTCTGCACGGGCAGGGGCGAGGCGTCGATCATGCCGGGCGTGCCGCGCCGAAATGGTCGATCATCAGGACCTCGCTGCGGCCCGGGTAATAACCGCTCTGCAGGCCGCGCGCGACGTAGTCGATGGCCGCTTCGCAGGCGTTCGGCAAGGACAACCCCTGGCACAGCTGCGCGGCGATGGCCGAGGCCAGCGTGCAGCCGGTGCCGTGCGCATCCACCGGCAGGCGGGTATGGATGAATTCTTCGCGGGTCACACCGTCGAAGTAGCGATCGATCACGCGGCTGCCTTCGTCCAGATGGCCGCCCTTGAGCAGCACCGCGCCGGCGCCCAGATCCAGCAGTGCGTCGGCGGCATCTTCGGCATCCTCGGCGGTGACGATGCGGCGGCCGAGCAGCAGCTCCGCTTCGGGTGTGTTGGGCGTCAGCAGCGTCGCCAGCGGGATCAGGCGCGTGCGCATCGCCGCCAGTGCGCTGTCTTCGAGCAGCTTGGCGCCGCTGGTGGCGACCATCACCGGATCCAGCACCACGTGCGGTGGGCGGTGCTTTTCCAGTGCGTCGGCCACCAGTGCGATCACCTCGGCGTTGGCCAGCATGCCCAGCTTCACCGCATGGATATCGAAATCGGCGAAGCAGGCATCGATCTGCGCCTGCAGGAAGTCCAGCGGCGGCACGTGTACGGCGGTAACGCCGCGGGTGTTCTGTGCGGTCAGTGCGGCGATCGCGGACAGGCCATGCACGCGATGGGCGGCGAAGGCCTTCAGATCGGCCTGGATGCCGGCGCCACCGCCGGAATCGGAGCCGGCGATGGTCAGGGCGGAAACGGGGCTGGGGCTGGAAGGCGTCATGCCCCAATTGTGCAATGTTTGTCGCGGCAGTGCTGCCGCGTCCTCAGCGCGCCCGCAGCAGTGCCCACTGCCGGTACAGCACGTAGCCCAGCCCGGTGCCGCCGGTGAGCAGTGCGGGGGCGAGCAGGGCGTCGTAGCCGAAGCGCAGGAACAACAGGGCGCCCATCACGCCGCCGGCCAGGAAGCCGCTGACGATCAACCCGCTCAGGGTCAGCCGCCGGATCGGCAGCGGCAGGCCGCGCAACAGGTGGCCCAGCCCGATCCCGAGATCGGTGAACATGCCGCTGAGATGGGTGGTGCGCACCACCGCGCCACTGAAGGTGGTGGCCATCGCGTTCTGCAGGCCGCAGGCCATCGCCGCCGCCAGTGCCCCCCAGATCTGCTGCTGTTTGAACAGCGGGATCGCGATCAGCAGCAACAGTGATTCCAATGCCAGCACGACGCCATAGCGGCGGCCCAGTTGCAGGCCGCTGTCCTGAATGATCACCCCGCTGAGCGTCGCGCCCACGCAGAACGCGATCAACAGCCCCCACAGATGCCCCACCACGCGCCAGTCGCGTTGGGCCAGCGCCATGCCGAGCTGGCTGGTGGTGCCGGTCATGTGGCTGACGGCCTGGTGTTCGAACCCCAGGAAGCCGACCACGTTGACCATCCCGGCCACGCAGGACAGGGCGATCGCCCCGATCCAGACCCAGGTGGGCAGCCGGATGCTCATCCGGCGTGCGTGGGGGTGGTCACGGCACGATCAACGACCCGCGGGCGGGCCGTTGAACTGGACATCCGAAAAACTGCCGCTGGCCGGATCAAACAGCGCGCCCCAGAACTGTGCGCCGCCATCGCAGACCCGGATCGCATCGCGCGCTGGATCGATATCGGCGTCGTCGGGCAGATGGAAGGCGTTGAGATAGATCAGCTGCCGGCCGTCCATTTCGATGCCGACATATTGGCGGTCGAAATCGGCGGCCTTGGGCACCTGCGTCTCCAGCGACGGCAACCGGGCTTCCAGCTGCTCCACCTGTTGGCGGCTGGGCGCCCAGTAGCCGGTGACGCGCCCCGGCTCGCGGCCGGGGCTGGAACGCGAGCAGGTATCCAATACCTGGGCGGCGACGACGGGACGGGTCACCACCCAGGACTGGCCGGTCTTGATCGCGGGCGGGACGCTGGCGCCCGGCCGCGTGTTGGCGGGCGTGCAGGCTGCCGCCAGCGCAGCAAGCGCCAGCGGCAGGACGGCACGGGACAGGGAACGGCTCACAACACCTCCGAAGCGTAATCGGCCAGGCGCGAACGCTCGCCACGGCGCAGCGTGACGTGCGCGCTGTGCGGCCAGTTCTTGAAACGGTCCACCGCGTAGGTCAGGCCCGAGGTGGTCTCGGTGAGGTACGGAGTATCGATCTGTTCGACGTTGCCCAGGCAGACGATCTTGGTGCCCGGGCCGGCACGGGTGATCAGGGTCTTCATCTGCTTGGGGGTGAGATTCTGCGCTTCATCCAGGATCAGATAACGCGACAGGAAGGTGCGGCCACGCATGAAGTTCAGCGAGCGGATCTTGATCCGGCTGGCGATCAGGTCGTTGGTCGCCGCTCGGCCCCACGCGCCGCCTTCCTGGGTATGCGTGAGCACTTCCAGGTTGTCGGTCAGCGCGCCCATCCATGGCGTCATCTTCTCTTCCTCGGTACCGGGCAGGAAGCCGATGTCCTCGCCGACGCTGACCGTGGCGCGGGTCATGATGATCTCGCGGTAGCGCTGCTGGTCCATGGTCTGGGCCAGGCCGGCGGCCAGCGCGAGCAGGGTCTTGCCGGTGCCGGCGGTGCCGAGCAGGGTGACGAAATCGATCTCCGGGTCCATCAACGCATTGAGCGCGAAGTTCTGCTCCCGGTTGCGCGCGCTGATGCCCCACACCGCATGGCTGCCGTGGCGGAAATCGTTGACCAGCGACAAGGTGATCTTGTCGCCGTCCACCTTGGCCACGCGCAGTTCGACTTCATCGTCGCCCGGCAGGTAGGCGTACTGGTTGGGGTGCCAGCTCTCGTCTTCGCTGGCGATGATTTCGTAACTGGTGCGGCCCTTGTCACTCCAGCTGCGCAGGTTGTCGGTGTGCTTCTTCCAGAAGTCTTCCGGCAGCTCGGTGGCGCCGGTGTAGAGCAGGCTGAAATCGTCCAGCGCGCGGTCGTTCTCGTAATCCTCGGAGACGATGCCGGCAATCGCCGCCTTGATCCGCAGGTTGATGTCCTTGGAGACGAACACCACCGGAATCTCGGGCACCTGTTCCTTCAGCGCCAGGATCGCGCCGAGGATGGCGTTGTCCGGGATCACCGCGCCGAAGCTCTTGCCGGCCTCGAAGTGGCTGGTCTGGAAACGCAGCAGGCCCACGCTCTGCTTGCCGCGCAGCTGCAGCCCGTTCGGGCGCTGCAGCGGGATGCCATCGGCCAGGTTGTCCAGGCCCGAGGCCTGCACCAGCTCATTGAGGAAGCGGCTGACCTGGCGCGCATTGCGGCTTGCCTCGGTGGTCCCCTTCTTGCCGTTATCGAGCTCTTCGATCACCTGCATCGGCAGGTAGACATCATGCTCCTCGAACTTGAACAGCGCGGTCGGATCGTGCATGAGCACGTTGGTATCCAGTACGTAGATGCGCTTGCCTCGGGTCATCGTCAATTCCTGGTGGCAGAACAGGGACAAGCCATCACGACCTGCGGGGCAGGGTGATGGCCATTGGGGGTGCCGGGGTGATCACTGGGTTTTCGCGGCCTTCAGGGCTTCAAGGACGGTGTCTGCGTGGCCGGCCACTTTGACCTTGCGCCACACCTGCACGATACGACTGTCCGGCGAAATGAGGAAGGTGCTGCGCTCGATGCCACGCACCTGCTTGCCGTACATGTTCTTCAGCTTGATCACGTCGAACGCGGTGCACAGCGCTTCATCGCCATCGCTGATCAGCGGAAAGGCGAAGCCCTGCTTGGCGCAGAAGTTGTCGTGGGATTTGACCGAATCACGGGAGACGCCGAAGACGCGGGCGCCGGCCTTCGTGAACTGCGGGAGCAGCGCGTTGAAATCGATGCCCTCGGTGGTGCAGCCCGGGGTGCTGTCCTTGGGGTAGAAGTACAGCACCAGCCACTGGCCGGCCAGCTCGCCGAGGGTGGTGGTGTCGCCGCCGGACAAGGCCAGCGGAAGCGCGAGGGTGGTGCTGTCCAGGGTGTCGCCGTCGTTCATGGGTTCCTTTCCGGATCCTGGGGTAGATCTACTACAACTGCATGAAACCCCGCGCGCCCGTGACGAACGCGCGAAACATCAGAACTTCATCGGGTCCATGATCGCATCGAGGTTCAGGTGATCGCAGAACTCGAGGAAATCATCGCGCAGCGCGGCAATGTGCATGTTCGCCGGCACTCCGATCGTGACCTGCGCGGAGAACATTTCCGCACCGGTCTGCATCGCGCGGTAACGCGTGCTCTGCAGGTTTTCGATGGTGATGCCCTGGCGGTCGAAGAAATCGGCCAGCTGGAACAGGATCCCCGGCTTGTCGGCCGCGATCACTTCCACGATGTAGGGCAGCAGGTTGGACTGGGCCTGCTTGGCACCGGTGCGATACCAGACCAGCTTCAGGCCTTCCTCACGCTCCAGCCGGGTCAGCATCGCCTCCAGCTTGGCCACCGAGTCCCACGAGCCGGTGGCCAGGGCGGTGACGGACACGTCGCGCCCGACCGTGGCCAGGCGGGCATCGACCAGATTGCAGCCACTGTCGGCGATACGCCGGGTCACAGGCAGCAGGGGGGACTCCGGATGCGTCGTATAGGCGTTGATCAGGAGGTGGTTTTCGGTCGGCGCAGGCCGCGGCGTGGTGTCGGTCAAGATGGTTCCGGGTGATGCAAGGTGAGTCTGAACGGCCGGACGACGGCACGTTCGCCGGAGTCCAGCATACTTGCCCGCGCTTTCGACCCGCAAGTAACATGCAACGTACATCTGGCCGGCGTTTACGCAGGCGGGGTGCCCCCTTTCTTCCGAGCACGATGTCCTTGTCCCTTTCCGGTCTCATCACCGCGCTGGCGACGCCCTTCCAGGCGAACGGCGCATTGGATCCCGACGGTTGGCAGCGCCTGCTGCACCTGCAACTGGAGGGTGGTGTTCACGGGGTGGTGGTGGCCGGTTCGACCGGTGAAGCCGCGGCCCTGTCCGACGACGAATACGATCAGCTGCTGCGCAGTGCGGTCAAAACCGTCGCCGGGCGCATCCCGGTGCTGGCCGGAACCGGCCTGTCGGGGACGGCCAAAACCATCGAACAGACCCGTCGTGCGGCCGCCAACGGCGCGACCCATGCGCTGGTGGTGACCCCGCCGTACGTGCGTCCGACCCAGGCCGGCCTGATCGCGCATTACCGCGCGGTGGCCGACCAGGGTGGCCTGCCGGTCATCCTGTACAACGTGCCCGGCCGCACCGGCTGCGACATGCTGCCCGAGACCGTGGCCGAACTGGCCCGGCACCCGAACATCGTGGGCATCAAGGAGGCGGTGGGCGATGTGGGCCGCGTCAACGCCCTGCTGGCCCTGCGTACGCCGGACTTCGCCATCCTCAGCGGTGACGACGGTACGGCCGCGCGCTCGATCCTGTCCGGCGTGGACGGCCTGATCTCGGTGGGCTCCAACGCCCTGCCGGGCGCCTACCGCCGGATGTGCGACCTGGCGGCGGCCGGGGAACGCGAGGCGACCGAGTCGTGGGATGCCCGTCTCGAGCCGTTCCATGAATTCTGCGGCGTGGAGTCCAACCCGATCCCGGTGAAGGACCTGCTGCGCCGGATCGGCATTGGTGACGGCCTGCGCCTGCCGCTGCTGCCCTTGTCCGCGGCCCATCACGCCGCTGCCGAACACCTGGCCACCGATATCGGTGCGCTGGAAGCACTATCCAACCACTGATCACAGTGGTCACTCAGGAGATTCCCATGCGTCAATCCGTTTCCGCCTTCCGCGTGCTGTCCTTCGCGATCCTGGCCACCGCCACCCTCGTCGGCACCACCGGTTGCTTCAAGCGCGGCGCCAAGGGCGACTATGCCCTGGCCCCGGAAGTGCGCCCGCTGGAAGTGCCGCCGGATCTGAACGTGCCGGCCGGCCAGGCTGCCGCTACCGCTGCGACCAGCTCCTCGCTGGCCTCGCAGGCGGCGCGTCCGGCGCCGGCCGCGAACCCGGCGGCCGCCAACAACGCCGGCTTCACCGTGCCGGGCACCAAGGAAGAGGTGTTCGCCAAGGTCGGCACCGCCCTGGAGACCGTTGAAGGCGTGAAGATCGCCAGCAAGGCCCAGCTGCTGGGTTCCTACGACGTGGCCTTCGAAGGCAGCGACTTCCTGGTCCGTGTGGTCGCCGTCGATGCCGGTGCTTATGTGTCGGCCGTCGACCCGCGTGGCCTGCCGGCCACCGCGGCAGCCCCGACCAAGCTGCTGGGTGAGCTCAAGGCGAAGCTGGCTCCCTGAAGCGCCAGCGGTAGGCCCGGCCGCTGGCCGGGCAGGCGCGCACAGCATGCCGTCCAGGTGCGAGCTGGATGGCGTTGGAGCGGGCAGCAGCTGGCCAGCGGCCGGCACTACCTGAAATGGCGTGTCATGGAAACGAAAAGGGCGCCCTCGGCGCCCTTTTTCGTTGCTGCCAGAGCCGGGAAGCTCAGCGTTCCAGAAGCTTCAGCTTGTCCGGCTTGCCGTCCCATTCGCCGGCATCGGCGGGCGGGTCCTTGCGCACGGTCAGCACCGGCCAGGCCTTGGCCAGCTCGGCGTTCAGGGCGACGAATGCTTCCTGCCCGGCGGGCACGTCGTCTTCGGGGAAGATCGCATTGACCGGGCACTCCGGTTCGCACAGGGTGCAATCGATGCACTCATCCGGGTCGATCACCAGGAAGTTGGGGCCTTCGTGGAAGCAATCCACGGGGCACACTTCCACGCAATCGGTGTGTTTGCACTTGATGCAGTTTTCGGTGACGACAAAAGGCATGGCTGGATCTGAATCCGACAGTAAGCCGCACAATTCTAGAACAGGTTGGTCCGTGGCGCGGGATCGGATCGTGCCTGAAACCCCGAAATGCCGCTGGCGCAAGGCTCAGCCCCAGCGGAAGGGACTCTCGGGCAGGCCGGGGATGCCGGTCTCCAGCGCAAATACACCGCCGGCACGCGGGCTGGCCGCCAGTTGCTGGTCGGTGTGGTCGAGCCGGGAGCTGGTGATCATCAGTTGCCGCAGCGAGGGCCCGCCGAGCGCGACGCAGGTCGGGTTGCGCACCGGCAGCAGGACCACCCGATCAACTTGTCCGTCGGGGTGATAACGCACCACGCGGGAGGCGCGCCACTGCGCATTCCACACGCCGCCTTCGGCATCGACGATGGCCCCGTCCGGCTCCCAGTGCGGATCGGGCAGGGCAGCGAACAGGCGCAGCGCCCCGCAGTGCGCGCGCTCGGCGTCGTAATCGCAGCACCACAGCGCCGGCCGTACCGAATCGCAGAAGTACATCGTGGCGCCGTCCGCGCTGAAGCAGATCGCATTGGGGATGACGACCGGCGGCAGATTCAGTTCGCGCAGGCCATGGCGCATCGAAAACTGGTAGTAGCGGCCGAGCGGTGCGCGCGCAGGGTCCTCGCTCATGGTGCCGAACACCAGGTTGCCGGCGCGATCGGTGCGGCCGTCATTGCTGCGCGTGTCCGCGACATCGGGCTGCACATCGGCCAGCCATTCCAGCGCGGGCGCGGCGGCATCGCCGTCGCGGTCGATATCCAGCCGCTGCAATGAGCCGGCCAGCGCGATCAGCAGGCGGCCGTCGTCCCCTTCGGCGACGCAGCCGGGCCGGTCCGGCAGCAACCAGCTCTGGTGGCTGCCGTCGGCACTGCGGTACTGCCACAAGCGGCGCTCACTGATATCCACCCAGAAAAGGCACTGCCGGCGGGCCGACCACAGGGCGCCTTCGCCATGGGTGCAGCGGCTGTCGACCAGCAGTGGAACATCGGCGACAGCGGAAGACGGGGCGGCGGCGTCGCGCATTCGGCAGGCTCACAACATCAGCGGGCGTTGCATTCTGCCACCGGGTCGATCAATGCCATGTGCGTTGCGCCTCACTGTCGAGGCCATGCCGCAGTGCATGATTGCCGAGCCGCCGATCCCCGGTCCAGGATGCAGGTGGCTGCCGGTAGACAATCAGGCGCGGGGTTGCGGCAGACGACGGTTCTGATCCACCAACATCTGCTGCGCTGTTCCGCAGCATCCAGTGTCCCTTCACCCAGGGGTTCCCATGTCCAGTGCTTCGCTCAGCAGTACCCGCGCCGGCAGCGGCGAGAACACCGGCTTCATCGTCCTGATCAGCTGCGTGGCCACCATCGGTGGCTTCCTGTTCGGCTTCGACAGCGGCGTGATCAACGGCACCGTCGATGGCCTGAAGGACACGTTCCAGTCCAGTTCGGCCGGGATCGGCTTCGAGGTTGCCTCGATGCTGCTCGGCTGTGCGATCGGTGCGTTCTTCGCCGGCCGCCTCGGCGACCGGCTCGGCCGCCGCGGCGTGCTGATCATCGCCGCGGTGATGTTCCTGTTCTCCGCCCTGGGGGCAGGGGCGGCACACAGCTCCACCGTGTTCATCATCGCCCGGGTGATCGGCGGCTTCGCGGTGGGTGCGGCCAGCGTGATGTCGCCGGCCTACATCGCCGAGGTGGCTTCGGCCCGCTACCGCGGCCGGCTGGCGACGGTGCAGCAGATCGCGATCATCAGCGGCCTGTTCTGCGCCTTCCTCAGCAACTATCTATTGGCCAAAGCGGCCGGTGCCTCCACCCAGGCGCTGTGGCTGGGGCAGGCGGCATGGCGCTGGATGTTCTGGATGCAGGCCATTCCCTCGCTGCTGTTCCTGTGCCTGCTGCTGGTGATCCCGGAGAGCCCCCGCTTCCTGGTGGTCAAAGGGCGCCGTGACCAGGCCCTGGCGGTATTGACCCGGCTGTACGGCCCGGCCGAGGCGCAGGCCAAGATCACCGAGATCGAGGGCTCGCTGTCCCAGGACCAGCACCGCCCGACCTTCTCGGACCTGATCAGCAAGGCCACCGGCAAACTGCGCCCGATCGTCTGGATCGGCATTGGCCTGGCGGTGTTCCAGCAGCTGGTCGGCATCAACGTCGTCTTCTATTACGGCGCGGTGCTGTGGCAGGCGGTGGGCTTCTCGGAGAACGACGCGCTGCTGATCAACGTGCTCTCTGGTGCGCTGAGCATCGGTGCCTGCCTGATCACCGTGGTGCTGATCGACCGCATCGGCCGCAAGCCGCTGCTGTGGGTCGGCTCGGCCGGCATGGCGATCTCGCTGGCACTGGTCACCATTGCCTTCGCCAGTGGCTCGCTGGATGCCGCCGGGAAGCTTCAGCTCACCGACACCATGGGCGTGCTGGCGCTGGTGGCGGCCAACGTCTACGTGATCTTCTTCAACATGTCCTGGGGCCCGGTGATGTGGGTGATGCTGGGCGAGATGTTCCCCAACCAGATCCGCGGCTCCGGGCTGGCGGTGGCCGGCGCGGCGCAGTGGACCTCCAACTTCGCCATCACCGTTTCCTTCCCGATCCTGCTGGGCAGCATCGGCTTGGCCGGGGCCTACGGCATCTATACGGTGGCGGCGGTGATCTCGGTGTTCTTCGTGCTGCGCTTCGTGAAGGAGACCAAGGGCAAGGAACTGGAGCAGATGGAGGGGTGAGCGCCGTTTCCGACCTCCTCGTTGCGGGACGCTTTGCCGGGTCGGGGAGTGCACTCCCCGGTCCGGGCCTGGCAGGGCAGGCGCCGCAGGCCCTGACCCTGAACGCAAAAAACCCCGCCGTGGCGGGGTTTCTGGCTTTCTGCACCGCGACTGGTGCTCCCTAGGGGACTCGAACCCCTGTTTTAGCCTTGAGAGGGCCACGTCCTAACCATTAGACGAAGGGAGCAGGCTTTGTCGCGAACTGCGCAGCGCGCTAGTATATGGACCTAGATGCCATTGGGCAATCCCGAAAACTCAACCGGAAGCGCCAACATCAATTCCTCTGCTACATCACCGTTCAGCCTGCGCGTGATCCCGCGCGATCAGCACAACATCTCCCGCAAGGACATCAGCCCGAACGCCCTGCGCGTTCTGTACCGGCTGCGTGATTCCGGGTTTGCCGGTTACCTGGTCGGCGGCGCCGTCCGCGATCTGCTGGTGAACGGCCACCCCAAGGACTTCGACGTCGCCACCGACGCGACGCCCGAGCAGGTCAAGCAGTTGTTCCGCAACTGCCGGCTGATCGGCCGCCGCTTCCGCCTGGCGCACGTGGTGTTCGGCCGCGAGATCATCGAGGTCGCCACCTTCCGCGCCAACATCGACGATGGCAGCGGCGACCGTGAGATGGAAAACGGCATGCTCGTGCGCGACAACGTGTACGGCAGCATCGAAGACGACGCGATCCGCCGCGACTTCACCTGCAACGCCCTGTACTACGCGATCGAGGATTTCTCGGTGCGCGATTACACCGGCGGCTTTGAAGACGTGCAGGCGCGCCTGATGAAGCTGATCGGCGACCCCGAGCAGCGCTATCGCGAAGACCCGGTGCGCATGCTGCGCGCGGTGCGCCTGGCGGCCAAGCTGGGCTTCCAGATCGAAGAGGCGACGGCCGAACCGCTGCCGCGCCTGGCCAATTTGCTGGCCGAGGCCGCCCCGGCGCGCCTGTTCGAGGAAGTGCTCAAGCTGTTCCTGTCCGGGCACGGCGTGGCCAGCTTCGAGGGCCTGGAGCGGTACGGCCTGCTCGATGTCATGTTCCCGGAAAGCGCCGCGGCACTGCGCAGCAACCGCAGTGGTGCGTTGCGCCGGATGGTCATCGAAGGTCTGCACAACACCGATCTGCGTGTGGCCAATGATGAGCCGGTGTCGCCGTCGTTCCTGTTCGCGCTGCTGCTGTGGCCGGCGTTCTGCCGCGCCCTGGCCAGCCTGCAGAAGCAGGGCGTCGCACTGGAAGAGGCGCAGCGCCGTGCGGCGGACCGCGTGACCCTGCACCAGCTGACCACGATCGCCCTGCCGCGCCGCTTCTCGCTGCCGATGCAGGAAATCTGGCTGCTGCAGGGCCGCTTCGGCTCGCGTCAGCGCAAGCGCGTGATCCGCACCTTGACCCATCCGCGCTTCCGCGCCGCCTACGATTTCCTGGTCCTGCGCCAGGTGGCCTCCAGCGAGCATGAAGCCGATGTGGCGTTCTGGCGCGAAGCCCAGCTGCAGTCCGGCACGGAGCTGGATTCGGCACTGGATGCCGCCCAGGCCGAAGGCGAGGGCGAAGACGGTGCACCGCGCAAGCGTCGCCGCCGCCGTCGTCGTCCCGGTGGAGTGGCAGGCGAGTAAGCCGTGACCCTGGCCTGTATCGGATTGGGCGCCAATCTCGGGGACGCCGCGCAGACCCTGCGCGATGCGTTCCAGGCGCTGGCGGCCCTGCCGCAGACCACACTGCGGGCGCGCTCGCAGCTGTACAGCACGCCGGCCTGGGGCAACCAAGACCAGCCGGCGTTCGTCAACGCCGCCGCCGTGCTGGAGACCACGTTGCCCGCACCGGATCTGCTGGTTGCCCTGCTGGAGATCGAGCGCCGCTTCGGCCGCGTACGTGATCCTGCCGTGCACTGGGGGCCGCGTGCACTGGATCTGGACGTGCTGTTGTATGGCGAACAGATCATCGATCTGCCGCAGTTGCAGGTACCGCACCCCTATCTGCATGAGCGCGGGTTCGCGCTGCTGCCGTTGGCCGAGATCGCGCCCGACGCCATCATTCCCGGGCACGGCCGCGTGCGGGATACTGTGATGCGGGTCGAGGCCTGCGGGATCGCTTCAATAGGAGGATAATGCGGGGCTTATCGCCACCGGTTATCAGCTCATGAGTACCCACGCAGACAGCAAGCCCTGGACCGTGCCCGCGTTGGCCGAGGCCAAGCGCAACGGACAGAAGCTGGTGATGTTGACCGCCTACGATGCCGGGTTCGCCCGCAGCTTCGACGCCAACGGCGTGGACCTGATCCTGATCGGCGACTCGCTGGGCATGGTGGTGCAGGGGCATGACTCGACCCTGCCGGTGACCACCGACGACATGGTCTATCACACCCGCGCCGTGGCCCGCGTACTGCAGCGCGCGCTGCTGGTGGCGGATCTGCCGTTCGGCGCCGACGCCACCCCCGAGCGCGCGCTGGATGCCTCGCTGCGCCTGCTGCAGGCCGGTGCGGAGATGGTCAAGATCGAAGGTGCCGGCTTCAAGCTGGACATCATCCGTTACCTGGTCGAGCGCGAGATTCCGGTCTGTTCGCACCTGGGCCTGACCCCGCAGTCGGTGCTGCGCCTGGGCGGCTATCGCGTGCAGGGCCGTGGCGACGCCGCCCAGCAGCTGCGCGATGACGCCAAGGCCGCGGTCGCCGCCGGCGCCAGCCTGGTCGTGCTCGAATGCGTGCCCACGCCGGTGGCTGCCCAGGTCACCGCGGACATCAGTGTGCCCACCATCGGCATCGGTGCCGGCCCGCAGTGCGATGGCCAGGTACTGGTGCTGCATGATTTCCTCGGTCTGGACAGCGGTCATCGCCGTCCCAAGTTCGTCAAGGATTTCCTTGCCGAAGGCGGGTCGGTTGCCGGTGCGGTCCGTGCCTACGCCGACGCCGTGCGCGACGGCTCCTTCCCCGACGCAGAACACGCCTACGCCTCATGATCGAAACCGTCACCGAACTGTCCCGTCTGCGCGCCGTCGTCAACGGCTGGAAGCGCGAGGGCCTGCGCGTCGCGCTGGTCCCGACCATGGGCAACCTGCACGCAGGGCATTATTCACTGGTCACGCTGGCCCGGCAGTACGCCGATCGCGTGGTCTCCAGCGTCTTCGTCAACCCGACCCAGTTCGGCCCGAACGAGGACTTCACCCGCTACCCGCGTACGCCCGAAGCCGACACCACCGGCCTGGAGCAGGCCGGGTGCGATGTGCTGTGGCTGCCCACGGTTGAGTCGATGTACCCGTTCGGTGTCGAACTGGCGGCCAGCGTCAATGTGCCGGGCATCAGTGGCCTGCTCGAAGGCGCGCACCGCCCGGGCCATTTCGATGGCGTCTGCACCGTGGTCTCGCGCCTGTTCAACCAGGTGCAGCCGGATGTGGCGGCGTTCGGCAAGAAGGACTACCAGCAGCTGGCGGTGATCCGCCAGATGGTGGAAGACCTGGCCTTCCCGATCCAGATCGTCGGGGGCGACATCGTGCGCGAAGACGACGGCCTGGCGATGAGCTCGCGCAACCAGTACCTCAACGCCGAGCAGCGCCCGGTCTCGACCACCATCCACCAGGTGCTGCTGGGCATGCGCGAAGGCTTCATCGCCGGCAAGAGCCGCAGCCTGATCGAGGCTGAAGCCGCGGCGGCGCTGCAGGCGGCCGGGTTCCAGGTCGACTACGCCGTGGTCCGCCTGCCGGACCTGTCCGAGCCGGCCGATGCCAACGACGGCACCCGCGTGGCGCTGATCGCCGCACGGATCGGCAACACCCGGTTGATCGACAACCTGGAGTTCTGAGGGCTGCGCCCCGCCGGGTAGGGCCACCCCATGGGTGGCTGCTGGGCGATGCCGGACGTGCAGCCACCCATGGGGTGGCCCTACGCCGGGCCGGGTGGGCTCGTGACGATGCTGAACCGCCGGCAGCCCCCGGCATTGCCGCGCGCGCCAGCCCCTGCCGCCCGCCGCCCGGGTGCTAGAATTTCCCTTTCCTTTACCGTTTCCCCGTTGCCATGCATCTGTCCCTGCTGAAGACCAAGATCCACCGCGCCACCGTCACTCACTCCGAGCTGAACTACGAAGGTTCCATCGCCATCGATGACAACCTGCTGGCTGCGACCGGCATCCGTGAGTTCGAACAGGTGCACATCTGGGATGTGACCAACGGTGCGCGTTTCTCCACCTATGCCATCCGCGCCGAAGCCGGCAGCGGAGTGGTGTCGCTCAACGGTGGCGCCGCGCGCCACGTGCAGGTGGGCGACATCATCATCATCGCCGCCTTCGCCAGCATGAGCGAAGAAGAAGCTGACAGCTTCAAGCCGAAGTTGGTATATGTGGACGGCAAGAACCAGATCTCCCACACCAACGACACGATCCCGACACAGGCCGCATGACACAGCACAACGGATTCGACCCGCTTCATTCCCATGCCCAGCGCCTGCGAGGCGCGAGCATCCCTTCGTTGATCGCCGCCGAACCGGGCCGCGCACAATCGCTGGGGTTGCGGGTCGGTCCGTTGTACGTCAATTTCGCGCGGCAGAAGTACGACCGCGCGGCGTTGGACGCATTGCTGCAGCTGGCTGCCGAGCGCGATGTCGCCGGTGGCTTCCAGCGCCTGTTCCGCGGTGAAACGGTCAACGTCACCGAAGGCCGTGCGGCGCTGCACACCGCGCTGCGCGGCGATGCCAGCGGCGCGCCGGTGGCCGGTGAGGCCTTCGCCACGGCGGCCCAGGTGCGCCAGCAGATGGGCGAGCTGATCGCTGCGCTGGAAGCGACCACTATCACCGATATCGTCAGCGTCGGCATCGGCGGCTCGGACCTCGGCCCGCGGCTGGTGGCCGATGCGCTGCGCCCGGTCACCGGCGCACGCTTCCGCGTGCATTTCGTGTCGAACGTGGATGGCGCCGCGATGCAGCGCACGCTCGCCACGCTGGACCCGGCCACCACGGCCGGCATCCTGATCTCCAAGACCTTCGGCACCCAGGAAACCCTGCTCAACGGGCAGATCCTGCACGACTGGCTGGGTGGCAGCGAGCGCCTGTATGCAGTCAGCGCCAACCCGGAGCGTGCAGCCAAGGCCTTCTCGATCGCCGCCGGTCGCGTGCTGCCGATGTGGGACTGGGTGGGCGGGCGCTATTCGCTGTGGTCGGCGGTCGGTTTTCCGATCGCGCTGGCGATCGGCTTCACGCGTTTCGAGCAGCTGCTCGAGGGCGCCGCGCAGATGGACGAACACGCCCTGACCGCACCGCTGGCGCAGAACCTGCCGGTGCTGCATGCGCTGACCGATATCTGGAACCGCAACCTGCTCGGCCATGCCACGCATGCGGTGATGACCTATGACCAGCGCCTGGCGCTGCTGCCGGCCTACCTGCAGCAGCTGGTGATGGAAAGCCTGGGCAAGCGCGTGCAGCTCGATGGCAGCCCGGTCGCCAGCGACACCGTGCCGGTGTGGTGGGGCGGGGCGGGCACCGATGTGCAGCACAGCTTCTTCCAGGCGCTGCACCAGGGCACCAGTGTGATCCCGGCCGATTTCATCGGCTGCGTGCGCAACGATGATCCCTATGTGGTCAACCACCAGGCGCTGATGGCCAATCTGCTGGCGCAGACCGAGGCGCTGGCCAACGGCCAGGGCAGCGAGGATCCGCACCGCGAGTATCCCGGTGGCCGCCCGAGCACCCTGATCCTGCTCGACGCGCTAACCCCGCAGTCGCTCGGTGCCCTGATCGCCATGTACGAACACGCCGTGTACGTGCAGTCGCTGATCTGGAACATCAATGCGTTCGACCAGTTCGGCGTGGAGTTGGGCAAGCAACTGGCCAGCCAGTTGCTGCCGGCGCTGCAGGGCCAGGCGCATGCGATCACCGATCCGGTGACGCTGGAGCTGCTGGGGCGCCTGACCGCCTGACCGCCTGACCACCGCGTAGAGCCGACCGTTGGTCGGCTATCGCGCGCAGCGCGCGGGGTTGATCGTTGTGGTGAAGAGCAGCCGACCAACGGTCGGCTCTACCGGTTGATGCGCCCGTGTTTGCGCAGCCGACCAACGGTCGGCTCTACCGAATCGTGCGCCTGGTGTTTGCGCGGGCGACCGACGGTGGGCATTACCGGCTCGGATCGCGCTCCGGGCTGGGGCGCTTGGCCAACTTGCGTTGCAGCGAGCGCCGGTGCATGCCGAGCAGGCGCGCCGCGGCAGACACGTTGCCGCCGGTCTCATGCATCGCCTGCTGGATGTGTTCCCACTGCAGCCGGCTGATCGGGGTCATTGCATCCGGTGGCTCCATGTCACCATCATCGGCCGGGCCATCGTCTTCTTCGCCGAGCGCACGCAGGATCATCGGCACCGTGGCCGGCTTGGGCAGGTAGTCATCGGCGCCAAGCTTGATCGCTTCCACCGCGGTGGCGATGCTGGCATAGCCGGTCACCAGCAGGATCCGCATGTCTTCGCGCAGGGCGCGCAGCGGCTGGATCAGCGCCAGGCCCGATTCGGTGCCGAGCTTGAGGTCGATCAGCGCGTAGGCCGGCGGTTGCTGCCGGGCCAGCAGGAGGGCCGAGGCGGTGTCGCTGGCGGTGACGGTTTCCAACCCTTTACGGGCCAGGCTGCGCTGCAGCGTGCGCAGGTACAGTTCGTCGTCGTCGACCAGCAGGCCGTGACTGGCCTGGCCGGGCGCGGGGGTGAAAGCGGTCATGCGGAAGTCTCCCGTGGGGACAAGGGCAGGCGGAAGCCGACGCGCGTGCCGGCACCGTTGGCCGGGCGCATCCACAGCTCGCCGTCCAGGCGTTCGATGGTGGCGGGGGACAGGGCCAAGCCCACGCCCATGCCGTCGGTCTTGCCACTGTTGAACAAGGTGCCGGGCAGTACGGCCTGGCGGGCGTCGAAGCCGTGGCCGTAATCGCGCACTTCGCCGATCAGGTCATCGCCCTCGATGCGCAGCGACAGATCCACCTGCGGCCGGTCGGCCTTCTCACCCGCGTCGGCGGCATTGTTGAGCAGCACCATCAGCAGGTGCCCGATACCCGGGTCCAGCGGCAGGGCGAGCGGGGCATCCTCATTGCGCTTCAGCGCAATGGTCGGGCGCACCAGCCGCCACTGTTCCAGCACCTGCGGCAAGGTCACCGCATCGCGGCCGGGCGCATCGCCGGCGGCCGGGCGGGCGAGGGCGAGCACGCGCTCCCGGCACTGCACCAGCAGCTCGCGCAGGGTTTCCACGTCATCGCGGACCTCGCTGCTTTCGGTCTGGTCGGCGATATCGTCGGCGAGCAGGGTCATGGTCGCCAGCGGGGTATTGAGCTCATGTGCGACCGAGGCGGCATGGGTGGCCAGCGCGACGATGCCCTCATTGCGCACGAAGCGTTCGCGCAGCATGGCCAGCTCGCGTTCGCGCTGGCGCAGGGCGATCGCCAGCCGGGTCGCGAACACCAGCACCACCGTGGCCGACAGCAGGAAGTTGCAGACCACGCCCCACTGCTGCATCTGCGCACCGGTGAAATAGCCGCTCGGCAGCGGCAGGCCGAACACGCCGCTTGCTGCATAGCCGACAAGGCAGGCCGCGGCCACGGCGAGGGTCCAGCGCAGGGGCAGGGCGAGCGCGGCCAGTGCGATCAGGATCAGGAACAGCGAGCCGAAGGGATTGGCGATGCCGCCGCTCCAGCCGACCATCCAGGTCAACACGGTGACATCCACCAGGATGTGGCAGAACGCGGTCAGCGGTGCGGTGTCGGCATCGTGTACGCGCAGTTGTGCGTACAGATTGAACAGGGTCAGCGCGGCAACGCCGGCCCACAGCGGCAATTGCGGCAGCTCCAGGCCCAGCACCCAGGTGGCGACCAGGATCGTGGCGGCCTGGCCGGCCACGGCCAGCCAGCGCAGGCTGCACAGGGTGCGGAGGAAGGGGGCGTCGGTACCGGTCATGTGCGCACATCGTATGCGCTCCGGGCAGGACCTGCCTGCGACAATCGGCCGCATCATAGTCAGGTGGGACGCGCGCGGCTTCCATGTTCTTGCTGCGCGCCTGCTCCCGATGCTTGACGATCCGCTGTTCGGCGCATTTCGACTATCAGGTCAATGCTGAATCTCTTTGCGTCCTCATGCCTGTTTGCCTGCGGTTCGGATATGCACCCCGGTAAGAGTCCGCCTCGCAGGTGCCTAGGGCCTAGTCACGAAGTAGGCGTGAAAAGTATTGGTTAGGTATTTTTCGTCGTCACCATTGTAGCGTTCTGCCGCATCCGGCCATGCGAAAAACCTTGTTTCAGGTTTGCTCGCTACTTCCTTGGTTGTCAGATCAATGGAATAAACCCTCTTGGATCCACGTTTCAATATTCTCCATACGCTCTTTGTGAACGCTTCGGTATCTGGATCAACACTTGGATCGTACGAGGCGGATAGTGTTCCATTCCTCAGGCACCGCGCTGCGTAGTCCGCATTCCTGGAACGTAGAAACTGAATCAACCCTTCTCCCACACAGTCGCCCGTGTATCCGCTTCCAGAAAGATGTTCCCTGACGTGATTTTTGTGATATTCGTGGATGCTTTGGATGCCGGTATTGAGCATGCAGAAATCCGAGCTGGCATCCGTTTCCAGGGTGTTTATAGGGCCGATTATCGGGGCTTTCGGTTTGTTCCATACGTATTGTTCAATGAATAACACGTCCCTAATACTTTCATGGATTTCGGAGAAGAAATTTCGTTCATCCAACGGTGTCATGAATACTTCTATGCCGGGTGTAATGTACTTCACTATTTATCCGTGGAGAATTTGTCGAGGGTCATTGTGGTGGCGATTGCGGATGGATCGGGCCTGAACGTGTTTTAGTGCAGCTCCGGTTGACCATAACAGTGCCGAAGCATGCCTGCGCTCCTGGCCTCACTGAGTAGCTGCCCGCTGGGTGACGGCACTGAACATGAGTGCCAACCAACGCTGGGCACCTACCCGTGCGCTGGGCGCGCTAAAATAGGCGGATGCATGACGCCGTGACCCGACCGACCCAACCCGCCGACTCCGCCGTGTGGGCCCGCCGCCAGACCAATCCCGTCCATATCGGCGGCGTGGTCGTGGGCGGGGGCCATCCCGTGGTGGTGCAGTCGATGACCAACACCGACACCGCCGATGTCGCCTCCAGCGTGAAGCAGGTGGCCGAACTGTGGCGCGCTGGCTCGGAGATGGTGCGGTTGACCGTCAACAACCCCGAGTCGGCCGCGGCCATTCCGCGGATCGTGGAGAAGCTGCAGATGATGGGGATCGAGGTCCCCCTGATCGGCGACTTCCATTACAACGGCCATCAGCTGCTCACCCAGGAGCCGGCCTGCGCCGAGGCGCTGGCCAAGTACCGGATCAATCCGGGCAACGTCGGCTTCGGCAAGAAGAAAGACACGCAATTCGCGCAGCTGATCGAGTTTGCGATCCGCTACAACAAGCCGGTCCGCATCGGCGCCAACTGGGGCTCGCTGGACCAGTCCCTGGCCGCGCGCCTGATGGACGAGAACAGCCAGCGCGCGCAGCCCTGGGATGCCGGGCGCGTGCTGCGTGAAGCGCTGATCCGCTCGGCGCTGGATTCGGCGGAGACCGCCGTGGAACTGGGTCTGCCGCGCGATCGCATCGTGCTCTCGGCCAAGGTCAGCGGCGTGCAGGAGCTCATTGCGGTGTACCGCGACCTGGCCCAGCGCTCGGACTTCGCCCTGCACCTGGGTCTGACCGAAGCCGGTATCGGCAGCAAGGGCATCGTCGCCTCCTCGGCGGCGCTGGCGGTGCTGCTGCAGGAAGGCATCGGCGACACCATCCGTATTTCGCTGACCCCCGAGCCGGGCCAGTCGCGCACGGCCGAAGTGATCGTGGCGCAGGAACTGCTGCAGACCACCGGGCAGCGCGCCTTCACCCCGCTGGTCACGGCTTGCCCCGGCTGCGGCCGGACCACCTCGGAGTTCTTCCAGGAGCTGGCCAAGGTCGTGCAGAACCACGTGCGCGAGAAGATGCCGCTGTGGAAGGTGAGCCACCCCGGTGCGGAAAGCATGACCCTGGCGGTCATGGGCTGCATCGTCAACGGGCCCGGCGAATCGCGCCATGCCAACATCGGCATCTCGCTGCCGGGCACGGGGGAAACGCCGGCGGCGCCGGTCTTCGTGGATGGCGAGAAGACGGTCACCCTGCGCGGCGAGAACATCGCCCAGGACTTCGTGGCGCTGATCGACGATTACGTTGAACGCACCTATGTCCGAAGCGCCGGGTAAGCCGACGGTGCTGGCCACACCGGAGCCGGCCGCCGGCGTCCGCCATTGGATGGGCCGCAACGCTTGGCGCTTCGTGCTGTTGTTCGTCGGCGTGCTGCTGCCGCTGGCGGGCTTCGTGGCGCTGGCCGATGAAGTGCACGAGCTGGAGGCGATCTACTTCGACGCGCCTGTGCTGTGGAAGCTGCACGGCCTGCATTCACCGGGCCTGGACCAGTTCTTCGTGCTGCTCTCCAAACTGGGCTACGAGTGGTTCCTGATCCCGGCCGACGTGCTGATCGTCGGCCTGCTCGCCTGGCGCAAACGCTGGCGCGAGGCCAGTTTCGTGGCCATCTGTTTCGTCGGCTCGGCCCTGCTGAACCTGGGCAGCAAGCGTTTCTTCCAGCGCGACCGGCCCAGCCTGTGGGAATCGATCGCCCCGGAGAGCACCTTCAGCTTCCCCAGTGGCCATGCCATGGGCTCGATGACCCTGGCCGTCACCTTGGTGCTGCTGGCCTGGAACACCCGCTGGCGCTGGCCGGTGGCCCTGTCAGCGGTGACCTTCGCGGTGCTGGTGAGCCTCTCGCGGGTGTACCTGGGGGTCCATTACCCCTCCGACATCCTGGCCGGCTGGTGTGCCGCCCTGGTCTGGGTGGTAGGGTGCTTCCTGGTCATGTTCCGCCGCCGCCATCCGGGGCGGCATCGCCACTGAAACAAATACGGCGGTAAACTGGCCGAAAGCGGCATGAAAGCGGGCTGCACCCATAGGCTGCTCCATTGGATCAGGCAAGGGTGAGAGGCACAGGGGGAGGGGCAGGACAGCATGTCTGTGATGCGCGGACCAGAACGCGATGATGGGGAACCCGGTTCCTTGTGATCGACACATCCCGCGGCTAGGCTTGCCCCCGTTCACAGTGTTTGACGAGGTTGGCGGATGACGATTCGAGTGTATCTGGTGGACGATCATGCTCTGGTGCGTACGGGCATGAAGATGATCCTTTCCAACGAGACCGACATCGAGGTGGTCGGTGAGGCGGAGAGCGGTGAAGATGCGCTGCCGGATATCCGCCGCCTGCGGCCCGACGTGGTGCTGTGCGATCTGCATCTGCCGGGCGTGAGCGGCATGGAAGTCACCGAACGCGTGGTCCGTGGCGATCACGGCACCCGCGTGGTGATCGTCTCCGTCCTTGAAGACGGCCCGATGCCCAAGCGCCTGCTCGAAGCCGGTGCCTCCGGTTACATCGGCAAGGCCTGCGATGCGCAGGAACTGCTGCGTGCGGTGCGCGATGCCGCGCTGGGCCGCCGTTACCTGGGCAACAGCATCGCGCAGAACCTGGCGCTGTCGAACGTGGAAGGCAACCACTCGCCGTTCGACACCCTGTCCCCGCGCGAACTGGAAGTGGCGCTGCTGCTCACCCAGGGCCTGCGCCAGGAAGACATCGCCAAGCGCCTGAGCCTGAGCGCGAAGACCGTCAACACGCACAAGGCGCGCCTGTTCGAGAAGATGGGCATCAACGACAACATCGCGCTCGCGCGCATGGCCAGCCAGTACGGCCTGGTGGATCCGGCACGCCCGATGTAACCCGCGTTCTGGCGGCGGATGAAAAAACGCCCGGGCATGCCCGGGCGTTTTCGTTCAGTGCGCGCGCACCCGCGCCACGATCTTCGCGGCCTGGGCCGCACTCTCGCGCACCTTGTCCCACTCGCCGCGCTCGATCCAACCGCCCGGCACCATCCACGAACCGCCGATGCAGACCACGTTCTTCTGCTCCAGGTACTCGGCCGCCGTGTCTTCGGTGATGCCACCGGTCGGGCACAGCTTCAGATCCGGAATCGGACCGGCGAGCCCCTTGATCATCGCGAGCCCGCCCACGGCCGAGGCCGGGAACAACTTGCACACCCGGAAGCCGCGCGCATACAGCGCCAGCATTTCCGTCGGCGAGGCCGCACCCGGCACCACCGGCAGCGGTGCCTGCGCCAACGCATCGGCCATATGCGCCGGCGTACCCGGCGTGACCAGGAAATCGGCACCTGCATCGATCGACTGCTGCATCTGCTCCACGGTCAACACCGTGCCCGCACCCACCACCACATCCGGCAGCTCGCGTTTGAGCATGGCGAGCGCCTCCATCGCCACCGGCGTACGCAGCGTCAGCTCGATCGCCGGCAGCCCGCCCTCCAACAACGCAGCACTGACCGCACGGGCCTGATCCAGCGTATGCACCGTCACCACCGGCAGAATGCCGGCAGCCTTCAACAGGGTTTCAGCGCGTTTCTGATGCTCGGCGATGCTCATGCGTTTCCAATCCTTATTCCAAAAAGTACGACGCCAACAACGCGCCGAAAAGTGTCGGGAGGCAGCGGGATGGCCCCAACCAGGACCGTTACAGCGCCATGGATGGCGCTGACGAGCCCCCATGGATGGGTTCACGGCGCGTCCTGGTTGGGGCCATCTCGCTGCCTCAACCAGGAAATTCACCGCCGCGTCAGCTCACGCGTCCTTACCCTCATGCGGCGCATCCGCAGCCGCGGCATCATGCCCAAGCTCGTACTCCGCATCGTAATTCCAGATGCTGCCGTCATCGGCCGCCGGCCCACACGAAATCGACATCGCGCCCTGATCGGCCGGGCCCACCAGACGGCGGCTCATCGCGAACAGATTGCGGCCCAGATCATGCGCCGCCGGTGCGGTGTTCGGCGCCGGCTCACGTGCCGCGAATTCTGCCGCATCCACCAACAGCTCCAGCGTGCCGGCCTCACCATCCAGGCGGATGATGTCGCCCTCGCGCACCCGTGCCAGCGGACCGCCACGCGAGGCTTCCGGGGTCATGTGGATCGCCGCCGGGAACTTGCCCGACGCACCCGACAGACGCCCATCGGTGACCAGCGCCACGCGACGGCCCTGGTTCTGCAGCAGGCCCAGCAGCGGGGCCAGCGAATGCAGCTCCGGCATGCCATTGGAGCGCGGGCCCTGGTAACGGACCACCGCCACGAAATCGTGCGGCAGCACACCGGCGGCGTGCAGTTTGTTCAGCACTTGCGGCGCATCGACAACCACCGCCGGCGCTTCGATCGTGCGGAACTCCGGCTTCACCGCCGACAGCTTGATCAGCGAACGGCCGAGGTTGCCGCGCAGCAGGCGCAGGCCGCCCTGCGACTCGAACGGATTGGCCACGCCACGCACCACACCCGGATCGGCACTCTCGCGCACGCCATCGATGTAGGTCAGCTTGCCGTCGCGCAGCGCCGGCTCCTGGCCGTACTGGTGCATGCCGCCTTCGGCCACGGTCTGCAGGTCGGCGTGCATCAGGCCGGCCTCCATCAGCTCGCGGAACACGAACGCGGTGCCGCCGGCCGCGGCGAAGCGGTTCACGTCGGCTTCGCCGTTCGGATAGACGCGGGCCAGCAGCGGGATCAGCTGCGAGAGCTGGTCCATGTCGTCCCAGGTCAGCACGATGCCGGCCGCACGCGCCACGGCGATCCAGTGGATGGTGTGGTTGGTCGAGCCGCCGGTGGCCATCAGGGTGACCACCGCGTTGACGATCGCGCGTTCGTCGATCAGGCGGCCGAGCGGACGGAAGTCGTCGCCCAGCGCACTGATTTCCAGTGCGCGCACGGCCGCCTGGCGGGTCAGTGCATCGCGCAGTGGTGTATCCGGGTTGACGAACGAGGCGCCGGGCATCTGCACGCCCATCGCTTCGAGCAGGGTCTGGTTGGAATTGGCGGTACCGTAGAAGGTGCAGGTGCCAGCGCCATGGTACGAAGCGGCTTCGGCTTCCAGCAGTTCCTCGCGGGTCGCCTGGCCGGCCGCATAGCGCTCGCGCACTTCGGCCTTCTGCTTGTTCGGGATGCCCGGGGTCATCGGGCCGGCCGGCAGGAAGATCGCCGGCAGGTGACCGAAGGCCAGCGCGCCGATCAGCAGGCCGGGCACGATCTTGTCGCAGACGCCGAGGTAGACGCTGGCGTCGAACATGTCATGGCTCAGGCCGATCGCGGTCGACTGGGCGATCACATCGCGCGAGAACAACGACAGTTCCATGCCGCCGCGGCCCTGGGTGACGCCGTCGCACATCGCCGGCACGCCACCGGCGACCTGTGCGGTCGCACCGAGTTCGCGCGCGGTTTCGCGCAGGATCTCCGGGTAGTGCTCGAACGGCTGATGTGCCGAGAGCATGTCGTTGTACGCGGTGATGATGCCCAGGTTGGGCGTCACGCCGCCGCGCAGGCGCGACTTGTCGGTCGGGCCGCACGCGGCGAACCCGTGGGCGAGGTTGCCGCAGCTCAGGCGCGAACGGAACGGGCCGTCGCGCAGTGCCGCGTCGACACCGGCCAGGTAGGCGGCGCGCGAGGCGACGCTGCGCTGGACGATGCGCTCGGTGATGGCATGGAGTTTGGGATGCAGGCTCATTGGCTACCGGCTATGAGAAGGCGAACGGAACAACACCGGGGCAACTCAGTCACACCAGTGGACGCGCAGTTTCGCGCCGTCGAGATCGATCGCATTGAGGATGGGATACAGCTGCGGATTGTTGCTTTCCAGCGCGTGCTTGAGCACTTCCAGCTTCTGCTTGCCACGCAGCAGCAACAGGCGCTGGCGGCTCTGCTTCAAGCCATGCGGGGTGAGGGTGATGCGCAGCGGCCACTGATTGGCACCGGGGCAGCCGGTGGCATCCAGCGCCGCGTAGGGCAGGGTGCTTTCCAAGGCGCGGGTCAGATCCTTCGAGCCCGGGAACAGCGAGGCGGTGTGGCCGTCGTTGCCCATGCCGATCACGCTCAGGCACGGCCGCTGGCTGTGCTGGGCCTGCAGGTTGGCGCTGTAGACGCATTCGGGCAGCGGCTTGCCGACCCGTACCAGCGGATCGAAATGCGCGCCTTCGGCACGGTTGAGGAAACTCTCGCGTACCAGCCAGGCATTGCTGTCGCGATCCTGCGGCGACAGCCAGCGCTCATCGACCAGGCTCACTTCCACCCGGTCCCATTGAACGTCCAGCTCGGCCAGTGCCTGGTAGATCGGCGCCGGCGTGGTGCCGCCGGAGAGCAACATGCGCGCCCGGCCGAACTCGGCGATGTCGCGGTTGAGCTCGGCGGCCATTTCGGCGGCCACGGCCTCGATCCAGCCATCGGCATCGCCATGGCGGATCAGGGTGAAACGATCGGACGTATCCAGGGTATTCATGCAGTGCCTCCCGGCAGATCGCGTTCCACATCCGCCGCATACGCGGCCGCGCCGAGCAGGCCGGGGCTGGGGTGCATCACGGCCAGTGACGGCACCTTGGACATGATCGAAGAGAAGCGGCCCTTATGTTCAAAGCGCTGGCGGAAGCCGGAGTGCTGCAGCGAATCGAGCATCTTCGGCACCAGGCCGCCGGTCAGGAATACGCCATCCCAGGCGCCCTGCATCAGCACCAGGTCACCGGCGATCGCGCCGAACACGGCACAGAACACATCCACGGTCCGCATCGCCTGCGGGTCGCCATGCAGCGCACGCGCGGTGACGTCCACCGGCTGCAGTTGGCCCGGGTCGATGTCGGCCATCTCGCACACGGCGCGATGGATGTTGACCAGGCCAGGGCCGCAGATCAGGCGTTCGTTGGAGACACGGCCGAACTGCTCGGAGAGGATTTCCAGGATGCGGATCTCTTCCGGCGTCCCGGGCGGGAAGCTGACGTGGCCACCCTCGGTTTCCAGCGGATAGCAGCGGCCGTGGCGCAGGATCAAGCCGCCCACGCCGAGCCCGGTGCCGGGGCCGATCACCGCATAGTTGCGCGGCTGGCCCGGCTTGCCCGGCACCCATGCCGCGCCGCCGACCTGGATCACGTCCTGCGGCTGCAGCAGTGAAATGGCCATTGCCTGGGCGGCGAAGTCGTTGATCAGGTGCAGTTCGTCGAAGCCGAGCATGTGCGCGGTGCGCATGCGCGAAATCACCCACGGGTGATTGGTGATGCGGGCTTCGTCACCGTCCACGCGGCCGGCCACGGCGAACACGCCGCGCTTGGCTTCCGCGCCGATCTGCTCGAGATAGTGCCGTGCGGCCTCGCCCAGCGAAGGGAAATCAGCGACGGCGAATTCGCGGATGCTGTCCTGCTGCAGCGGCGCGGCCAGCGAGGTGTCGGCGAGCGCGAAGCGAGCGTTGGTACCTCCGATATCCGCGACGAGGACCGGCTGGGACAACACCGTCATGCCTGGCCACCACGGGCAGCGTCGGCGTCGGCATCGACGGGCAGGAAGCCGGCAGCTTCTTCCGGACCCCATTCACCGGCCGGGTAGGGCTGCAGCGGCAGCTTGGCTTCCTTCCATGCGTCGCTGACGCTGTCGATCCAGGCCCAGGCCGCGCGCACTTCGTCATCACGCACGAACAGGGCGTGGTTGCCGTTGAAGGCATCCAGGAACAGGCGCTCGTAGGCGATGCGGCGGTGCAGGCCGGTGGGTACGGACAGTTCCAGTTCCAGCGGGTGCAGTTCCAGCGCGCCCCATTCCGGGCCGGCCAGCGAGCTCATCAAGCCCAGCTCGATGTTTTCCTGCGGCTGCAGCTGGAAGGTGATCCGGTTCGGGGTGGCGTTGCCGCGGTGCGGGCGCTCGAACAGCCAATGCGTGACCGGCTTGAGCGTGACCACCACGCGGGTGGTGCGCTCGGCCAGGCGCTTGCCGGTGACCAGATGGAACGGCACGCCGGACCAGCGCCAGTTGTCGATATGCGCGGTGACGCCGGCGAAGGTTTCCACATCGCTGCCTTCCGGCGGCTGGTAGGCCTGCGCGGGCTGGCCGTTGATGGTGCCGGCGGTGTAGCGGCCACGCACGCTGTCACGCGCGGCATGCTTGGCATCGAGCGGGCGCAGGGCGCGCAGCACTTTGACCTTCTCATCGCGGATGCGATCGGCCTCCAGCGACGCCGGCGGCTCCATCGCGACTAGGCACAGCAGCTGCAGGATGTGGCTCTGGACCATGTCGCGCAGCGCACCGGAGCGAGCGTAATACGCATCGCGGCCGTCCACGCCCTCGCTCTCGGCGACCAGGATATGCACCGATTCGATGTAGTTGCGGTTCCAGACCGCTTCGAGCAGCGTGTTGCCGAAGCGCAGCGCGATCAGGTTCTGCACTGCGGCCTTGCCCAGGTAGTGATCCAGGCGGAAGACGCGGTCTTCGTCGATCCACTGGCCGATGGTGGAGATGATCTCCTCGGCGCTGGCGCTGTCGCTGCCGATCGGCTTTTCCAGCATCAGCCGGTGCGGTGCGGCCAGTGCGCCGCCCTTGGCCAAGCCTTCGCAGGTGGAGATGTACAGGCCCGGCGGGATCGCCAGGTAGCTCACGCAGTTGCGGTCGACCAGATCATGGACCGATTCGGCCACGGATTCGGGATTGCGCAGATCCACCGAACGGTAGTCGATGCGCTGCAGCAGCGAGTGGATGTCGTCCTGGCTGGCCATGGGCATGGCCTGCTGCAGGCGCGGGCGCAGGATCTCGCGGAAGGCCTCGGTATCGTGCGGCGACAGCGCCAGCGCACGGACCTTGAAGTCTTCGGGGAGCAGGCCGTCGCCCAGCAACCGCAGCAGCGAGGGGAACAGATAGCGCTGGGCCAGGTCACCTGTGGCGCCAAACAGGAAGAGGGTGTCGTGCATCGCTCGAGTTTCAGATCCGGGTGACATCGTTGTCAATCGCTTCTCGTCTATGTTCTCGGGGGTCGGGCGGGGTCCGTTGTCTGCTTGTTGCAGGTGCAGCACGCCCCATGGATTCCGCCCGGCATGATGGCCTGCCGACCGGGTGTCGTGGGAGATATCGCATCCTCCCCGGCATCCCGATCACGGCCGACTATCGGATAGTGCCACGTGAAAACGTTTACATGGCAGAATGCGCAGACTGTATTCGATTGCAGTGGTCGCCGTCATGCGGCACCACGCCATCGACCTGCCATCGGGAGGGCCGAAGGCAGTTCCGCATAACAGCCCGGAGACCGGGCGGACTGGAATGGTGATATGGCAAAAGTGCAGTTGCAGGGCGTTCGCAAGGTCTACGACAACGGTCAGGTGGCCGTGCAGGGCGCGACCTTCGAAGTGGCCGATGGTGAATTGATGGTGCTGGTGGGGCCGTCCGGGTGTGGCAAGTCCACACTGCTGCGCATGGTCGCCGGCCTGGAGGAGATCAGTGGCGGCACGCTGACCATCGGCGACCGCGTGGTCAACGACGTGGCGCCGAAGGATCGTGACATCGCCATGGTGTTCCAGAGCTACGCGCTCTACCCGCACATGACCGTGGCCGAGAACCTGGCCTTCGGTCTGAAGCTGCGCGGCCACGACAAGGCGACGATCAGCAAGCGGGTCAGCGAGGCGGCCGAAACGCTGGGCCTGACCGACATGCTCGACAAGCTCCCCAAGGCGATGTCCGGTGGCCAGCGTCAGCGCGTCGCGCTGGGCCGCGCCCTGGTGCGTGAGCCGGCGGTGTTCCTGCTGGATGAGCCGCTGTCCAACCTGGATGCCAAGCTGCGCCACAGCGTGCGCACGGAAATCGCGCAGCTGCACCGCAAGCTGGGCACCACCATGATCTACGTGACCCACGATCAGGTGGAAGCGATGACCCTGGGCCAGCGCATCGTGGTGCTCAAGGATGGCGTGATCCAGCAGATCGATACCCCGATGGCGCTGTACGACCGTCCGGCCAACCTGTTCGTGGCCGGCTTCCTCGGCAGCCCGGCGATGAACGTGCTGCGCGGCACCCTGCAGCGCACCGACAGCGGCTATGCCGTGCAGGACACCGGGCTGACCGCGCCGCTGGGCCAGGCGCGGATCGATCAGGCGTGGGTTGGCAAGGCGATCGCCGTGGGCGTGCGCCCGGAGCATCTGCAGCCGGCCGCCACCGGTGATGCGACCGCGTTCGAGGCGATGATCGACGGCATCGAGCCGGTCGGCAACGAGATCTTCGTCAACATGACCAGTGGCGGCCAGCCGTTGGTGATGCGCGTGGCCCCGCAGGCATTGCCGTCCGTCGGTGAGCCGATCCGGGTGGCGATCCAGCCGCAGGGCCTGCATTTCTTCGATGCGCAGAGCGGCGAGCGTCTGAAGGACGCGTAAGGCGCGGATGGGTTACGGGGTGCGCCGACCAGCGGTCGGCGCCTCTTACCGCGCCAGGCCGTCCAGCAAGGGCAGGTGGGCGGCTTCGACCCCGCCGACCGTCAGCGGCTCCGGCGCGATCTCCAGCGGCAGCACCGCCAGGGCCAGGTCACCGGCCACCGAGGCCACCGTGCCAATCGCCGCTGCGTTCTGATGCACCTGCGTGCCGCTGGTCGTGCCCTCCACGACCCGCAGCAGCTGCAGGGCGCGCTTGGCCTTGCCAAGGAAATGAGTGCGGGCCACGATTTCCTGGCCCGGGTAGCAGCCCTTCTTGACGCTGTACCCGTTCAGGCGGTCCAGCCCGAGCTGCTGCGGTGTCCACTGCTCGCGCTGATCGGCATCCAGCCGCGGCAGGCCATAGCGCAGGTCGGACTGGCGCCAGGCCAGCGTGATATCCGCGCTGTCGGCCGCAGCGGCCACGGCATCGGCCGGACCGATCCGCAGGCTGCGCGGAAGCGCATCGCTGCCGAGGTCCAGTTCGAGGTTTTCGCCGGCAAGTTGCGCAATCGCGGCCCCGGAGGCCGCTTCGGGCGTGGTGAAGCTCGCCACCACCGCCAGATCGTTTCGCAGCTCGATCCGCACCTTGCGGCGGAACACGAAACGCTGCAACTGCGACGCAATCGCATCGGCGTCGCCATCGGCGAGCACCAGCACGATGCGGTCTTGCTCCAGCCGCAACAGCTGGAACACAGCAATGGTGCGGCCCTTGGCCGTCAGCCAGGCGCTCCACTGCCAATGCCGCAGGGGCAGGGCGGTGACGTCGCTGGAGAATTGGGCGTGGGCGAAGGCGGCCGCATCGGCACCGCTGAGACTGAGCAGCTGGTGACCGGGGAGGCGCGAAAAGCCGGCGAAATCGGAGGGCAGGTTGTCAGGCACGTGAACGGGGTCTAAAATTTGTGCGTTGCGAGAACACCCATGATAGGCCAAACAACCCCCACTCCAGATTCTGAAGCTGAAGGCACGCTGGTACCGGAGGAGCAACCGCTCCCCGCGACGCCGGCAGTGCCTTTGGAAATCGGCGGCCGCGGCGGACTTGATCCGGTGCGGTACGGAGATTGGGAAAAAAACGGACGCTGCATCGATTTTTGATCAGCATTGAGCCAACGCGGCATTGCGCCGCCCAGCCGAGATAACGAGCCCAGCGAATGGCCGCCAGAGAACGTCCCCTTTCCCCGCACCTTCAGGTGTATCGCTGGCAGATTCAGATGGCCACCTCGATCCTGCATCGAGCGACCGGCATCTTTCTGTCTGTTGGAGCCCTGATCATTGCCGGCGGCCTGCTCGCCCTGATGATGGGTCCTGAATCCTGGAACTGCTTCACCGGCCACGCCGGTAGCTGGTACGGCAAGCTCTTCCTGTTCGCCTGGACCTGGTCCTTCGCCTACCACCTGTGCAATGGCATCCGCCATATCGTGCAGGACTTCGCGATCGGCTTCTCCATTCCCGCCTTCGTGCGCAGCAGCTGGGTCTCGGTCTTCGCCAGCCTGGTGATCACCGCCCTGATCTGGGCCTATGTCTTCATGGGAGCGGCCGCATGAACAAGTACCGTACCCCGCTGAAGAACGTGCGTGGCCTGGGCGCCGCCAAGACCGGTACCGAACACTTCGTGATGCAGCGCTTGACCGCCACCGCGCTGGTCGGCCTGACCATCTGGTTCCTGGTGTTCGTGCTGAGCCTGATCGGCGCCGATTACGTGACCGCCACCGACGCGGTGTCCAAGCCGTGGAACGCGGTGCTGCTGGTCGGCTTCCTGGTCGCGATGTTCTGGCATGCCCAGCTCGGCCTGCAGGTCGTGCTGGAAGACTACATCCACAATTCGCTGCTGGCCCTGGCGCTGCAGACGACGGTGAAGTTCATCGCCGTGCTCGGCGCGATCGTCAGTGTGTTTGCGGTCGCCCGCATTACGCTCGGCGTTGCCTGAGTCCAGGCACCAAGACAGGAATCCAGATTAGATGTCCGCTTACAAGATTACGGAACACAAGTACGACATGGTCGTGGTCGGCGCCGGCGGTGCTGGCCTGCGCGCTACGTTCGGTCTTGCCGCCAAGGGCCTGCAGACGGTCTGCCTGACCAAGGTCTTCCCGACCCGTTCGCACACCGTGGCCGCGCAGGGCGGTATTTCCGCCGCGCTGGGCAACATGGGTGAAGACGACTGGCGCTACCACTTCTTCGACACCATCAAGGGCTCGGATTGGCTGGGTGACCAGGACGCCATCGAGTACATGTGCCGCGAAGCGATCCCGGCCATCATCGAACTGGAACACTACGGTGTGCCGTTCAGCCGTACCGAAGAAGGCAAGATCTACCAGCGCCCGTTCGGCGGCATGACCACCAAGTACGGCGAAGGCCCGTCCGCGCAGCGCACCTGCGCCGCCGCCGACCGTACCGGCCACGCCATGCTGCACACGCTGTACCAGCAGTCGCTGGCGCACAACGCGCGCTTCATGATCGAGTACTTCGCCCTCGACCTGATCTTCGATGACGAAGGCGTCTGCCGCGGCGTGCTCGCGCTGGACATGGCCGACGGCTCGCTGCACCTGTTCCGCGCCCATGGCGTGGTGCTGGCCACCGGCGGCTACGGCCGCGCCTACTTCAGCGCCACCTCGGCCCACACCTGCACCGGCGACGGCGGCGGTCTGGTCATGCGTGCCGGCCTGCCGATGCAGGACATGGAGTTCGTGCAGTTCCACCCGACCGGTATCTACGGCGCGGGCTGCCTGATCACCGAAGGCGTGCGTGGCGAAGGCGGCATCCTGCGCAACAGCAACGGCGAGCGCTTCATGGAGCGCTATGCACCGCACTACAAGGATCTGGCCTCGCGTGACGTGGTGTCGCGTTCGATGACCATCGAGATCCGCGAAGGCCGCGGCGTCGGCGAGCACAAGGATCACATCCTGCTCGACCTGACCCACCTCGGCCCGGGCGTCATCGACGACAAGCTGCCGGGCATCGCTGAAAGCGCCCGCATCTTCGCCGGCGTGGATGTGCACAAGCAGCCGATCCCGGTCATCCCGACCGTGCACTACAACATGGGCGGCATCCCGACCAACTACCACGGCGAAGTCGTGCGCAAGGTCGGCGACAACCCCGATGCGGTCGTGCCGGGCCTGTACGCCATCGGCGAAGCGGCCTGCGTGTCCGTGCACGGCGCCAACCGCCTGGGCTCGAACTCGCTGCTGGATCTGGTCGTGTTCGGCCGTGCGGTGGCCAACCGTTGTGCCGACACCATCAAGTCCGGCGCACCGCACAAGACCCTGCCGTCCGATGCCTGCGACAAGGCCCTGGGCCTGCTCGACAAGCTGCGTTACGCCAACGGCGACACCCCGACCTCGGTCATCCGCGATCGCATGCAGCGCACCATGCAGAACGACGCGGCGGTGTTCCGTACCAGCAAGACGCTGGAAGAGGGCTGCACCAAGATGGCCGAGATCTTCGACTCCTTCCAGGACGTCAAGGTCTCCGATCGTTCGCTGGTGTGGAACTCGGACCTGATCGAAACCTACGAGCTGAACAACCTGCTGCTCAACGCGGTGGCGACGATCAACTCGGCCGAACAGCGCAAGGAAAGCCGCGGCGCGCATGCGCATGAGGACTTCCCGGACCGCGACGACGTCAACTGGCAGAAGCACACGCTGGTCAACGTCGACGAGAACGGCAAGTGCGAGTTCGACTACCGTCCGGTCCACATGTACACGCTGAGCAAGGACGTGGACGTCGTCCCGCCCAAGCCGCGCGTTTACTAAGAGACCTGCGGCATGACCTCCGTCCACGCCGCGCTCGCGACCGCCACTACCCGCACGGGTGGGGTGGCGCGTGCGCCGCGGGCCGGTGGTGTCGACTTCCTCATCTTCCGTGCTACCCGCGCCTGCGTTGCAGCGCGAGCCGCCTGAGCCAACGAGAACAGCCATGGCCGAGTTTTCCCTCCCCAAGAATTCCAAGATCGGAAAGGGCAAGCACTTCCCCGCCCAGACCGGTGCGAAGAACACCCGCACCTTCAAGATCTACCGCTGGAGTCCCGACGACGACAGCAATCCGCGCACCGATACGTATGAGATCGATCTGGACGCCTGCGGCCCGATGGTCCTGGACGCGCTGATCAAGATCAAGAACGAGATCGATCCGACCCTGACCTTCCGTCGTTCGTGCCGCGAGGGCATCTGCGGTTCGTGCGCGATGAACATCGACGGCACCAACACGCTGGCCTGCACCCGCGCGATTGCCGATTGCGGCAAGGCCGAAGTGCCGATCTACCCGCTGCCGCACATGAGCGTGGTCAAGGATCTGGTGCCGGACCTGACCCATTTCTACGCGCAGTACGCCTCGATCAAGCCGTGGATCCGTACCCAGACCCCGCCGCCGCCGGATCGCGAGCGCCTGCAGTCGCCGGAAGACCGCAAGAAGCTCGATGGCCTGTACGAGTGCATCCTGTGCGCCTGCTGCTCGACCAGCTGCCCGAGCTACTGGTGGAACGGCGAGCGTTACCTGGGCCCGGCCATCCTGCTGCAGGCCTACCGCTGGATCATCGACTCGCGCGATGAAGACACCGGTGCGCGCCTGGACGAGCTGGAAGACCCGTTCAAGCTGTACCGCTGCCACACCATCATGAACTGCTCGCGGACCTGCCCGAAGGGCCTGAACCCGGCGCTGGCCATTGCCGAGATCAAGAAGCTGATGATGGCGCGTCGCGCCTGATCCAGACGTGTCCTGTAGCGCCACGCCATGCGTGGCTTCGCAGAAAAAGATCGAAACGGTAGAGCCACGCCATGCGTGGCTTCGCAGAAAAAGATCGAAACGGTAGAGCCACGCCATGCGTGGCTTCGCAGAAAATGATCGAAACGGTAGAGCCACGCCATGCGTGGCTTTGCCTTATCTGGAAACGCAGAAAATGGACGAAGCAACCGAACTGAAAAAGCTGCGCTGGCGTTGCCGCCGCGGCATGCGCGAGCTGGACCAGCTGTTCGGCCGTTACCTGGACCGTTGCTGGCTGCAGGCACCGACAGACGAGCGCGAGGTTTTCCTGTTCCTGCTCGAGAGCGAGGACGATAAGTTGTGGCGCTGGTTCATGGGTTACGAGGAGTGCCCGCATGCCGCACCCGCTGCCCTCATCGCCCGGATCCGCGCCCTTCCAGCGTGAGTGGTCTCCCTCGTGCTGGCAGTGCCGCGCGCTGATCGCCATGGGCGCTGTGATGCCCTGGGCAGTGTGGGCGACCGATCTGCCCGCGCCGTGGGGCCTGGCGCTGGGCATGGTGGCAATGGCCGGCACCTGGTGGGAGGCGTGGCGATATGCGCGCCGCCCGGGCTGCGTCTTCGTGATCCCCGCGGACGAAGACCCGGCGCAGGTGGATGGCGAGCCGGTCGAGGCGCTGCAGATGCGGCACCGCGGCCCGCTGGTGCAGCTGGGGTGGCGCCAGGAAGGCCGCCGCCATTGGCGCTTGTTCTGGCCCGATACCCTTCCGCCGGCGCAGGCACGTGAACTGCGACTAGCCGTCCGGGCACACTGCATTTCCCGTTCACCCCCTGCAGTGGCACCATAGCCTGAATTGTCCGGCGTACCTGCATGTTCAAACCCATACCTGTCTCGATTGGCCTGCGCTACCTGCGCGCCAAACGCCGCAACGGCTTCATCTCCTTCATCTCCATGGCCTCGATCCTCGGCATTGCCCTGGGCGTGACCGTGCTGATCACCACGCTGGCGGTCATGAGCGGTTTCCAGAAGGAAATCCGCGATCGCCTGCTGCAGATGACCGCGCATACCACCATCACCACCGACGGCGCCCCGATGGCCGATTGGGCGCATGCGGTGGAGGTGGCCAAGAAGGACCCGCGGGTTGCCGGCGCGGCACCGTACATCGAAATCCAGGCCATGCTCAGCGGCCCGCGCGTGCAGGGTGCCATCGTGCAGGGCATCGACCCGGCGCTGGAGCCGAACGTCTCGGTGATCAACCAGAAGGTCAAGAAAGGCAGCTTCGACAGCCTGACCGCGGGCAGCTACAACCTGCTGGTCGGCCAGGAACTGGCGATCTACCTAGGTGTCGGCGTCGGCGATACCGTGCTGGTCACGTTGGCCGAAGTGCAGGGCACGCCGATCGGCGCGATCCCGCGCATGAAACGCTTCACCGTGAGCGGCATCTTCGAAGCCGGTTACAACGAGGTCGACCGCGGCGTGGCCTACGCCAACATGGCCGATCTGGAAAAAGTACTGCGCATCGATGGCGTCACCGGCGTGCGCCTGAAACTGCATGACATGGACAAGGCGCTGGATGTCGGCGTCGATCTGGCCCACAACCTGACCGGTGCGTACCGGGTCAGCGACTGGACCCAGCAGAACGCGAACCTGTATCACTCGCTGCGCATGGAGAAGGTGGTGATGGGCATCCTGCTCTCGCTGATCATCGCCATGGGCGCGTTCAACCTGGTCTCCTCGCAGGTGATGCTGGTCACCGACAAGCAGGCCGACATCGCGATCCTGCGCACCCTGGGCCTGACCCCGGGCGGCGTCATGCAGGTGTTCATGGTGCAGGGCTCGCTGATCGGCATCTTCGGCACCGTGCTCGGCGTGATCGGTGGCATCACCCTGACCTTGAACCTGGAGCGCATCCTCGGCGCGATCGAGACGCTGTTCAACGTCAAGCTGCTGCCGGAGGACGTGTACTACATCACCGGCCTGCCGACCGACATGCAGACCCCGGACATCATCGTGATCACCGCCGTGGCCCTGGTCATGAGCTTCCTTGCCACCCTGTATCCCGCCTGGCGCGCGGCACGTACCCAGCCGGCGGAGGCCCTGCGTTATGAATGAAGCACTCACCCTGGGCCAGGAAGTCATCCGCGCCGAAGCGCTGGCCAAGACCTATGCCGAAGGCCGCATGCAGACGCCCGTGTTCAATGGGCTGGACCTGCGCGTAGCGGCCGGCGAGACCGTGGCCATCATCGGGGCCTCCGGCGCGGGCAAGAGCACCCTGCTGCACCTGCTCGGTGGGCTGGATACGCCGACGGCGGGCGAGGTCTACGTGGCCGGCCAGCGCATGTCCGGCCTGTCCGACAGCCAGCGCGGCCAGCTGCGCAACCGCGCGCTCGGCTTCGTGTACCAGTTCCATCACCTTCTGCCCGAATTCACCGCGCTGGAAAACGTGATGATGCCGGTGCTGCTCGGTGGCGAAGAAGTGGTCGATGCGCGCAGCCGTGCGCAGGCGCTGCTGGAATCGGTCGGCCTGGGCCATCGCCTGGACCACAAGCCGGGCGAGCTGTCCGGCGGTGAGCGCCAGCGTGCGGCCGTGGCCCGCGCGCTGGTCAACCGCCCGGCCTGCGTGCTCGGTGATGAGCCGACCGGCAACCTGGACGACAAGACTGCCGCGACCGTGTTCGAGCTGATGCTTGAGCTCAACCGCGCGCACCACACCAGCCTGGTGCTGGTGACCCACGACCGCTCCCTGGCGCGCAAGCTGGACCGCGTGCTGGAGTTGCGCGAAGGGCGGCTGCACAGCCTGGCGCACAGCGAGGTCTGAGCAGGCCTCCGTGCCTGCCTGAGCGCTGAACACCCGGCGGGTTCCTCTCGCCGGGACCACGCCGGGCGGCGCATGATCGGCGCACATTCCCCAGCAGGAGGCGTCATGAAGCAGACCCTTGCCATCGCGGCCCTGTGCCTCGGCTTGGCCGCGTGTGCCAGTACCGGCCGGTTGTCCACCGCGCAGAAGCTCGATCTCTACCGCGCCCACGCCGGGCCGCCGCAGCAGGACATGCCGCTGTACGGTTCGCTGTCGGGCTGGACGGCTCTCGGCGACAGTGCGCTGGCGGTCTGGACGCGCCCGAGCGAGGGCTATCTGCTGGATCTGGCCGGACCGTGCCAAGGGTTGGACTACGCCTCGGCGATCGGCCTGACCAGCAGGATCGGTCGCGTTTCGTCACGCTTTGACAAGGTACTGGTGCGCGACCCGACGGCCGGCCCGGTGAATCTGCCGTGCTTCATCAGCAGCATCCGCAAGCTGGATACCAAGGCGTTGCGCGCGTCCGAGCAGGAGCTGCGCCAGGCGCAGGTACAGGAGCGCGAAGAAGGCCAGCAGGCGCCGACCCCGTAGTGCCGGCCGCTGGCCGGCCAGGGAATAGGGACGTTGGCACCGCGATCCCCGCGGTCGTCACATCCCCGCGATCGCCCTAACTCACGATCGCCACAACCTCGCAATAGATACCGACCGCTGGTCGGTATCCGCGGCGATCAGGCCTCCGGGACGAACCCGGCCGGCTTCTCCGCGCCACCGCTGAACAGGTACTTCACCAGCTCCTCTTCCAGGAACGCGCGGTGCTTGGGGTCGCGCGGCGACAGCCGGTTTTCATTGATCAGCATGGTCTGGTGCGCCAGCCACGCGGCCCACGCCGGCTTGCCGATGTGGTTGAAGATGCGCTGGCCCAGTTCGCCGGGGTAGGGCACGAAGTCCAGGCCTTCGGCGTCGCGTTGTTCGTACTGGCAGAAAACGGTGCGGGGCATAGCGTTACTCGATGTCTTGGGATGATGCTGCGCGCCGCATTGTACGGCGCTTGGGCTGAGCGGGCGGTGCACCTGTCTCCAGCAACTTGCGGATCGGTGCAGGCAGGCCCAGCGTGGCCAGCGCTTCGGCAGCGACCCAGCGCAGGTCAGCCTTCTCGTCGCGCAGCCCCTGTACCGTTGCCTTCAGCACCTGCAGATGCAGCCGGTAGTGGCTGAAGGTGTGCTCCAGCACCGGTAGCGGCTCAGCATCATCCAGCGAGCCGTCGATGTGCGCGTCGAACCAGTCCTGCAACGCGATCCCGCTGTCGGCCTGGGGCAGGGTCCACAGCTGCGCCCAGATGCCGGTGTCCGGCCGCTTCTGCAGCAGCACCCGGCCGCGCGCATCGCGCAGCAGCAGCGCCACCGCCTCGCGCTCAGGCAGGGTCTTGCCCGGTTTGGGCGTCGGCAGCTGATCGGTGCGGCCTTCACGACGCGCAACGCAGGTGGCCTGCAGAGGGCAGATCACGCAGGCCGGCTTGCTGCGGCTGCAGACGCTGGCGCCGAGGTCCATCTGCGCCTGGGTGTAATCCACCATGCGCGTGCCAGGCACCTGCGTTGCGTGCGCCTCGGCGACCGCCCACAGCTGCTTTTCGATCGCCGGCAGGCCGGGGAAGCCCTCGATACCGTGATAACGGGTCAGTACGCGTTTGACGTTGCCATCGAGAATCGCGAACCGATCATTCCAAGCCTGGCTGAGGATCGCGCCTGCGGTGCTGCGGCCGATGCCCGGCAGCGCGTGCAGCGCATCGAAATCGCGCGGCAGCTCGCCGCCATGCAGGTCCACGCAGCGCTGCGCGGCGGCGTGCAGGTTGCGTGCACGGGCGTAGTAGCCCAGCCCGGCCCACTGCGCCATCACCGCATCATTGCTGGCCGCGGCCAGGTCGGGCAGGGTCGGGAACACCGCGAGGAACTTCAGGAAGTACGGGATGACCGTGCTGACCTGGGTCTGCTGCAGCATGATCTCCGACAGCCATACCCGGTACGGCGAGCGCGGGTGCTGCCACGGCAGGTCGTGCCGGCCGTGGTCATCGAACCAGTGCAGCAGCCGCGGGACGAAGACATCGTCGGTCGGCAACGGGGCGCTGGCGGGAGGCTGGCGGGTCATGCAGGTTCCGGAGGAGGGTCTACAGCCACGCCATGCGTGGCTGCATCGGCTCAGGCGCCGAGTGCTTCCGGCAGCAGTGCATCGACGAAGGCTTCCGGATCGAACACGCGCAGGTCTTCCGGGCGCTCGCCGATGCCGCAGAAGCGGATCGGAATGCCGAACTCACGCGCCAGCGCGAACACCACGCCGCCTTTGGCGGTGCCGTCCAGCTTGGTCACCACCAGGCCGGTCACGTTGACCGCCGCATGGAACTGACGCAGCTGAGAAAGCGCGTTCTGGCCGGTGGTGCCGTCGATGACCATCAGCACTTCATGCGGCGCATTGGCGTCGATCTTGCCGAGCACGCGGCGGATCTTGCCGAGCTCGTTCATCAGGCCCGCCTGGGTATGCAGGCGACCGGCCGTATCGGCGATCAGCACCTCGGTGCCGCGCGCCTTGCCGGCCTGCAGTGCATCGAAGGCGACCGAGGCCGCATCGGCGTTCTGGCCCTGCGCGACCACGGCCACGCCGTTGCGCTCGCCCCACGCCTGCAGCTGCGCGACGGCAGCGGCGCGGAAGGTATCGCCGGCGGCCAGCATCAAGCTGTGGCCGTCGTCCTTGAAGCGCTTGGCCAGCTTGCCGATGGTGGTGGTCTTGCCGACGCCGTTGACGCCGACGGTGAGCACCACGAACGGCTTGGCGGTGGGGTCGATCACCAGCGGCTTGGCCACCGGCTGCAGGATCGCAATCAGCTCGGCGCGCAGCGCGGTGAGCAGTGCATTGGCATCGGTGAATTCGCGCGCCTTCATGCGCTTGCGCAGGCCTTCGACCAGCGCCGTGGTCGCGCCGACGCCGACATCGGCGGTGATCAGCGCGGTTTCCAGTTCGTCGAGCAGGTCGTCATCAAGCTTGGGATTGCGCGAGAACAGACCGCCGAAGCTGCGGGCGATCACGCTGTTGCGCAGACGCTCGCGCCAGCCACTCTTGCCAGCCGTAGCGGGGGCGATGTCCTGGGAGGACGGGCGCTCGGTCACGACGGTGGGGGCGACCGGGGCAACCGGGGCGACCGGAGCAGCGGGAGCGATTGGAGCTGGATCAACCGACGGCGCAATGACGGCCGGCGCCGGTTCGCTCACCGGAGCGGCCGGAATCGGGGTGGGCGCGGCGGGCACTACTCGTGCCTCCACCGGTGTCGCTTGAACCGGTGCAGCCACCGCAGGGGTGGGGATGGTCGGCTCCGGAACAGCGGGCGCAGCCACCACGGGCGCGGGGGCAACCGGCGTCGGGGCCACCGGAGCAGGCACCACAGGGGCGGGCACAACCGGCGCGGCGACCACCGGGGGCGGCGCGATGACGCGCTCTACCGGCGCGGCCGGCTCGGCTGCCGGCACCGGGGTCTCCACCACGGGCGGCAGCGGCGCAGGCGCCGGCGGTGCAGCAGGCTCGGTCCTGGCCTGCGGAAACGCGGCAGCCAGCTCCTCGGCGGAGTAATGCTGGGTCTTGGCCGCCTCTTGCGGGGCGTCCTGGGGCTTTTTGCGACGGAAGAAGCTGAGCATTGGCAAAAGACGCTGAAATCAGAGGGCTATGCTACCACTGCGCCCCGAATGCCCATGGGCGTGCAGGTGCGGTGGGGCGGGACTCAAGTAATGGCCGATGCGGCCGTTACCGGTTGTGAAGGGCTGCGCCATGCGGGCGCGGCCGGGACGGCGAAACGGGAAACGGTGAACGATGAGCGTGATGTCCATTGCCAGCGCCGGCATGCGTGCCGCTTCGCTGGGCGTACAGGCCGCCGCCTCCAACGTGGCGCGATTGCCGGTGGCTGATTCCACCCGCTTGGGTGTCGCGCAGGCCGCAACAGCAGGCGGCGGTGTCACCGCCACCGTGGTCGCCGCCCCCGACGATGCCAACGCGCCGATCGCGGATATGCTCACGGCCAAGCAGGCTGCGCTGGCGTTTGCCGCCAACGCAACCGTGGTCCGGCGTCAGGACGAGATGCTGGGCACCTTGCTCGACCGCTGGGCCTGACCCGAGCGCGCGCGCTGACCGCCGCGCGGCGCCCTGCACCATCAACCGCGGCGGGCGCCGACCCGTGGCCGGCACCCCCCTGCAGCACGACTTACGCCGACAGCTCCAGCAGCAGCTTGTTGAGCCGGCGCACATACGCGGCCGGGTCCTTCAGCGTGTCGCCCGCGGCCAGCGCGGCCTGATCGAACAGCACGCGGCTCAGGTCGTCGAAGCGCGCGGCATCGCCTTCCTGGTCCAGCTTGCCGATCAGCGGATGGGCCGGGTTGAACTCGAACACCGGCTTGCTGTCCGGCACCTTCTGCCCACTGGCTTCCAGGATCTGGCGCATCTGCAGGCCCAGATCCTGCTCGCCGATCGCCAGGATCGCCGGGGAGTCGGTCAGGCGATGCGAGACGCGCACATCGGCGACGTCATCGCCCAGTGCGGACTTGATGCGGTCCACCAGCGCCTGCTTGTCCTTGGCGACCGCTTCCTGCGCCTGCTTGTCTTCGGCGCTTTCCAGCGCGCCCAGGTCCAGATCGCCACGCGCGACATCGACGAACGACTTGCCGTCGAACTCGGTCAGGTACCCCATCAGCCATTCGTCGATGCGGTCGGTGAGCAGCAGCACCTCCACGCCCTTCTTGCGGAAGACTTCCAGGTGCGGGCTGTCCTTGACCTGGGTGTGGCTGTCGCCGGTCAGGAAGTAGATCTTGTCCTGGCCCTCGATCATGCGGCCCACGTAATCGGCCAGCGACACGCTCGGCTCGCCGCTGTCGTCATGGGTGGAGGCGAAGCGCAGCAGGCCGGCGATCTTCTCGCGGTTGCCATAGTCTTCGGCCGGACCTTCCTTGAGCACCTGGCCGAACTGCTTCCAGAAGCCCGCGTAGACCTCCGGCTTGTCCTTGGCCAGCTTCTCCAGCATGTCCAGCGAGCGCTTGGTCAGCGCCGACTTCATCGAATCGATGACCGGGCCGGACTGAAGGATTTCGCGCGAGACGTTCAACGACAGATCGTTGGAATCCACCACGCCCTTGATGAAGCGCAGGTACAGCGGCAGGAACTGCTCGGCCTGGTCCATCACGAACACGCGCTGCACGTACAGCTTCAGGCCCTTGGGCGCATCGCGGTGGTACAGATCGAATGGCGCATGGCCGGGGACATACAGCAACGAGGTGTACTCAAGCTTGCCTTCCACCTTGTTGTGGCTCCACGCCAGCGGATCCTGATGATCGTGCGCGGCGTGCTTGTAGAACTCCTGGTACTCGGCGTCGGTGATCTCGGTGCGCGGGCGCGTCCACAGCGCGCTGGCACGGTTGACGGTTTCCCATTCGATCTCGGCCGGGGCGTCTTCGCCGTGGTGTTCCTTGGCCATCTGGATCGGCAGGCCGATGTGGTCGGAGTACTTCTTGATGATGCCGCGCAAGCGCCAGCCGTCGGCGAAGTCGCGCTGGTCGTCCTTCAGGTGCAGCACGATGCGGGTGCCGCGCTCGGGCTTGTCGATGCCTTCCACGTCGAACTCGCCTTCGCCGCGCGAAGACCAGTGCACGCCCTCGCTGGCGGGCAGGCCGGCGCGACGGGAATAGACGTCGACCTGGTCGGCGACGATGAAGGCGCTGTAGAAGCCGACGCCGAACTGGCCGATCAGCTGCGAGTCCTTCTTCTGGTCACCGGAGAGCTGGCGCAGGAAGTCGCCGGTGCCGGACTTGGCGATGGTGCCCAGGTGCGCGATCGCCTCGTCACGGCTCATGCCGATGCCGTTGTCGTCGATGGTCAGGGTGTTGGCCGTGGCATCGAAACTGACGCGGATGCGCAGGTCGCCGTCGTTCTCGAGCAGGGCCGGCTGGGTCAGCGCTTCGAAGCGCAGTTTGTCCGAGGCGTCGGCGGCGTTGGAGATGAGCTCGCGAAGGAAGATTTCCTTGTTGGAATACAGCGAGTGGATCATCAGCTGCAGCAGCTGTTTGACTTCGGTCTGGAAGCCCAGGGTTTCTTTTTGGGTCTGCACGGTCATGGGTCGTGTTGCTCCTTGGGGCATTGCCGCGCCCGGCGCGGCGGCTGGCTCAAGGGGTAGGGGTGGATTGTCCCGAATTCAAGGCCGCCACCTCCGGCACGGCGCCTGCCTGTCTGCGTGGGGAGGGCGGGGGGGGGGGGGGGGGGGGGCGCGGCGTGAACCCATCCATGGGGCCTCGTGGGCAGCATCCATGC
>NZ_JBHFHW010000010.1:204508-209658 GCF_057333975.1 Stenotrophomonas sp. AGC87
GCATCCATGCTGCCCAACGGTCCCGGCCCCCCGTACCCGCCACCCTCTACAAGGTGGGTCGGACGTGCGACAGGAGCCACGCCATGCGTGGCTGCATTTCATTCCGGCATCGGGACGCTGGGTGGAGACAACCGCTGGACCGCCTAGAATGTCGTCCTGAACCGCCTGCCATCCGTGCCCATGACGCTCTTCTGCCCGTTCGCCCATCCCGCTGCCAGCTGTCTCCGGAGCCACGCATGACGCCGCGTCAGCCGGTGGGCGCCGTGGGCCAGGTGCGGATCATCGGGGGCAAGTGGCGCAATACGAAGCTGCCGGTGCCGCTGTCACCGGGGCTGCGGCCCAGCAGTGACCGGGTGCGCGAGACGCTGTTCAACTGGCTGATGCCGCGGTTGGGTGGGGCGCGGGTGCTGGATCTCTTCGCCGGGAGCGGGGCGCTGGGGCTGGAGGCGGTGTCGCGGGGGGCGGCGCAGGCGACGCTGGTGGAGCGGGATGTGGCGTTGTCCCGCCAGCTGCGCGAGTCGGTCGCCAAGTTGGGCGCGCAGCAGCAGATCGCGGTGGTACAAGCCGATGCGCTGCAGTGGCTGCGGCAGCCGGCCGGGGCGCTGGCGGATATCGTGTTCATCGATCCGCCGTTCGCCGATGGGCTGTGGGAGGCGGTGATCGCGGGGCTGCCGTCGCATCTGGCCGCCGATGCCTGGCTGTACGTGGAGTCCCCGGCCGATCAGGCGCCGAAGATGCCTGCGCCGTGGCTGCTGCACCGCGAGGGGGGCACCCGGGAGGTCCGTTTTGCCCTGTATCGGCGCGCCACTGCTACACTTTCACCAGACCAACACGCGTAGCTGACGTATGACCGTGGCCAACCGCCGCATTGCTGTCTACCCGGGCACCTTCGATCCGATCACCAACGGTCACATCGATCTGGTGAACCGCGCTGCGCCCCTGTTCGAGAAGGTGGTGGTGGGCGTGGCGCAGAGTCCGTCCAAGGGGCCGACCCTGCCGCTGGAGCAGCGCGTTCAGCTGGCCCGCGATGCGCTGGGCCACAACCGCAACGTGGAAGTGCGTGGTTTCGATACGCTGCTGGCGCATTTCGTGCGCTCGGTGCAGGGCGGCATCCTGCTGCGCGGCCTGCGCGCGGTGTCCGATTTCGAATATGAATTCCAGATGGCGAGCATGAACCGCCATCTGATTCCGGAGGTCGAGACCCTGTTCCTGACCCCGGCCGAGCAACACAGCTTCATTTCGTCTTCGCTGGTCCGCGAGATCGCCCGTCTGGGCGGCGACGTGTCCGGCTTTGTGCCGTCCGCTGTGCTTGAGGCGCTGCGCAAGGTCCGTGAAGCGAAGTCGGGCCAAGCGTAGTACCTGTCAGACCCATACATACCAAGAATCACCAAGGGAGGAATTCCATGAACAACACCATGCGTGCCATGTTGATCGCGTCGTTCGCGCTGGCCTTCACCGCCTGCAAGAAGGAAGAGGCCGCGCCGGTCGTCGAAGCCCAGCAGGCGCTGGTCGCCCCGGCTGCCGATGACGATGCCGGCTGGAAGAAGTACCTGCAGGCCGTGGCCGTGCAGAACATGGGCAACATCAGCAACAGCCCGTACCTGTACTACCTCGCTCCGGAATCGGATCCGGAATTCGCGGCCAAGTATGAGCGTCAGGTCGAAAGCGCCACCCAGGCCGTGGGCCGTGGCGTGCAGCCGGGCAACATGCTGGCCTTCGGTTCCTCGGCCTCGGCCAAGATGGCCGACATGATCCAGGCCGTGTTCAAGGACGTCTCGCCGGACTCGATGAAGGGTGTGCGCGTGGTGTTCATCGGCAAGGCCGCCGACAACGCCCGCGTCCAGTCGATCATCCAGCCGACCGGCGCCGAGTACATCTTCGTCGAAGCCAAGTAACCCGTGCAGTGGCGGCTGCGCCTTGTGCGCGGCCCGGGTGGCGCCCGCAGGGGCGTCACCGATGACCGGCCCGCGCGCCCGCGTGGGCCGGTTCTCATCCGCCGGCGCGGGCGTGGAGTAACGCCATGTCGCTGAAAATCAATGAGCTCTGCGTCAATTGCGACGTCTGTGAGCCGGCCTGTCCCAATCAGGCCATTTCGATGGGTGAAACCATCTACGTGATCGATCCGGCCCGCTGCACCGAGTGCGTGGGGCATTTCGACGAACCCCAGTGCGTGGTCGTCTGCCCGGTCGAATGCATCGATCCCGATCCGGACATTCCGGAAACCCAGGACGCTCTGCTGGCCAAATTGCATGGGCTGCAGCGCGATCATCCCGAATTGTATGTCACGGAGTTTGTGCCCAAATGAGAACGCTGTCGCGTCGCTGGTTGCTGCTTGTCCTGCTGGTGGCCCCGGGTGCCTGGGCCGCGGAACCCGCGCAGGCGGCCCTGGCCAAACATCCTGACGGTGCCGCCGTCGCCAGTGGCCATCACCTGGCCACCGAAGCTGGCATGGAAATCCTGGCCAAGGGCGGCAACGCGTTCGATGCGGCCGTCGCGGTTTCGGCCACGCTGGCCGTGGTCGAGCCGATCAGCTCCGGTCTCGGCGGCGGTGGGTTCTTCCTGCTGCATGACGCGGCCACCGGCAAGGATGTGATGCTGGACGCGCGCGAAACCGCGCCGCAGTCCGCCACCCCCGAGGCGTTCCTCGACAAGAAAGGCGAGCTGGACCGCGACCGTTCGGTCAACGGTGCCTGGTCGGCCGGTATTCCGGGCCTGCCAGCGGCGCTGGTGGAGCTCTCTTCCAAGCACGGCAAGCTGCCGCTGAAGACCTCGCTGGAACCGGCCATGCGCATCGCGCGCGAGGGCTTCCCGGTGTATGCACGCATGGCCAAGGGCTATCAATCGCGGCGTGAGGTGATGCAGCGCTACCCTGGCACGCGCGAGGTGTATGAGCGCAACGGCAAGCCGATCGCCGAAGGCGACGTGTTCCGCCAGCCGGAACTGGCCAGGACCATGGAGCGCCTGGCCGACCAGGGCTTCGATGGCTTCTACCGTGGCGAGACCGGCAAGCTGCTGCTCAAGGGCGTGAAGCAGGCCGGTGGCCAGTGGACCGCAGAGGAGCTGGCCGGCTACCGGGTCAAGCTGCGCGAGCCGATCGCCTTCAAGTACCGCGACTGGACCATCACCACCGCCTCGCCGCCGTCCTCCGGTGGCATCGCACTGGCGGCCATGCTGCAGATCCTGGAAGGCTGGGACCTGAAATCGATGGACCAGGCCCACCGCACCCACCTGGTAGTGGAAGCGATGCGCCGCGCCTACCGCGACCGCACCTTCTTCCTGGGGGATCCGGACTTCGTGGATATCCCGCAGAAAGTACTGACCAGCAAGGACTACGCGCAGGGCCTGCGTGCCACCATCCATCCGGAAATGGCCACCCCGAGCGACCTGTTGTCGGGCAATCCGACGCCGCTGGAAGATGACGAGACCACGCATTTCTCGATCATCGACCGCGAAGGCAACCGCGTCGGCGCCACCCAGACCGTGAACCTGCTGTACGGCTCGGGCCTGATTCCGTCGGGTACCGGCGTGCTGCTGAACAACGAAATGGACGATTTCGCGCTGAAGCCGGGCACCCCCAATGCCTTCGGCGTGATGGGCTATGCGGCCAATGCGCCGAAGCCGGGCAAGCGCATGCTCAGCTCGATGACCCCGACGTTCATGGAGTCCGCCGACAAGGTCGTGGTGCTCGGCACGCCCGGTGGCAGCCGCATCATCACCATGGTGCTGCTGGGCATCCTGGGTTACGACGACGGCCTGACGGCCCAGCAGGTCGCCGCGCTGCCGCGCTACCACCACCAGTGGCTGCCCGACCGGATCGAGGCCGAGGACGGCACCTTCGATACGGACACCATCAAACAGCTGCAGGCGATGGGCCACAAGATCGATCTGCCCGGCGACACCGCCGCGGGCGGTCGCGGCTCCAGCCATGTCTGGGGCAATCTGCAGACGGTGGAATGGGACCGCCGCAGCAATGTCCTCAGCGGTGGCAGCGACCCGCGCAATCCGGTCGGCAGCGCCGCGGTCAGCCAAGCGCACTGATTGACCGCAGAAACGAGAAACCCCGTCCCAGTGGCGGGGTTTTTTCATGGGCGATGGCTAGCGAATATTTAACAGGGGCACGACGATAATTTGCCAATGAAACTATGGTCCATCCGCGGTAACTCCCAGAAACTCGATGGTGGCGCGATGTTCGGCAATGCGCCGCGCGCGGTCTGGGAAAAATGGGCAGTGCCGGACGATCTCAACCGGATCGAACTGGCCTGCCGTGCGCTGCTCGCCAGCCCGCTGGCTGGCAAGACGGTGCTGTTCGAAACCGGCATCGGCGCTTTCTTCGAGCCGAAACTGCGGGACCGTTACGGCGTGCAGGAACCCAGCCATGTGCTGATCGAATCCCTGCGCGAGGCGGGGTTCGAGCACGAAGACATCGACGTGGTGGTGCTGAGTCATCTGCACTTCGATCATGCCGGCGGCCTGCTGGCACCGTGGAGCGAAGGGCGCTCGCCGGAACTGTTGTTCCCGAATGCGACCTTCCTGGTCGGGGCCGAGCACTGGGCGCGTGCGCTGCATCCGCATCCGCGCGACCGGGCCAGTTTCATCCCGGAACTGCCCGGTCTGCTGCAGGCCAGTGGCCGCCTGGAGATCGTCGACGGTCCGTATTCCACCGCCCTGGGCGACAGCGTGCGTTTCAGCTTCAGCGACGGGCATACGCCGGGCCTGATGCTGGCCGAGATCATCGGGCCGGAAACGGTGGATGGCCAGGCGCGGGGTGGCGTGGTGTTCTGTGCGGACCTGATCCCGGGCCGCTCGTGGGTGCATGTGCCGATCACCATGGGTTACGACCGCAACGCCGAACTGCTGATCGACGAGAAGCGCAGCTTCCTGGAAGACAAGCTGGCCCGCAACGTCCATCTGTTCTTCACCCACGACCCGCAGTGCGCGCTGGCGCAGGTGTCACGCGATGAAAAGGGCCGCTTCGGCACCGTGCACGAACAGGGCGAACTGAAGGCCCGCGCGCTGGCGTAACGCCTGCGCAACCACACCGGTAGGTGCCGACCGTTGGTCGGTACGCGATCACGGGCACGGCCGACCGTCGTTCGGCACGTCATGACGGGTAGTGGGGGGGGGGGGGGGGGGGGGGGGGGGGGGGGGGG
>NZ_JBHFHW010000010.1:209752-254074 GCF_057333975.1 Stenotrophomonas sp. AGC87
GGCCCCCACGGCACCCCACGGCACCGGGCATGAACCCGGTACGGCGCGTCAATGCGCCTTCAAACACCCACTCATGAACGTCTTGCGCGCATCGCCGGCCAGCTTCTTCGCGGCCGCATCGGCGTTGCAGGTCTTCATGCGCTCCTGCGGCGTGCTCGCCATCGGGGCGGGGCCACTCAGACACGCCTTCTGCGCGCTCTTGTAGTCCTCGCCGGTCTTGCCTTTGTTCTTGGCCGAGCAATCGGCCATGCGCTGTTGCTGCGGCGTCGCCGCACTGACAACGGCCGGGCCACCCAGAAGCAGCAGACAAGCCAGCAGGGACAGGGTCTTCATGAGGCAGCTCCACGCACGGGTTGAGGATGCGCGCAGCTTCTGCCCGGGCATGGCTAGGCCGTGTGAAGCACCGGCGGCTGGTGATGGCCGCCGGTCAGAACGTCGGAATCAAGCGACCACGCGGGTCCCGAAAATGCGGTCGCCGGCATCGCCCAGGCCCGGCAGGATGTAGCCCTTCTCGTTGAGCTGGGCATCGATGGCGGCAGTGAAGATCTCCACATCTGGATGCACGGCCTGCACGGCGGCGATGCCTTCCGGTGCGGCGACCAGGAAGATGCCCTTGATCCGGCGTGCGCCGGCGCGCTTGAGCATGTCGATCGTGGCGATCAGGGTGCCGCCGGTGGCCAGCATCGGGTCCAGGATCAGCGCGTCGCGCTCTTCCAGGCGGCCGGTCAAGCGCTCGAAGTAAGGCACCGGCTGCAGGGTTTCCTCGTCGCGCTGGAGGCCGACCACGCTCACGCGCGCGGCGGGAATCAGCGACAGCACGCCACTGAGCATGCCCAGGCCGGCGCGCAGGATCGGCACCACGGTGATCTTGGCCCCGGCGATGCGCTGCACCGTCACCGGGCCCGCCCAGCCGGCCATGGTGTGGGCTTCGGTGTCCAGATCGGCGGTGGCCTCATAGGCCAGCAGCCCACCGAGCTCATTGGCCAGCTCGCGGAAGTCCTTCGTGCTCAGGGACGCATCGCGCATCAGGCCGATCTTGTGCTGCACCAGCGGATGGCGCACTTCGACGATTTTCATGGGGGGAATCAGGCGAGAGAAGAGACCGTTAGTGTGCCGCAACACCCAACCGAAGCCAAAAGCCGAAGCCGCCATGCCCGGTAGTGCCGAGCCATGCTCGGCAGGTCCGCCAATGCCGAAGCCGATCACCGGTGCACCAGCCAACCCGAAGCAGCCGAGCATGGCTCGGCTACCCAGCCCCCGATTCCCCCCTCGATGTTCCCGGTGTCATCCCCATGCAACCTCCCGGACATACCGTGCTGACCCATTCTTTACACAGATTGGGGAATGCAGTGCAGAAGAAGCGTCCGTTGGGCCTGGCGATCAGCCTTTCATTGCTGGCGGTGATCACCCCGTCCGCCCATGCCGCCGATACGCCCGATGGCGGCACGGTGGCCGGCAGCGCCGCCGCCGGTGCGGCCGCCATCGATCTGGACCGGGTCGAAGTCCGCCCGCAGCTGGAGTCGCAGACCCGCGCGGTCGACCTCAAGCGCAGCAGCGATGCGATCGAAGATGCGGTGTCCTCCGATGCCATGGGCGTCTACCCGGACAAGAACGTGGCCGAATCGCTGCAGCGCCTGCCTGGCGTCAGTGTCACCCGTGACCAGGGCGAGGGGCGCTTCGTGGTCATTCGTGGCCTGGATGCCAATCTCAACAGCGTCAGCGTGGATGGCATCGCGATTGGCACCCCGGAAGATTCCAGCCGCGCGGCCCCGCTGGATGTGATTCCCTCCGACTCGACCGAGCGCCTGCGCGTGGTCAAGTCGCCCACCCCGGATATGCCGGGCGACGCCATCGGCGGCGCGATCCTGGTCGAGTCGGCCTCGGCGTTCGACCGCGAAGGCCGCAACCTGCGCGGCAAGATCGAAGCCAGCCACCAGCAGCTCTCCGGCAACACCAGCCCCAAGGCCGCGATCAACTACAGCGAAGTGTTCGCCGATACCTTCGGCGTAGCGCTGGGGGTGAACTACCAGAACCGCAAGTTTGAATCGGACAACACCGAAGTGGAGTACGGCGAGTTCGACGGCGGCGCCGAGGACGACCTGTTCGCCACCAGCCTGCAGCAGCGCAAGTACGAGATCGAGCGCAAGCGTATCGGTGCGAACCTCAACCTGGATTGGCGCCCGGATGACGACAACCGCTACTACCTACGCACGCTGTACAGCCAGTTCGATGATGCCGAGACGCGCCAGCGCACGATCTTCAATTTCGGTGATGGCGACGTCACCGCGCTGGGCGGCAACCAGTACCGCGTCGATGACCTGCCGGCCGATGCGATCCAGAAGCGTATGCGTTACCGCACCAAGAAAGAAAACACCTTCACCACCAGCGCCGGCGGCGAGAACCGCCTGACCAATGCGGTGGTCGATTACAAGGTCGGTTACACGCGTACCGAAGAGCGCGTCAATGATGAGATGGAGGCGCGCTTCGAGTACAACGGTGATGACCTTGGCGCCAATGTCGATCAGAACAGTGGCATCCCGCGCTACACCCTGACCAGCGCGCAGTGGATGGACAACGGCAACTACGATTTCGATCGTTTCGTGGTGTCGCCCAAGCAGGTCAACGACAGCGAGCGCAGCGCGCAGATCAACGTGCGCTTCGATGGCGATTCCTCCAGCATCAAGCTTGGCCTGCTCGGCCGCTGGCGCGATCGCGACGTCAATGTCGATGAGCGCGAACTGCGCGTCGGCCCGGACGTGGCGCTGTCGGACTGGACCACCTCCACCCCCGATCACCGCGGCGGCAACCTCGGCCAGGGCATGAGCTCGGATGCCATGCGTCGCTACTGGGCACGGTCCGGTGGCCAGTACAGCGCCCGCCCGCAGGATGCCGGCGGCAATGCGCTGACCTCGCTGGAAGAGGACTACACCGCCAGCGAAGACATCTTCGCCAGCTATGCGATGGGCACCTGGGATGTCGGCGCGCTGCGCATCATCGGCGGTGTCCGCGTTGAGAACACCCAGTTCAGTGCCACCGGCAACAGCGTGGACGTGGCGCCCAATGGCCGCAGCTTCACGGTCACTCCGTTGAGCGTGAGCCGCAGCTACACCAACGTGCTGCCCGGCCTGCACCTGCGTTACGACGCGGGGGACGACTGGGTGCTGCGCGCGGCCGCCAACAAGACTGTCTCGCGCCCGTCCTTCGGCGATGTGGCACCGCGCGTCGGCCTGAGCCGGGGTGACGAGGAAGTCCGGATCGGCAATCCGCAGCTGGATCCGTATGAGTCCAGAAACATCGACCTGTCGATCGAGAAGTACATCGGCAGCACCGGCATCGTCTCGCTCGGCGTGTTCCACAAGTCGATCGACGGCTACATCGTCAACACGGTGAGCAACAACGATCCGGCGTATCCGGACTTCGAGGTCACCCGGGTGATCAACGGCAACAAGGCCACGGTCAAGGGTGCCGAGTTCAACTGGCAGCAGCAGCTCGCCTTCCTGCCGGCCGGCTGGGATGGCCTGCTGGTGGGTGCCAGCGGTACCTGGCTGGATACCGATTTCGACCCCGGCGTGGCGGGCCGCGAGCGCGACGACTTCATGCTGCCGCGCGCCTCCAAACACGTGTACAGCGCGCACATCGGCTATGAAAAGGCCGGCTTCAGCACCCGCGTGGCCGCGGTCTACCGCAGCGAGTACCTGGATTCACTGGGCGACAGCCGCGCCTATGACATCTATGTGGCGCCCAACACCCAGCTCGATTTCAGCATGGACTACAAGATCACCTCGAACGTCAGCGTCTACTTCGAAGCGCAGAACCTGCTCGACAAGCCGCTGGAGCTGTACCAGGGCGTGCGCTCGCGCACCCTGCAGAACGAGGAATATGGCCGCACCTACGCCCTCGGCCTGAAGGTGGCCCTGTGATGCGCGCGTCCCATGGCCTGAGCCTGCTCGCACTGGCGCTGTTGGCCGGCTGCACGCCGGCGGCTACGCCGGAGGCTGCAGCACCCGCTGCGGTCCCGCTGGCCGCCGACGCCTCCGCCTCCGCCGCCGCACGCAATGTCGCCACTGTGGCCGAGGCGTTCCTGACCCCGATGACCCCGGACGACAACATCGACTCGCCGGCAAGCTGGACCACGCCCGACGGCCAGGTCTGGTTGATCGCGACGGCCAAGGCCACCGACAAGCTGGTGGTCTACGACGGCCAGACCGGCGCGAAGCTGCGTGACGTCGGCCGCCTCGGCACTGCCCCGGGGCAGTTCGATCGCCCCAACGGCATCGCCGTGGTCGATGACCTGGTGCTGATCGTGGAGCGCGACAACCACCGCGTGCAGGTACTGCAGCTGCCGGACTTCATGCCGTTGGGTGTGTTTGCAGCCGATGATCTGCGCAAGCCGTACGGGCTGTGGGTGAACAAGCAGGGCAACGGCTACGACGTGTACGTCACCGATTCCTACGATGCGGGCGAAGACGCGCAGGGCAACGACGTGCTGCCGCCGCTGGCCGAACTGGACAAGCGCGTGCGTCGTTACGCGCTCACCGTGCAGGGCGGCAAGGCGCAAGCGACGCTCACCGCCAGCATCGGTGACACCACCGAAGCCGGCGCGCTGCGGGTGGTCGAATCGATCTGGGGCGACCCGGCCAACGACCGCCTGCTGATCGCTGAAGAGGACGAAACCTACGCCAGCGAGTTCAAGGTCTATACGCTGGAAGGCCGCTTCAGCGGCACCACGTTCGGCCGCGATGCCTTCCAGGCCCAGGCCGAAGGCGTGATGCTGCGCACCTGTGGCAAGGACGGCTGGTGGATCACCACCGAGCAGGGCAAGCAGCGCAGCGTGTTCCATCTGTTCGACCGGCACAGCCTGAAACATGTCGGTGCATTCCAGGGCAACACCGTGGCCAATACCGACGGCATCTGGTCGATGCAGGCACCGTCCGCGCGTTTCCCGCATGGCGCGCTGTATGCCGTGCACGATGACCAGGGTGTGGTGGCCTTCGACTGGGCGAGCATCGCCAAGCAGTTGTCGCTGCCGCTGGAGTGTGGCGCGTGAGCCGCGTTCCTTCCGCGCTGACCGCGCTGGCGATGGCGCTGCTGCTGTGCAGTGGCAGCGCCCTGGCCAAGAAGGACGCCGAGACCGGTGCCGAGCCCAACACCCAGGTGCCGGCCGGCAACCGTCACTACGCGGCGACCGGCTTCCCGGATCGATTGGTCGCCTCACCGGCGCAGGACGCGGCGCGTGGCTTCTCGGTTGCGTGGCGGACCGATACCTCGGTCAAGGCGCCGGTGCTGGAATGGGTCGTGGCCGGCGACTCGCCGGATGTCGGCGCGCCCACCCGGATCACCGCCACCACGCAGGCGCTGACCACCGAACTGGGCGCGTCCCATCATCACCGTGCCGATGTGACCGGCCTGCAGCCGGACACGTTGTACCTGTGGCGCGTGCAGGGTCAGAACACCTGGAGTGCCTGGAACCAGCTGCGTACCGCCGGCCGCGCCGACCAGCCGCTCACCCTGTTGTATTTTGGTGACACCCAGAACAAGAACCTCAGCCACGTTTCGCGCGTCATGCGAGCCGGCATCAAGGCCGCCCCGGATGCACGCCTGAGCCTGTTCGCCGGTGACCTGGTCAGCGGTGGCGACGGGCAGGATGACAGCGAGTGGGGCGAGTGGTTCGCCGCCGCCGGCTGGCTGCCGCAGGAAACCGCGGTCGCCCCGGCAATCGGCAACCATGAGTACTTCGAGGAATTCGAAGACACGCCGCAGGAGCGCCGCGTGCTCGGCCGTCACTGGCCGGTGACGTTCGCGTTGCCACGCAATGGCGTGGACGCCGCCGACACCAGTACCTACTGGTTCGACTACCAGGGCGTGCGCATCGCCGTGCTCGACGGCACCTCCGCGCTCGATCTGGGCACCGCGAGGGCGCAGGCCGCCTGGCTGGACACGGTGCTGGCCGACAATCCGCACCCGTGGAGCATCGTGCTGCTGCACCAGCCGTTCTATTCCCCGCGCGAAGGCCGGGAGAACACCGAACTGCGCGATGTGCTGCTGCCCGTGGTGCGTCGCCACCAGGTCGATCTGGTCCTGCAGGGCCACGACCACACCTACGGCCGCCGCGGCGAAGGGAAGGGCGCGACGCCACAGTTCGTGGTGACCGTCGCCGGGCCGAAGCAGTACCGGCTTTCGGATGAAGCCCGTGCCACCATGGCACCGGTGGGCGAGGACACGCAGCTGTTCCAGGTGTTGAAGATCGATCCGAGTCACCTGCGTTACGAGGCGCGCACCGTCACCGGCCGCCTGTACGACGGCTTCGAGTTGACACGCGGCACCGATGGCCGCAAACAGAAAGCCGAACTGACGCAGGGACGCATCGCCCCCCGTGACTGCACGCGCGCCCAGACGCTGAAGGGCCGCGCCGACCGCTGCTGGGAATGACCGACCGGCCGGGCCGCTGCGGCGCGCCCGCCCTTCCGTGGAGATCGAGATGATCCATCGCCGTTCCATCGCGCGGGCCGCCTTGGCCACCTCGCTGCTGCTGCTCGCCGGTGCCAGCGTGGCCGGCAATGCCGTCCTGCACCCCTTCCTCGCTGCGCAGCCGAAGAACGCGCCGGACGAAGTGCATCTGGCCGTGGAGATCCCGGCCGGCAGCTTCACCAAGTACGAGATCAAGGAGGACGGTCTGGTCCATGTGGACCGTTTCCAGTCGATGCCGGTGGCATACCCGGCCAACTACGGCTCGATGCCGCGCACCCTGGCCGGTGACAACGATCCGCTGGACGCACTCGTGTTGACCCGCGAGCCGCTGCATCCCGGCGTGATCGTGCGGTTCCGCCCCATCGGCTACCTGAAGATGGTCGATGACGGCGAGCAGGATGAAAAGGTCATCGGCGTGCCGACCGACAAGATCGACCCGACCTACGCCAACATCCGCGATCTGGATGACCTGCCGCTGATCGAACGGCAGCGCATCGAAGCCTTCTTCCGGGTGTACAAAGACCTGCCGGCCGGCCGCAATCCGGTCCAGCTCAATGGCTGGGGCAATGCCGCCGAGGCCAAGGCGCAGATTCGTGCTTCGATGCAGCGTTTCGATACGCAGCAGCGGCGCGCGAAGGGCGATTGATCGTTGGGGTTGTCGGACCAGGCGGTGATCCAACAGCTTCCGTGCGGCCGGTGACGTCCGCTATGCTCGGGATCGGTCGTCTGCGCATCGCCGATGACCGGCCTTTCAAGGGACGGGGCGACGGCACATGGAAGAGGAGATCAAGCGCGGCGTACTGACCGTGATCCACTGGATCGTGGTCGTTTTCATCGTACAGATTCTGGTGTTCGGCATTGGTCGCCTGACGTTGTTCGCCTTCAGTGGGGGCCGCTTCGGGAAGGACGATTGGACGGCCGCGCATCAGAACTGGAGCTATTTCACTGGCTTCGTAGTGATCGCCTTGGTGTGGACCCTGATCGCGTTCTACAACAACGGTCTGCTCTGGTAGCCATCGCAGGCCATCAGGCCGGGCCGGCGCTCGCCTTCTGCAGCCGCCGCAGGAACACGGCCATCTCCTTCACCGCCTGCTTGTCGCCGTTGGTCTCGGCGACAGAACGGCCTTGGTGCCATGCCTGTGCCGCCGCGTCCGGATCGCCGGCCGCCAGATGGGCTTTACCCAGCCATTTCCAGCCTGCCGAGTACTGTGGATCCTGTGCGACACAGCGCTGCAGATGGATGACCGCCTCCGCGGTGTCACCCGCGTCGAGCAGGGCCTTGCCCAGCCCGAAGCGCAGCAGGGCGCTGTCGCGACCCTGTTCGAGAAGACGTTGCAGTGCGGGGATATCCATTCGATGCGGACTCAGGCAGCGGTGACGCGGGCGTAGCGCCCACGGTGGAAGGCAAGGGTGTCGGCGGGGGCGGTATCCAGCTGCACCACCTGGCCGATGACCAGCACATGATCACCGGCGGGCAGCGTTTGTTCGACCGTGCAGACGAGCTGTGCAACTGCATCGCGGACCAGGGGCACGCCACTGGGGTGCGCAATCATCGTACCGGGCACCGGCACGCGCCGCCGTTTCCCATCGGCGAAATGCCGCGCCAAGGCCAGCTGCCGGGCGGCCAGGATACTGATCGAGAACGGCCTGCCGATGCGATACACGGCCACATCGGGCGAGCGGTTCGACAGGCTCCACAGCATCAGCGGTGGGTCCAGCGACAACGAAGCAAAGGAGTTGATCGTCATCGCGAACAGAGCATCGTCGTCGCTGCGAGCGGCGACGATGGCGACCCCGGTCGGGTACTGGCCAAAAGCATGGCGCAGCGCGGCCGCCGAAAGCGGCGGGTCCAGCACTGCAGCCTCGGACGGCGTGGCGGAGGGCTGCGTGCCGAGGCCCAGTGCAGGACCCGTGTCCATCAACGGCCGCCGGCGGCCTGGTAACGCCGCGCGACCTCCGTCCAGTCGATCAATTCGAAGAAGGCGGCGATATAGTCCGGGCGGCGGTTCTGGTAGTTCAGGTAGTACGCGTGTTCCCACACATCCAGCCCGAGGATCGGGGTACCGCCCGAGAGACCCGCGAACTCGCCCATCAACGGGTTGTCCTGGTTCGGGCTGCTCTCCACCAGAAGCGTGCCGTCGCGGGTCAGCGTCAACCACGCCCAGCCGCTGCCGAAGCGGGTCTGCGCGGCCTTCGTGAAGGCCTCCTTGAACGCGGCGTAGCCGCCGAGATCGCGCTCGATGGCGGCAGCAACGGTGCTGTCCGGCTGGCCGCTGTTGGGGGTCAGCACCGTCCAGAACAGGCTGTGGTTGGCATGTCCGCCGCCGTTGTTACGGACGGCGTTGCGCACCCCCTCGGGCAGGGACCCGATATCGGCGATCAGCGCATCGATGTCGGTGCTCTCGATCCCGGCATCGGCAAGCGTGGCATTGAGGTTGGTGATGTAGGTCTGGTGGTGCTTGGCATGATGGATTTCCATCGTGCGTGCATCGAAGTGCGGTTCGAGTGCGTCGTAGGCGTAGGGCAGGGCGGGGAGGGTGTAGGCCATGGATATCTCCGGAAGAGCAGGTGGGGCGGTGCCGGCACGCAGCACGGTGATGCCACGATAGAACCTCAAGCGTGATTGAGGTCAAGCGCGGCGATATGGAACAGTGCGGGCCATTCACGCGCGATCGCTGCCTCTCCTTCACCTGCACTGGCTATCATTGCCCGTCGAATCTTCCGGGGTAGTCTCGTGTCGGTAGCGTTGGTGTGGTTTCGCCGTGACCTGCGGTTGCAGGACAACCCGGCCCTGCAGGCCGCTCTGGATGCCGGCCATGTGCCGGTGCCGGTCTACATCCACGCGCCACACGAAGAAGGCGACTGGGCGCCCGGTGGCGCGTCGAACACCTGGCTGCATCGCTCGTTGGCCGCGCTCGACACGGACCTCCGTGCGCGCGGCTCGTCGCTGGTGCTGCGCCAGGGCGACAGTCAGGCACAGCTGCAGCAGCTGATCGAGCAGACCGGTGCGGTCGCGGTGTACTGGAACCGCAAGTACGAGCCGGCCACGCAGCCGCGCGATGCGAAGATCAAACGGGCGCTGCGCGAGCAGGGCATCGAGGCCGAAAGCCACAACGGCAGCCTGATGTTCGAACCGTGGGACGTAGCGACCCAGCAGGGCGGGCCGTACAAGGTGTTCACTCCATTCTGGCGCAATGCGCTGACCCGTCTGCAGTTGCCGGCCCCGACCTGCTTGCCCGAGCGGCTGCCCGCGCACAGCGCCAGCGGCGAGAGTCTCGACACGCTTGGCCTGGCACCGTCGATTCCGTGGGATCGACAGTTCTGGGACCATTGGCAACCGGGCGAGGCGGGCGCGCACGAGGCGCTGACCGTCTTCATCGATGGGGCGCTCAACGGCTATCGCGAGCAGCGTGATCTGCCGGACCGCGTCGGCACCTCGCTGCTGTCGCCGCACCTGCATTTTGGCGAGATCGCCCCGTGGCAGATCGCGCGCCGGCTGCAGGGCGAGCGCAGTGCCAGCCGCGATGCCGATATCGATGGCTACATCCGCGAGTTGGGCTGGCGCGAGTTCTCCTACCACCTGCTGCATCACTTCCCGCAGACCCCGGACCACAACCTCAACCCGCGCTTCGATCAGTTCCAGTGGGCGAAGCCGAACCCGGCGGCATTGCAGGCGTGGCAGCATGGCCGTACCGGCATCCCGATCGTGGATGCGGGGATGCGTGAGCTGTGGGCCACCGGTTACATGCACAACCGCGTGCGCATGATCGTTGCCAGCTACCTGTGCAAGCACATGCGCCAGCATTGGCGCGAAGGTGCGCGCTGGTTCTGGGACACGCTGGTCGATGCAGACCTGGCCAACAACACCATGGGCTGGCAATGGGTCGCCGGCACGGGTGCGGACGCGGCCCCGTACTTCCGGGTTTTCAACCCGGTGACGCAGTCGCAGAAGTTCGACCCGCAGGCGCGTTACATCACGCGCTGGGTGCCGGAACTGGAAGCGCTTCCGTTGAAGGCACGCTTCGCACCGTGGCAATCGCCGCAGCTGCTGGCCGAGCTCGCGCCGGGCTACCCGGCATTGCCACTGGTGGATCTGAGCGAGGGTCGGGATGCCGCGTTGGCAGCGTATCGGCATACCGGCGGGGCGTGACCGGCCTCCCGAACAGGTCGCCTCCGCCGTAACCGTTTACCTGAACAGGGAGCTGCCGAGCGTGCCATTCATCATGCCGGCATCGCGTTGGGCTGTTTATGCTCTTCACGGCCCGCACGCCGGCGCCGTCCGGTAACCAAGGAGAAACCTCATGATTCGACCCGCAACCCGCAACGTGGCTCTGGCCCTGATGACCGCTGCTGCCCTGACGGCCTGCGCCACCGGTGGCTCCTACGTGCAGAGCGACCAGTACGGCAACCCCGTTGAACAGCAGAACCGCACCGGCCGCAATGCCCTGATCGGTACCGCCGTCGGCGTGGCCGCCGGCCTGCTCAGCGGCAACAGCGCCACCGAGCGCCGCCAGCACGCCATGATCGGTGCCGGTATCGGCGCACTCAGCGGCGCGGCCGTGGGCCAGTACCAGGACCGCCAGGAACGCGCCCTGCGCGAACGTACGGCCAACACCGGTATCGACGTCTCCCGTAATGGCGACAACCTGGTCCTGAACCTGCCGGACGGCATCACCTTCGATTTCGGCAAGTCCACGCTGAAGCCGCAGTTCTACGGTTCGCTCAACGGCGTGGCCAGCACGCTGGCCGAGTACAACCAGACCATCATTGAAGTGGTCGGCCACACCGACAGCATCGGCAGCGACGCGGTCAACAACCGCCTCTCCAAGGAACGCGCCGACTCCGTCGCTGCCTACCTGGCCGGCCAGGGTGTGCAGCGCGCCCGCATTGAGACCCTGGGTGCCGGCAAGGCCTACCCGATTGCCGACAACAACACCGATGCCGGCCGCGCGCAGAACCGCCGCGTCGAGATCCGTGTGATTCCTTTGCAACAATAACGCGACGCGTTTTGTTGCAACGTTCGCGCCGTAGGCGTGAACAGAATGCCGCCCTTGCAGGCGGCATTCTTGTGGGTACCGGCCGTTGGCCGGTACGCGCGGAATAATTCCGTCCGCTCGCACACCTGCATTCCCGCAACGCCCAAACCACAACGCCGCCCATGGGCGGCGTTGTAGTTCATACGGCGCTACGCTGATGAAGCATCGTCAGAATCAACCCGCCGTCACCGTCTCCAGAATCCGCTTCCCGGCCGCCTGCAGCTCGGTTTCCACCTGCGTCTGCTGCTGCTTGGCCAGTTTCGCCGCCGGGCACTGAGCGAGCATGTAGTTGGCATCGAAGTTCATCTTCTCGACCAGGAAATCAACGAAGGCGCGCACCTTCGGTGAGACCAGCCGGCCGCCGGCGAACACCGCGTTGAAGTCCACTTCCGGCCCGGTCCAGCCGGCCAGGACGCGGCGCACCATGCCCGATTCGACGAACGGCTTGGCCATCACGTCACCGGTCAACAGCAACCCTTCGCCGCACACCAGTGCACCGTTCAACGCGGATGGATCATTGGCCACCAGCAGCGGATTCACCGGGAAATCCAGCAGCTCGCCGCCGTTCTCGCCCAACTGCCAGAAGAAACGGTTGTTGTTGAGGTTGCGGGCCTTGCGCATCGCCAGGATGCGGTGGAACTGCAGCTCATCCGGGTGCAGCGGCTCGCCGTAGCGTTCGATGTAGGCGGGGCTGGCAAATACCTGCGTGCGCAGGCTGCCGAGCTTGCGCGCCACCAGGTTGGAGTCGGGCAGGGTGCCCACGCGCAGCGCCAGATCCGCTTCACCGGCGATCAGGTCGAGCTTCTCGTTGCCCAGATGCATGTCCAGCTGGATTTCCGGGTACTGCGCGTGGAACTGGCCGAGCAGCGGCGCGATCCAGGTGATGCCGATCGAGTAGGGCACGGTGAAGCGCAGCCAGCCGCGCGGGCCGGACTGCAGCTGGTTGACCGCGCCTTCGGCTTCTTCCAGCTCGCGTGCGATGCGCTGGCAATGCTCGTGATAGACCGAGCCCGCTTCGGTGAGGCCGAGGCGGCGGGTGGTCCGGTGCAGCAGACGCGCGCCGAGGCGCGTTTCCAGTTCCTGCACCTTGCGGCTGACCGTCGTCTTGGGCAGCCCCAGTGCAGTGGCGGCGGCGATGAAACTGCCTTGCTCGACCACTTTGACGAAGATCAGCGTGTCGTTGAGATCGTGGGCCATGACGGGATCCAAAGTCGGGAGAGGGAGAGAGTGCCGCAAATGATTGTGCCGAGCACGGGATGATTATTCCCCTAAATCCGGACTAATCAAGGGGGAGTTTGAGGACTAATCTGGCGCCATTCCAGATATGAAGGACGACAACCATGTGGTTGCGGAACATTCTTGGCCGCCTGCGTAGCGGCCCCAACGCCCCGCTGGACCTCGCGATGACCGTGGAAGTCCGTCCGGGTTCCTTGTCCCGTAAGGCTTTTCGGGAGTTCACCCCGCCTGCCAACATGCAGCGCGGCGGGAGTTTGCAGCTGGGCGCCCGCAATGGCGGCCGACTGGGCCGAATTGGGATTATCCCGGCGACGGGAGTGAAAGTCCCATGAATGGGACATTGGCCCCCGAGGTGTTGGTGCTCGGTGGCACCGGCAGCGTGGGCCAGGGCATCGTGGCGGCCTTGCTGGAGGCTGGCAGCCCCGTGTTGGTGGTCGGCCGCGACCCCGGCCGGCTGGCCGCGCTGCAGGAGCAGTTCGCCGATGAGCCGGGGCTGGAAGTCCTGCTCGGTTCGCTGGGCGACGACGGCTCGGCGCGCACCGTGGCCGAGCGCGGCGGCGGACGTGCCCGTGCGCTCGCCGCGGTAGTGGATGCGATGGGCGGGCCGTACAACCGTGGGCGGGTGACCGACCGCAGCGGCGATGCGCTGTTGCAGGCGCTGCAGGCCGACGTGATGCCGCACGTGCATGCCGGCCGCCATCTGCTGCCGCTGGTGCGCGGTGGCGCCCAGGTGCGGCGCTACGTGCTGGTTGGCGGGCCGGCCGGCTTCAAGCCGTGGGCCGGGCACGGTGAGTCCTCCATCACCATGTCCGCCACGCGCATGTACGCGCAGGTGCTGCACCAGGAAGCCCAGGCACTGGGCGTGCGTGCGCAGATGCTGGAAGTGTGCGATCCGGTGTGCACCCCGGCCAATGCCGCCAAGGCCTGCATCGAATGGCCGAGCGCACTGCTGGTCGGCCGGCGTGTGGTCTCGCTGCTCGACAACTGCACCGACAACCGCGCCATCGTGCGCTGCGATGCGCGCGATGCCGAACTGCCGCGCGGGCTGCTGCACCTCGACCGCCCTCCACCGATGTCGCGCAACACGGCCGGCACGGCTTGACCTCTACCAAGGTTCAGGTCCCAGGCTGCGCCCCCACGTCGCCCCACGTTATCGATTCTGTATCACCACCCCTACGTACGGATGCATGTCATGACTTCCAACTCCTCCCCGAAACGTTTCACCCGACGGCTGGCCATGGCCGGCGTTTCCATCCTTGCCGCCGCGGTGCTGACCGCCTGCAGTGGCAGCCACGCTGAAGAAGCCGGCATGCCGCCACCGCCCTCGGTCAGTGCCGCCCCGGTGCTGGTCAAGCAGGTCAGCCAGTGGGACGACTTCAGTGGCCGCGTCGAAGCGGTCGAAAGTGTTGAGCTGCGTCCGCGCGTCTCCGGTTATATCGACAAGGTCAACTATGTCGAAGGCCAGGAGGTCAAGAAGGGCGATGTGCTGTTCACCATCGACGCACGCAGTTACCGCGCCGAGCTGGACCGCGCCACCGCCGAGCTCAACCGCGCGCGCACCCAGGCCCAGGTGAGCCGCAGCGAAGCCGACCGTGCCCGCCGCCTGTCCGACCAGCAGGCGATCTCCACCGAGACCTGGGAACAGCGCCGTGCCGTGTCCGAGCAGGCCTTGGCGCAGGTGCAGGCCGCGCAGGCGGCGGTTGATGCAGCGCGCTTGAACATGGAGTTCACCCAGGTGCGCGCCCCGATCAACGGCCGTGCTGGCCGCGCGATGGTCACCGCCGGCAACCTGGTCACCGCCGGCGACAGTGCGAGCGTGCTGACCACGCTGGTCTCGCTGGACAAGGCGCACGTCTACTTCGATGCCGATGAGGGTACCTTCCTGCGTTACGCCCAGATGGCCCGCAAGGGTGAACGCCCGAGCGAGCGCGACAGCGAGCTGCCGGTGAAGGTCGGCCTGTCCGGTGAGGACGGCTACCCGCACGAAGGCAAGGTCGATTTCCTGGACAACCAGGTGACCCGCAGCACCGGCACCATCCGGGTCCGCGCGCTGCTGGACAATGCAGACCGCGCCTTCACCCCGGGCCTGTTCGCCCGCGTGCAGTTGCTGGGCAGCGGCCAGTTCCAGGCCATGCTGATCGATGACAAGGCCGTGCTGACCGACCAGGACCGCAAGTTCGTCTACGTGGTCGACAAAGACAACAAGGCACAGCGTCGCGATATCCAGCTCGGCCGCAATGCCGACGGCCTGCGCATCGTCGAGCAGGGCCTGAAGGCTGGTGACCGCGTGATCATCGACGGCGTGCAGAAAGTCTTCATGCCCGGCATGCCGGTCCAGGCCAAGGCGGTTGCGATGCAGCCGGTTGCCGCACCGGTAGCCGCGCCGGCTGTTGCAAAGAATTGAAGGGCTGCCGACTGACCGTCGGTTCTACATAGCAGCCGACCAACGGTCGGCTCTACCGTGACTGCCATCGCCCCGTGCAGGGGAACCCGCCACCGCTGTCGCCTGCGACAGCGGCCGGGGTCGTGCACGCCGGCGCTGGTGAAACCCCAGGAATCCACCCATGGACTTTTCCCGTTTTTTCATTGACAGGCCGATCTTCGCGGCGGTGCTGTCGATCGTGATCTTCGCCGCCGGCCTGATCGCGATTCCCATGCTGCCGATCAGCGAGTACCCCGAAGTGGTGCCGCCCTCGGTGGTGGTGCGCACGGTGTACCCGGGCGCCAACCCCAAGGTGATTGCTGAAACCGTGGCCACGCCACTGGAAGAAGCGATCAACGGCGTGGAGGACATGATGTACATCAAGTCCGTCGCCGGCTCCGACGGCGTGCTGCAGATGACCGTGACCTTCCGCCCGGGCACCGACCCGGACGAAGCCGCGGTCAAGGTGCAGAACCGCGTCGCCCAGGCGCAGGCGCGCCTGCCCGAGGACGTGTGCCGCCAGGGTGTCTCCACCCAGAAGCAGTCGCCGACCTTCCTGATGGTGGTCCACCTGACCTCGCCGGACGGCAAGTACGACTCGCTGTACCTGCGCAACTACGCGCGCCTGCACGTCAAGGATTCGCTGGCACGCCTGCAGGGCGTCGGCGATGCGCAGATGTTCGGCGGCGGTGACTACGCGATGCGTGCGTGGCTGGACCCGGACAAGATCGCCGCCCGTGGCCTGACCGCCAGCGATGTGGTGCGTGCGATGCGCGAGCAGAACGTGCAGGTCTCGGCCGGCCAGCTCGGCGCCGAACCGATGCCGAGCAGCGACTTCCTGACCCTGATCAACGCCCAGGGTCGCCTGCGCAGCGAGCAGGAGTTCCGCGACATCGTGCTCAAGGCCGGTGACGACGGTGAAGTGGTGCGCCTGTCCGATGTCGCCCGCCTGGAACTGGGCGCCGGCGACTACACGCTGCGCTCGCAGCTGGACGGCAAGAACGCGGTCGGCATCGGTATCTTCCAGGCCCCGGGTGCCAACGCGCTGGAGATCCGTGACTCTGTCATCCACACGATGGACGAGCTGACCAAGCAGTTCCCGGCCGGCGTGAAGTACGAAGCGGTGTATGACACCACCATCTTCGTGCGTGACTCGGTCAAGGCCGTGGTCTCCACGCTGCTCGAAGCGATCGCGCTGGTGGTGCTGGTGGTGATCCTGTTCCTGCAGACCTGGCGCGCCTCGATCATTCCGTTGATCGCCGTGCCGGTGTCGATCGTGGGTACGTTCGCGGCGCTGTACGTGCTGGGCTTCTCGATCAACACCCTGACCCTGTTCGGGCTGGTGCTGGCGATCGGCATCGTGGTCGATGACGCGATCGTGGTGGTGGAGAACGTCGAGCGCAACATCGAAGAAGGCCTGACCCCGCTGGCTGCGGCACACCAGGCGATGCGTGAGGTTTCCGGGCCGATCGTGGCGATCGCGCTGGTGCTGTGTGCGGTGTTCGTGCCGATGGCGTTCCTGTCGGGCGTGACCGGTGCGTTCTACAAGCAGTTCGCCGTCACCATCGCGATCTCGACCGTGATCTCGGCGATCAACTCGCTGACCCTGTCGCCGGCCCTGGCCGCGCGCCTGCTCAAGCCGCACGGTGCACCGAAGGATGGCCTGACCCGTCTGATCGATCGTCTGTTCGGCTGGATCTTCCGTCCGTTCAACCGCTTCTTCAAGACCAGCTCGGAGAAGTACCACGGTTCGGTCGGCCGCCTGCTGGGCCGTCGTGGCCTGGTGTTCGTGGTCTACGCCGGCCTGCTGCTGGCCACCGGCCTGATGTTCAAGGCGGTGCCGGCCGGCTTCATCCCGACCCAGGACAAGCTGTACCTGATCGCCGGTGTGAAGCTGCCGGAAGGCTCCTCGATCGCACGTACCGACGCCATGCTGGCCAAGGTCGCCGAGATCGCGCGCAACACCGATGGCGTGGCGCACACGATCCAGTTCCCGGGTCTGAACGCGCTGCAGTTCACCAACACGCCCAACACCGGCGTGGCGTTCGTTCCGCTCAAGCCGTTCAGTGAGCGCAAGGGCCGCACCGCCGCGCAGATCAATGCCGAGATCAATGCCAAGATCGCCGGGCTGCAGGAGGGCTTCGCGTTCTCCATGATGCCGCCGCCGATCCTCGGCCTGGGTAACGGCAACGGCTACCAGATGTTCATCCAGGACCGTGGCAACCTCGGTTACGGTGCACTGCAGACCGCGGTGAGCACGATGCAGGGTGCGGTCGCGCAGACGCCGGGCATGGCGTTCCCCATCACCAGTTACCAGGCCAACGTGCCGCAGCTGGATGCCGAAGTGGACCGCGTCAAGGCCAAGGCCCAGGGCGTGGAGCTGACCGAGTTGTTCGACACGCTGCAGACCTACCTGGGCTCGGCGTACGTGAATGACTTCAACCAGTTCGGTCGTACCTGGCAGGTGATCGCCCAGGCCGACGGCCAGTTCCGTGACAGCGTGGAAGACATCGGTCGCCTGCGTACCCGCAACAACCGTGGCGAGATGGTGCCGATCGGCTCGATGGTCACCGTGAAGGAAACCTACGGTCCGGATCCAGTGCTGCGCTTCAACGGTTACCCGGCGGCCGATCTGGCCGGCGAAGCCGATCCGCGCATGCTGTCCTCGGCCGAGGCCATGGCCAAGCTGACCGAGATTGCCGGGCAGGTGCTGCCGGTGGGCATGCAGACCGAGTGGACCGACCTGAGCTACCAGCAGGCCACCCAGGGCAAGGCCGCCTTCATCGTGTTCCCGGTAGCGATCCTGCTGGCGTTCCTGGTGCTGGCTGCGCTGTATGAAAGCTGGTCGCTGCCGCTGGCGGTGATCCTGATTGTCCCCATGACCCTGCTGTCTGCGTTGTTCGGCGTATGGATGACGGGCGGTGACAACAACGTGTTCGTGCAGGTCGGCCTGGTGGTGCTGATGGGCCTGGCATGCAAGAACGCCATCCTGATCGTCGAGTTCGCCCGAGAACTGGAAATGGGCGGCAAGGGCATCGTGGAGGCTGCACTGGAAGCGTGCCGCCTGCGTCTGCGCCCGATCGTGATGACCTCCATCGCGTTCATCGCCGGCACCATCCCGCTGGTGATCTCGCATGGCGCCGGTGCGGAAGTCCGCTCGGTGACCGGTATCACGGTGTTCGCCGGCATGTTGGGCGTCACCCTGTTCGGCCTGTTCCTGACCCCGGTGTTCTACGTGGCCCTGCGCAAGTTCGTCAGCCGTAATGGCGGCGGGCAGCTGGTGACCCACGGCGAACCGACCATCCACCACTGATTCCTTCCCCCGCGAGGTTTTTCCCATGAATACCGCTACCCAAAAGATCGCCCTGGTCACCGGTGCCACCCGCGGCATCGGCTTGGAAACCGTCCGTCAGCTGGCCCAGGCCGGCGTGCATACGCTGCTGGCCGGGCGCAAGCGCGACGTCGCCGTGGCCGAGGCGCTGAAGCTGCAGGCCGAAGGCCTGCCGGTGGAAGCGATCCAGCTCGACGTCGGTGATGCCGCCAGCATCGCCGCCGCCGTGCAGACCGTGACCGAGCGTCACGGCCGTCTGGACATCCTGGTCAACAACGCCGGCATCCTGCTCGATGACATCAAGCTGGCCCCCTCGGCGCAGACCCTGCAGACCTGGCGCGATACCTTCGACACCAACGTGTTTGCAGTGATCGCCGTCACCCAGGCCTTGCTGCCGCTGCTCAACGCCTCGCCGGCCGGCCGCATCGTCAACGTGTCCAGCATCTTGGGCTCGCTGACCCTGCACAGCCAGCCGGGCTCGCCGATCTACGGCTTCGCGGTGCCGGCCTACAACGCCTCCAAGAGCGCGGTGAATGCCTGGACCGTGCAGCTGGCCTATGAGCTGCGCGAGAGCACCACCAAGGTCAACACCGTGCACCCGGGCTACGTCAAAACCGACATGAACGGTGGCGAAGGTGAGATCGAGATCAGCGAAGGCGCGCGTTCCAGCGTCGGCATGGCACTGATCGATGCCGATGGCCCGAACGGCAGCTTCACCTACCTCGGCGAGGTGCTGCCATGGTGATCCGCCTGTTGACCGTGGCCGTGACCAGCGCGCTGCTGGCCGGCTGCGTCAGCGTCGGCCCCAACTACCAGGCGCCGCCGGCCGAGCCGGTGACCCTGCAGGGCGCCGCCGCGCCGGTGTTCACCACCACCTCGCCGGTGGCGAGCTGGTGGGCCCAGTTCGACGACCCGGTGCTGGAGCAGCTGGTGCATGAAGCACTGGGCACCAACCTGGACCTGCGCATCGCGATGTCGCGCGTGCGTGAGGCCCGCGCGGTGTTCGTCGAGCAGCGCCTGGACCAGTTGCCGCATGTCACCAGTGGTGGCAGCTACGACCGTCGCAAGCAGCCGGATGCCACCGTCGGTGGCGAGCGTGTCTTCAGCGAAAGCTACCAGCTCGGCTTCGATGCCGGCTGGGAGCTGGATCTGTTCGGACGCCAGCGCCGTGCCGCCGAAGCAGCGCGCGCTGACCTGGGCGCCGAGCAGGACAACCTCGCCGATGCACAGGTCACCGTCGCCGCCGAAGTGGCCCGCAACTACTTCGAACTGCGTGGTACCCAGAAGCGCATCGCGGTGGCAAAACGCACGCTGGTCAACCTGCGCGACACGCAGAAACTCACCGAAACCCGCTGGGAACTGGGTGCCGGCAGTGAGCTGGATGTGCAGAGCAGCCGCGCGCGGCTGAAGGCGATCGAGGCCGACATCCCGCTGCTGGAAGTGGCCGAAGTGCAGTCCCGTCACCGTCTTGCAGTGCTGCTGGGCCAGCGCCCGGATGCACTGGACAGCCTGCTGCAGCCGCGCGAGATGCGGCCGTACGCAAAGGCCCTGCCACTGGGTGACACCACCGATCTGCTGCGTCAGCGCGCCGATGTGCGCGTGGCCGAGCGTCGGCTGGCGGCGGCGACCGCGCGCGTTGGCGTGGCCACCGCCGACCTGTTCCCGCGGATCAGTCTGAGCGGTTTCGTCGGCTTCCTGTCCGGCGATGCCAGTGGCCTGGTCAACGGCAGCAACAAGGCGTGGTCGGTGACCCCGTCGATCAGCTGGGCCGCGTTCGATTTCGGCACAGTGAAGGCACGTCTGCGCGCGAGCAAGGCACAGGCCGACGGTGCCGCGGCCGAGTACGAAAAGGCCGTGCTGCTGGCACTGGAAGACACCGAGAACGCGCTGACGCGTTACGCCAAGCAGCAGGCCCGCCTGGCGATCGTCGCCGAGCAGGCCCAGGCGGCAGGGCGCGCCGAGGAGCTGGCGCAGATCCGCTTCCGCGAGGGCTCGGAAGACTTCCTGACCCTGTTGGATGCACAGCGCACCCAGCTCGCGGCGGATGACGCGCTTGCCGAGGCCGAATCCACAGTCAACGTCAGCGTGGTCGGTGTCTACAAGGCTTTGGGTGGTTGGGGCCAGCAGCAGGATGCGGCCAACACCCCGGTGGCGGTCACGCAGCGCTGACCGTACCGTTGGGCACGGGACGGCGAGGGCGCCGTCCCGAAGGAAGAATGAGCAACAGCCGTCATTTCCGTTGCGCAGTGCGTCGCGGTTGACGGCTTTGCCTCTGCACGGTATCCGCACACGGTGCTAAAAGCGTGGGTCGTTTTCTGGAGTGGCCCGCATGCAACCCAATCACTGGCGCCCTGTCCGCGCGCATCTGCACGACCCGGGCCCTGGATCCGGCGCGGGGCTTTCCCGTGGCGTGATCGCGCTGTTGGTGGTGGCGATCGTTGCGGTGGTCATGGGATTCTGTTGCCTGACCGAAGGCTTGTTCGAGATAGGCTTGATCGCCACCGGTGTGTTCATCGCCATCGGCGCGCGGATCTGCCAGGCACGTGAGCAGCATCAGGCCCTGTATCGGTTGCTGCAGCAGATCGACGACAGGCAGCCGTGATCCGGGGGCTGTAAGCGCAGGGCCGCTGCGCGGCCATGCTGAAGCCGATGGACGGTGCTCTGACCGCCCATCGCGCGTCTGCTTACTTGCCCGCCGGTGTTGGCACGGGGAACCGCAGTTCCGCCTGCACCGGATAATGATCCGAGGGCAGCACGCCACCGGGTTTCTGGTCCAGCGTGCTGAAGCGGTCCACGCTGAAACCGCGCACCAGGATCCAGTCCAGTTCCACCGTCGGCTTGCCGGTGAAGTCATGGAAGGTCAGGCGCGGGCCATCGACCTTGCCGGCGAGTTTTCGAGCATCGCCCAACGCGGCGGTAAATGCCTTGTAGGTCTCACTGCCGGGCTCACTGTTGAAATCGCCGGTGACCACCACCGGGATGTCCTTCGGCAGTGTGGCCAGCCGCGAGACGATCAGCTTCGCGCCGAGGACGCGGCGCGGCTCATCTTCATCACGATAGGGCAGGTGGGTGTTGAACAGATAGAAGCGCTGGCCGTCGGCCTGACGCTGGAACAGCGCCCAGGTCACCATGCGCGGGAACAGGTTGCCCCAGGTGATGCTGCCCGGCACGTCCGGTGTATCGGACAGCCAGAAGTCACCCGATTCGAGCACCTTCAGCCGCGAACTGTCGTACAGCACGCCCATGTGTTCGTCGCCGTTGCCGCCGCGGCGATCTCTGCCGAACAGGGTGTAGCCGGGCAGGTGCGCGACCAGGTACTCGCCCTGTTTTTTGACCAGTTCCTGGGTGCCGATCACCTCGGGCTTCTGCTCACGGATCAGGGTGACCATCGCATCGCGGCGGTCTTCCCAGCGCTTGCCCGGGTCGGTATCAGCCGGCGTGCGTACGTTGAACGACATCACCTTCAACGCATCCGGTGCCTGCGCCCAGGCGCTGCCCAGCGGGGCGGCGAACATCATCAGGGCCAGCAGCGCGGGCCGATGGAAACGAGACAGCATGTGGAATCCCTCCATTCCATGAAAACGTTCCCAAAGGGTCGCATGGAAGGGCAGGGGAAGGATATGCAGGACATGGCGGTTGGTCGGCAGTGGCGCCCTCAGCTCGAGAGCAGGATCACTCCGATGGCCATGTTGATCGCAGCGCCGAGTACCAGTACCCACAGGGTCGAGAGGATCGTGTTGAGCCATGAGCGTTGCAGCGCGACCTTCAGCCACCCGGCCTGGACCACCGCATACCACAGCGCGGCAAGCACACCGACCGCGATGCCCAGCGTGGTCGACAGCTGGCCCGGCAGCCGCACGAACACCATGCTGGTGGACAGCGCCACCGCGAACGGTGCGGTCAGGTAGCACTGCATGAAGAAGGGGCGTCGCAGCGACTCGCGGGTCATCGGCACGTGCTTGCGCCGCAACAGGTGCGTGGTGGTCACCAGGGGCCAGATCGCGAAGGTGATCGAGCGGTACAGCAGCAGGCTCTCTTCATTGCCGAAGATCGAGCGCGACAACGCCCCGGTGCCGACCACCTGCTGGTGCAGCATCAGCTCCACCCCGTGCGCGACCAGCACCGCCAGCATCAGGAACATCGGCGGGCTGATCGCATCGTCGAACTGGCGCTCCAGCTTTTCCTTCAGCTCGGTATCCACGTACTGGGCCATCCGACGCGGATATACGATCACGCGGTACAGCGTGCGTGGGAAAAACAGGAACCAGGTGCACAGCTCGTAGAGGAACTCTTCCAGCGACCGCAGCAGTTTGAGGAAGTCCATCCCGGGGTCCTTGCGAGGGGGAAGCCAGCACCGCCGAGGATACCCGGGGCAGGGCTCAGCGGATCGCGACCGTCAGGCTGTGCGGTGCCTTTTCATTGCGACGCGCCTGGGCACGCATCTGGTAGACCTGCACGACATAGGTGCCGGTGGTCGGCAGCGTGCCGCTCCAGCGTCGCTTCTCGTCGTTGCTGCCCAGTGCCTCCCCCTGGCCGGGCGTCACGCCGGGGGCGAACACATTGAAATTGGCATTCGGGCTGCCGTCGATCGTCACCGCCATGGTCTGGCCGGCCCGTGCGGCGATCGTGTACCGAACGGTGTCATAGCCGGACAACGTGCCGCGCAGGGTGGCACTGCTGGCGCCCTTGGTGAAGTGCACGGGGGTGGTAGTTACCTTGTCCGCCGCGGTGGCGAGCATCGGCGTCAGCGCGAGCAGGGTGGTCAACAGCAGTGAGCGGAGCGGCGTCATGGCATGTCCTTGGTGGCGCCCGGCAAGGGCGTTTCGTCCCGAGCATGAGCGCGACCCCATCAAGGGATTGTCGATGCGCCGCCGCTTACCGCCGTAGTGCGATGAACTAAGACGGGTCCATACGCACCGTGGCCCGGCCGGGTTGGCCGGGCCGTTTGTGTGGCGGCCAGCGAGAAAACTTCGCGTGTTCCTGAACGTCTTCGGGCACCCGCCCGGCTGACCGGCTACCATGCGCGCATGAGCATCCCCGTACCGGACAGCAGCGTGCCGCGCCTGCTGGGTTTTGACGTCCCGACATTGCAGACCATTGTCGATCACGGCGCGGATGAGGCCATTGTGGCCATGCTCGATGTTGTGCCCGATGCCCACTGGTTGAAGCTGTTCGACGAACGCGTGGCCGCGCTCAAGGGCGAACTCGGCCTGGCCGGGGTCGAACTGGACGGCACCTCGATTCTGTTCTTCGGCTCCATCGCGGACAGCCGCCGCCTGGCGACCGCCGTGTCGGCCCTGATCAATGCCATCAACATGGAAGTGGCCGGCCACGCCGATCCGTTCCAGCCGACGGCGCCGTAGCTCCTCACGAATCGATACGGCACGCGCGCAGCAGCGCGCCGTCACTCAGGCCCGCATCTGCCGTGCGATACGGAGCAGGGCAGGTGCCGCGGATCTCGGTCACCCACATCACCATCATGCCGACGATGCGATGGGCTTCGTTGGGCCACTGTGCGACCAGCCGATCATGGATCGCGTCATACACCGCCCAGCGCTCGGCGGCCGACATCCCGCCTGTCCAGCACTGCGCCAATTCGGCATGCGCGAGCCGAAAAGCCTCTTTCTGTCCGTCCATAGCGTTCCCCCGACACAGTCCATACCGGGCAGGCGCCTGCCTGCCCGGGTGAGCCCCCTGCAATGAAGTAAACGCAGTTGGGCCGGCGCAGCGGCCAGCGCGCAGTGCGCACACGGTGGGCCGCCGCAGGCTGAACGCGTCGGCAGCACTCGGGTCAAACAAAACAGGACGTCCTGTATAGTTACGATCCCGTTGCCCCCCCCTTGACGCCCCATGACCCCGACCAAGACCCAGCGCTGGAGTCTGCTGCTCACCGTTGCCGCCGGCCTGTTGCTGATCACCCTCGACAACTCGGTGCTCTATACCGCCTTGCCCACCTTGACCAAGGAACTGGGCGCGACCCCGCTGCAGGGCCTGTGGATCATCAACGCCTATCCCTTGGTGATGGCAGGCCTGCTGTTGGGGGCCGGTACGCTCGGCGATCGCCTGGGGCACCGCCGCATGTTCCTGATCGGCCTGGTGATTTTTGGCATCGCCTCGCTGCTGGCCGCGTTCGCGCCGGATGCCAATCTGCTGATCGCCGCCCGCGCGCTGTTGGCCGTGGGCGCGGCGGCGATGATGCCCGCCACCCTGGCGCTCATCAGCCTGACCTTCGAAGACGAGCGCGAGCGCAACCTGGCGATCGCGGTGTGGGGCTGTATCTCCATCATCGGCAGCGCCATCGGCCCGATCGTCGGCGGCGTGCTGCTGGCGCACTTCTGGTGGGGCGCGGTGTTCCTGATCAATGTGCCGATCGTGCTGCTGGCCATGGTCGGGGCGGTGCTGTTCGCGCCGCACGGCACGCCCGATGCAGGCAAGCCGTGGGACCTGATCTCCTCGCTGCTCAGCCTGGTCGCCTTGTCCGGGCTGGTGGTGGCGATCAAGGAGGTCGCGCATGCGCCGCCGAACGGGGTGCTGGCCGCCGGTGCGGCGCTGATCTTCGTCGTGGGGCTGGTGCTGTTCCTGCGCCGCCAGCGTCGTCTGCCGTATCCCATGCTCGACGTGGCGATCTTCCGCAATGCGCCGTTCCTGGCCGGCGTGCTCTCTGCGGCGTTTGCGATGTTCGCCATCGCCGGCCTGCAGCTGCTGACCACCCAGCGCTTCCAGCTGGTCGCCGACTACACCCCCTTGCAGGCGGGCCTGCTGGTGTCCGTGGTGGCGATCGGGTGCCTGCCCAGCGCCATTTTTGGCGGCATGTTCCTTCACCGCGTCGGGCTGTTGCCGTTGATCACCGGTGGGCTGGGCGTGGGCACCGCCGGTGTGGTGCTGGTCGCGGCCACCTTCGGCGGCCACCTCGGCTGGACCCTCGCCGGCCTGCTACTGACCGGGCTGGGCATGGGCGCCACCATCTCCGTCGCCTCCACCGCGATCATCGGCAACGTGCCCCCGCACCGTGCTGGCATGGCCTCCTCGGTGGAGGAAGTGTCCTATGAGTTCGGCAGCCTGTTCGCGGTCTCCCTGCTGGGCAGCCTGATCGCCGCGCTGTACTCGGCCACCGTGAGGCTGCCGGACGGCGTGGACGCCGGTGCGGGCCAGAGCATCCAGCAGGCGCTTGCACTGGCCGCACAACCGGGCGGCGACGCCGGGTGGCTGGCAGCAGCCAGCGCCGCCTACGACGCCAGCTACGTTTGGGTACTGTATGTGATTGCCGGGGTGCTGCTGGTCGGCACCGTCACCACCGGCGTACTGCTGCGCCGCCATGGCCCCGGCACGGCCACCACCGTCTCCCACGCCCACTGAGCCATGCGCCCGAGCAACCGAACCAACATCCTGGATGCCGCCGTCCGCGTGATCGAACGCGACGGCATCACCGCACTGACCTTTGAAGCGGTCGCCACCGAATCCGGCATCGCCCGGGGCGGGTTGCTGTACCACTTCCCGTCGCGCGATGCGCTGCTGCAGGGCATCCACCAGCATCTGGCCGGCGTGTGGGAGGCGAGCATGATCGAGGCCGCGGGCAAACCTGCCAACGCGGCAGAGACCCCCGAGCGCTACCAGGCCTACGCACTCACCTGCGCGCAGACGGCCACCCGGGCCGAACTGCAGCTGATGTTCGATGCAGCCGCCACCGACGAGAACATGCAGCCGTGGACCGCAGTGGTCGAGCGCTGGTCGCCGCCCACGCCGCAGGACCTGAGCGATCCGGCTGCGCTGGACCTGTTCATCGCCAAGCTCGCCGCCGACGGCATGTGGGTGTTTGAAGCGCTATCGCGTTCGCGGTTGGCGCCGGAGGTGCGGCAGGCCATCGCCGACCGGCTGGCACAGACGATCGCGGCCGCCTCGAAGACAGCGTGATGTCCGCCATGCGGGTACCCTTGGCGGTTCACTTCTTGAACGACGGGAACGCCTGATGGATTACCAGCTTGTGATCAAGTTCTGGCGCAAGTCGCTGGATGATGAGGCCTTCCTGGCCACGCTGGAGGCCGAACTGACCACGGCACTTGGCAAGGCCGCGACGCTGGACGGCTACGACGTCAGCGCGAAAGAGATCAATCTTTTCATGTTCACGGCGGATCCACGCCCGACGTTCCGAAAGACCAAGGATGTGCTGGAGGGGATGGGCGTGCTGCACAGCGTATCCGCGGCGTACCGGCTGGTGGGTGGTGCGCAGTTCACCTCGGTGTGGCCGCTGCGGATGGCGCGGAAGTTCACGTTGCCGTGAGGGGCTGGGCGCCTGCCTTGCTGGCGGAAGACGGGCACAAAAAAGGCCGGGACCTTCGATTTCTTTAGGGTTCCAGCCTTTGATGCACCGTCGGAACGGCTAATTGGTGGAGGTGGGCTCTACCTAACTTCCGCCGTTGAGCTTTATGCGGCAAGGGGCGGGGCGCCGGCAGTTGGGTCTGTACCCCCAGCTGTACCCCCAGTTTCGTTGGTATGATCGCGCTCCGAAACACGTTCCGAAATCCACGCCTCGACCTCGGATTCCACCCACCGAACCGAGTCCCCAAGGTGACCGGTTTCGGGAAGGATCCGACCGAAATGCGCGAATAGAGGGTCGATTTCGACAGGCCGCCCCGGTCCTGGACCTCGCTCCTGCGGAGCAGGCGGCGCGGGGTGAGCGGTTGCGCGTTGCTGGTCATCTTGTCTCCTTCGCCGCGGTGCGCGGCTGATTCGTCGCAGGTGTAGGGGAACGGCGGCCGGCCGGTCGGGCAGCCTCCATGACCTTCAGCGCCTCGGCCATGTCGCCGGCGGCAAGGTGGTGCAGGGCCAGGCCCCGCGCCTGCCATAGGCGAACGGTCTCAGGCCCTGCTTTGGCCAGATCCACGCCGGACATACCGGCAAGGTAATGGGCGGCTCGCTTGAGCGCATCGCCGAAGGTGATCTGAGGACCGTCAGCCATTGGTAACCTCCATGGCACAATGCCGCCGCACCCATATGGAGATGGTCCGATGATCGCTGCAGAAGTGATGGTTCCTTGCATTTCCTGGGTACCGAGCTGTCGCCTTGACTGGGCAGCACTCTCCGCGGTCGCGACCTTCATCGCTGTCGTGGTCGCGTTGTTGGTGGGCATTCTTCCTGTGGCGTTGAACTACCATTCGCGGAGAGCGCAAGCCAAATTGCTGGGTATGGTTGCCGTCGATGACCTCCTTGTGCAGGAGCTTCATCTCCGGGCAGCTGTTCGAGTGCCAACCACGGCGAACAAAGTTGTGACCTCTTGGGAATACGAGCAGGTCAATAAGTGCGTTCAGATGCTCAATCCACGATCCGCGGTGGAATTGATTGCATTCAGTGAATTTGTTCCGCCAAAGGTCCGGACTGCGATTGCTCAGGCTGTGTCCAGTGTCGCAGCTGCGGAGCAACGGCGAAGCTTTCTTCTGGTTCCTGAGGCGGGCGTTATATACAACCTTGCTGGCGATGTTGCTTGGTACGAAGAGGTATGCGAGAGCTTGCTTGGACTGCGCAAAGAACTCTGCAAATGGCTGAACCTTAAGGTGGAAGATGAGTCGCAAGGCGGCATACGGCTTGCCGAGATACTTCGGTTGACTGCGGGTCAGGACCGACAAGCTTGGGTGAACGCCCAAAAAAAGGCGTCCCCCGTCGTTTAGCGAATTCGGCTTAGCCACGGTCCACCTCCTGAGGCAGCAGCTTCTGCTGCTGAACGTGGTCGATCACGGTCTGGCCATTGGGCAGCAGTATGTGCGGCAGGAAGGCAGCCTCGAACGTCAGCATGCCGATCTCGATCGCGGTGACTTGGCCCTTCACCCAATCGCGCAGGATCGAGTAGACGGCCACGCCGCCGACCTTCAGGGCTTTGGCCTCGTGGTCGGCGCGGGTGGCGCGCGGGTGACACGCAGCTCGGTGCATCACCGCACCACGTGCCACGGATCCATGCGCTGCTGGTCGTGGACCGGGCGGCCGCCGCGCGCGCGGCTGTGGAACACGCAGGACGGCGCGGCGATGAGCAGGTCCAGTCGGCCCTCGGGCACCAGCGTCAGCGGCAGCGCTGATTCGAGGTCGGCGCAGTGGATACGGTCGGCATCCTCCCGGCGGTTGGGGCGGCTCGTCTCGATCCCGACCGGCCAGTGGTTCACGCCGATCAGCTTCACCGGCAGGTCCAGCTGCCGCATGGCGCGCTTCGCGCCGTTGGACAGGCCGTCGGCACCGCAGAACAGGTCGCCAATGAGCATGGAGCGGGCTCGCGTCTTCGGTTTGATGAGAATTCCAGGCGAGCGGGATCCGTCAGCCATGGTGTTCTCCGTTGAGGGCGGCGCGAAGGTGTTGGACCTCCGCGCGCCAGAATTCGATGGTTTCGTCGCTACTGGTGCGCAGCGTTTCGTGGTGGCCCAGGCTGGCGGCCGCTTCGATCAGCTCGGCCAGCAGCGGCTCGCATTCCTCGGGCGTCAGCAGGCCGGCCCGGCGCAGCACCAGGTTTTCGCCCTGCAGCTGCTCGTTCCGCTCGACCGCCAGCACCAGTCAGTGGCGCAGCACGTCCTTGGTCGGCTGCTTCATGCGGCCCGGCGCCTTGCCTTCGGCCGGCTGCAGGACGAGGGCGCTCATCAGCGAGCGTCCCGCGGGCCTTCGGCCAGGATCTCGCGCAGGTCTTCCAGCACCTTGAGGTCTTCGCCCTGTGCGGTAGCTGCGGCGACGGCTCGCTCCAGCGCGTAGACCCGGTCATTGGGGTGGATGCAGTTCATGGCAGAATCGGCTCCAACAGGCGTAGGGGATCGGTATGGACGTGAACTGGGAGGCTTGGTCCGCCATCGGCACGGTTGGCGCTGTAGTCGTTTCGTTGGGTCTGGCGCTGTACCAGGGGTACAAGGAAAAGCGCGCACAGAGATCGCGCGCGCGCTGGGTGGCGCTCGAGTTGCGCAAATCCATTGCTGTGTGGAATCGAACGGTGGAACGGGCCCTCCACGCTGACGACTCCGAGCTTCCGTTTCATCTGTCCGATACGTATACGGATCCGACTGATATCCCGCAGGAGATCGAGGAGCTTCGGCCGTCCCTCCACGAGCTGGGTGATGACATCGCCCCTCTAGCCGATGCCATCTGGGTCGCGCGGCAGCTCAGCAATATGGAGATGGAGCCAGCCTTGAGGGGTGACTACGATCAGGAGCAGGCTGACGAGATCATTGCCCTCTACCGAAAGCGACTTGGGGTCCTTCGCAAGCACACCGGCCTCGCGCTGCGACGAGTGAGCCAACTCGCTGGTCCGGCCGGGGATGAAGAGGCGAAGCGTCTGCTTGGAGATTGATTGCCAAGACCGCTTCACGCTGCCACCTCCATTGAGGCCAGGTCTATCTCTTCCACTCGGTCGCGCAGGCGGTGGCAGGCAGGCGCAGTGCCAGTGTGGCTTCGCGGCGCTGGTCGCGCGGGTGCAAGTGCAGGATCGAGGTGTGCAACGCGCCGCGGTGGTCGCGGCGAAACAGTCGGTAGGCGACCACGCCGGTGTCGCCCATCGGGACGCGGCCCCAGCTGAAGCCACCATTCCTGGCTGGCACGCGGCGGTTGAGGTAGCGGCTCATGGCGTACCGCTATGCGCGTCGCGCTGATGGTCAGCCATGCCGATGTTGCGCACGCGTCGGCCGCAGGTGGGGCAGGGCGCCTTCTTCTTGCGCGCCTGCGGCGATATGGCGCGCGATGTTCTCGACTTCGCGCTCAGCATTGGTGGGCTGGCAGTTGCGGCAGTAGCGTGCGCCCCTTGCCTTGGCCTGGCAAGCACACTCCGCAGCCGACGCACACGTCGCCGTCGATCATCATGTCTGCATACTCACCCACCCGTGCACTGAAGCTGCTGGCCAGCGAGCTGGACATCGTGGTGCTGCTGCTGAGACAGCTCAACCGCGACGTGGAGAAGCGCCCCATCGTCGCGGACCTGGGTGACTTCGGCTCCATCGAGCAGGAGGCCGACGCGGTGATCTTCATCTACCGTGACGAGATCTACCAAAAGGACAGCCGCTGGGAGCGAACCGCAGCACTGATCGTGGCGATCCAGCGCGATGGCGCGCCGGGCATGGCCAGAATGCAGTTCCAGCCAGAGTACTTCCGGTTCGCAACGCTGCCGGAGTGGTGGCAGTCGAAGCAGCGGGCCGCGAATGATGATGGCTCCGGATCAGCATCGCGCAAGAAGCGTGCCGGCCTGGCCGCGCACCTACCTCAGGCAGGTGGCACATGACTGCACTGACCGGCTTGGCGAAGGCCAAGAAGAAGCTGCGCACCCGGGACGTGAACCTGGAGGTGCGGATGCTGGTGAATCCCGATACCGGCGAGTTGATCGGCGCCTTGGTGCCGGCGCACCCGCTGGACCAGCGGTCGCTACGCGAACGCAAGTTCGGCACCGGTCGGCTGCTGCGCGCCACGGTGCGCCAGGACCGGAACCCGATGTTCTACCGCAAAGCGCACGTTCTCTCCGGCTGGCTGGCGGACAACGTCGAGCTGTTCACCGGCCTGTCCCAGTGCGACGCGCTGAAGAAGCTGCAGGAAGAGTCCGGAATCGGCTACGAGGCCGTCCAGTACGACCTGCCGGGCGTTGGCAAGCTGACGCGCACCGAGGCCGAGTCGCTGAACTTTGCCGACATGGACGAGGACCGCTGGAACGAGCTGTGGGACGGCGATACCGGCGACGGCGGCTGGATCGGCTGGCTGCGCCGGGAGGAGTTCGGTGGCCTGGCCGCAGAGAGGCGTGAGGCTGTGGAATCCATCATTCAAAACACGGAAGTCATTAATGGCGCTTCTGCATTCAACGGCTGCTGAGAATCGCTGTGAGTGCTATCCGGGCTTTTGCAACTTTGGCCAATGCTTGCCCAAAGCTCTTCGAAACATCGTCGGGTTCCTTCATTTCTTCCTGGAATACATTCTCATGGTCTCGGTACTCGCCGCCGTTTCGGTAATAGTCACTGAAGTACGAGACCTCTCTTCTCAGGTCGTTTACAGCAACGATCACAGATCGAATCTCATTGCCGGCACGGGATACCTCGTGCATCTGCAGGAGCATCTCGGTAATGCCATCAGGGATCGTGAGGAGCTCAATGATGTCCTCTTCGCCGAAAGGATTTCGTATCCAGCGCCGTTGCGCAGCAAGGATTTGTCCTCGGATCTGATCGACCTGCGGCAGCATAACGAAAGCGTAGCTCTGTGCTCTCGCGCCTCGATCCTCCATCCGCTCGGTCCTGTCGCGCAAATCTCGCTCACGGAGGTCAGCTCGGGCTTGGACAGCAAGCCGCCACGGCACAACTATGGCGACGACAATCGCCAATATGCTGCCGATCGCCTGGACCCAAGCCGGCAGGTCGCCGGGAGGCTTGATCTTGCTTGGTGGATGGCCGCTCAACAATGCCCACACAAGAAACGCGCCGGCGGCAAATGCCATGATGGCTACAACGGTCCAATCTCTGTCGTTACGTCCTTGCTTCATAAGTGCTCCCTTCCTGTGCCGCCGATTCTAACGTCAGGACGCGGGGCATGAAGCGCGGACGCTCAACCGGAAACCCGAACATCGCCCAGCGCCAGGGAATTGACGCCATCGCCGAGCGCGGCGGTACTGCTCTTCTTCGCACCTTTGCGATGCTTAATGGCGTGCGCGCGAAGTTCTGGGACACGGCCGGGGAGAACCGGAGGGCCGCATGAACTTTCCAACCTCAGTCAAAGGTGTCGTTGTAGGTGGGCATGTGGAGGCGAGACTTGCCCTTTCTGAGTCGTCGCCACGTGCGTCTGACGAACCACCACAGCTTAGTGGGAGGAAGAGCATCATTTGCGGCCTTCATGGCTTCTTCGACGCAGTTGTCCAGCGTGTCCATGGCTATAGCCAAGGTGTCGATCGAACTAATCGAGTGTTTCCCGTTGATGCTTTTGAGTTGGTCGAAGTGCTGGTCAAGGTCCTCGCAGGCACTTACTCCCATGTCGATCAGTGGGAGTAATTTACTGTCAGGAAGATCGTGAAAAGGAACTGCCTTGAAAGCCGATGTAAGGCGAGCGAAACCCAACGTGTCTCCTATAAATGGCTCCTCAAGACGGTGAATGGCGCGGTCGTAGGCAAGCTGAGCCTTATCAAGAGCGAGGATGAACAGTTCCATCAAGGAATCAAGTCGTCTTTTCCGCGCTCGACGCTCTTGCTCGAAGGCAAGGCGGGCGGCAAATCGGATGGCAGCTACTGAGAGGATCGCCTGAGCCCAGGCTGCCCATACCTCTGGCTTCAGGCATGGCGATTCAACAATCCAAATGCAGTACAGGGGGTCTTCCATGCAGAGATCCAGTCCTTGTCAGGGGTGAAAGCATGAAGCGCTGTCGCTCCACCAGCAACCCCACGGTCGCCCAACAGCAACGTATGGATTCCATTAAGGACATCGGCTGCGTCGTCGCGCAGGCGCTCGGCTCGGGCTTCATCCCTTGTGAGATCCATCACCTGACCGTGGGGCAAGCCCTGCCAGAAGCGGCTCGGGAACGTCTTCACCATCGGCCTGGACGACTACCTGCTGGATCTGCAAAACAACCTGATCGAAAAATATCTGGAGAGAACCCTATGGCGACCAGCCGCTTGACTCTGGTATCGACCCCGGCCTGACCGGGGCGGTAGCTACTCTGGCCAACGGCGAGCCTGGCCGAATTCTCGACATGCCCGCCGGTGAGGTTGACGGTTGGGGGGAGATCGACTCGCGCGCGGTGGTAGTCTGCATCCGCGAGCAGCGAGCTGCACATCCAGGCGCCTACGTGTTGGCCTGCATCGAGAGGGTTGGTGCGCGGCCGACTGATGGGGGAACCAGTGCTCTTCGCTTCGGCCAGAGCGCCGGGAAGCTGCAGGCGATCCCTAGGGTGCTGGGCATCCCGGCCTCGCGCGTCATCCCGGCGGTGTGGAAGCGCGCCTATGGCCTGCTGAAGCAGGACAAGGATGCCGCCCGGCAGCTCGCACTGCGCCGATTCCCTTCGGCGGCGCCGCTACTGAAGCGAAAAAAGGATGACGGCCGGGCCGACGCGCTTGTCATTGCCCGCCATCACGACATGATCGACTGGGATGGGAAGCGAGCTGCATGAGCGGCAGCGAGGCGATCAGCAACCTGCGGCTGCGTAAGCGCTACCGCCTGCAGCTGCGCCTGCATGGCCGGTGCTGGGCCTGCTAGTTCCGGCAACGGGGCACCGACGGGCGCCTGCCCGTGTTCCGATTCGACGCTGCTTTACTGGAGGGCCTGCGCGATGCGCAGTAACGATCCGCTGACCGAACAACTCCGCCGCTGGGGGCACGCCCAGGTGAACCGCTTCGCTCTGAGCCGCGCCGACCGCAGCGTGCATGTTCTGGGCAAAGTCCGGGACCATGCCCCTTTGACCCGGGAGCGGGCAGTACGGGAACTGGTGGGCAGGGATGGGGCGGAACGCAGGCGATTCATGGCCGCCCGGTCCGGCGTCCAGGGAATGAGCATGCTGCCGATGTGGGCCGTCAGCCCAATCCGTTCGGCCAACGACGCTGATCACCCCCACGACAATCCCGAGATCGCGGTGGACACCGGCACGCCCGACGAGCTGCGCTGGGTCGATCGCGCGATGGCGTCGATGCACCGGCAATATCCGCTGCGGGCACTGATCTTGCGCACCGAGTTCACGGTGTCTGCCAGCCAGGCGGACAAAGCCCGGATGGTGGCCGAGCAGTACGGTGGGGAGCTGTCCATTTGGCAGCACCGCCGTGAGCTGCAGCGAGGGGTAGACTTCAAGGGCGGCAGGATCGCCGCTTAACAGGGGTAAGGGATGGCAGATTTCAGCTGGTTGAATCGAATCGCAGACGCGAACTGGAACCCACACGGGAACGGGTTCATCAAATCAATCGAGCTAAACAAGTTCTTGATTCTCAGCTCCGCCAGCCCGGATACGTGGCGTGATGAGTTCGACGCTTGGGGTCAGGAACAGCCGCGGCAGTACCAGCAGTTCTGGGGCCCAAATTCCAATGACGGACGCCAACTTGCATGGATTGTCTGCGGGCAGTGGGACACTGGTCACGCGTTGCCGGACGATACCGCTATTGGGGGTTGACAAGTTGCACACTCAATTGCCATAGTTCTGTAACTGTAAAGAATTGTACTTGAAGCCTCGGCCCTGCGCTGGGGCTTCTGCGTTTCCGGGACCCCTACACCGATCGACCACCGTGCGACCAGGCCCTCGATCCTCGCCATGAGGCGACAGGGGCCGGCACATCCATTCCTGGGCGGAAACTGGGCTGGGCCCATGACCCCGGCCAATGTGCCTATCCAGCGGTGGTGATCGGCCTTCCACGCCCGCGCACTCTTACCGGACCCATTCGCAGAGCCAGCCGGGCTGCGGTGGCGGGCAGGGGCATGGGGGTACAAGGTTTTCAGGGCGGACTTGTACCCCCTAGATATACCCCCGCCGTCTCATGGGCTGCAACGGAACAGGCCGGACAACCCCGGACAACAAAAAAGCCGGAACCCCCTGTTTGACGGGAGGTTCCGGCTTTCTGTGGTCCTTGTGGGACCGTCTAATGGTGGAGGTGGGCGGAATTGAACCGCCGTCCGAAGGCACTCCATCCCCGGTACTACATGCTTAGCTCACCGTTGAATCTCATCCTGTGGCAGCACGGTGTGCAAAGCGCACCCCAGGACCAGCCTGCTTTAGTTAAGTCGTGACTGACAGGCAGCCATCACAACCGGTTCCGTGATAATGACCCTACATCTACGAGCACGGGCACAAGTAGGTTCGGGGGTTCGCCTAAGGCGGCTGTAGAACTAAACGCTAAAGCTGTTTTTAGGCAGCGATTGCGAAGTCGTTCGAACCGTAGTTGTCGTCGTTGGCAACTAAAAGTTTGCTGCTGGATTAACGAGGAAAGCTGCCCCCTCGGCATGCACCAAGTAACTTCACAACCCCCGTCGAAACCAATGCACCCCCGGTTTCTTCAAGAACCGCACTTCATCCGGAAAACAGCACCGGAGCTCTACTTGACGGAGTGGATGCTACTCCAATCCAGCTGAACAGTCACCTTGGCCGTCTGCGCCTTACTTCTGCAGCTGGCGGCGGCTGTCGGCCTTGTGGCGGGCCTTTTCCTTCTTCAGGCGGTTGTGCTCGTTACGCACGGTCATCGCCTGCTTTTTGGCCTGCGGTTCAACCCGGGCCATCAGCGATTCCACCTGGGCCACCAGGCGGCGGTGCTCCAGGCTGTCGTAGCTCTGGGTTTCCGAGGCGACGCGCTTGGCGTTGCGGATCAGGTAGGTCAGCACCTTGAGCAGCGCGGCCGGGTCCATGGCGCGGGCGAGTTCGTCAAAGATGAACTCCAGCGCCGCCACGTCGGCGCGCAGGGTGGTCAGTTCGTCCGCCGCCTGTGCGGGTGCCGGGGTAGTTTCAAGAGTCACGCGCGGATCCTTTCCGTATCAATGCGGGGATTCTGACAGCTGTGCGGGGTTGGCGGGGAAAGATCGTTATCCCGCCGGGGCCGCAGCGTCAGGAGGGGCCTGTGGGGAGGGGCGCCGGGCGACTACAATCCGGCCCCGGGTGAGGGGTGGCAGACAAGGACGGCGCGTTGAAGAAGCAGGTGTGGATCGCAGTGGCGGTGCTGGTGGCGGCAATGATCGGGGTAGCCAGCGTTTGGCTGTCGATGGCGGGTGCGCAGGCGCCAGGCGGGGCAGGGCAGGCGTCGAAAACGACCGGCGAGGTGGCCAGCCCTGCTGTTGACGCGCCGCCGACCCCCTCGGCGAGACCGCCGCATCCCTTCCCCGAGCTCCCCCGCTCACGGGAGGGCCTGGATATCGCCCAGGACCCCTTCAGCAGTGGTCATCCGGAGGAGCGGCGCTGGCTCGACCAGCACGGCTTCCCCAATGGCGCGCAGTGGACCCGCTATCAACAGGCGTCCGATGCCGAACTGGACCAGGCGGCGCGGGCGGGAGACGCGGTGGCGGCCACGATGCTCGATGCGCGACGGCTGGGCGCCGATCCGACGGCCGAAAGCCGTCTGCTGGCCGCGGGCGCGGAAGGCGATCTGTTCGCGTTGAGCCTGCTGTCGTCCTGGAAGGCGGGCGCCAATGCGGCAGGGATTCCCGAGGCCTACGCGATAGCGCGCGTGGGGGAAATGCGGGGAGACCTCACCGCAGCGCTGCACCGGGAAATGATGCTGGGTGGGCGACTGACCAGCGAGCAGCGCCTGTTGGCCGAAGCCGAGGCGCTGCACCTGAATCTGCATCTCAATGCGTTGTACCGCCAGAAGCACGGCGTGGACCCGCCACCGGTGGATATGCGACCGTATCAGGTGGAGGACGCCCGCTGAGCTTGACGTTCCCACCCCCGGTGCACTGCCATGCCAACGAGCATCGCCGGCACGAACCACAGGGCTTCGTGGGCCCCATAGCCGAAACCGACCAGGGCCGGCCCGGGGCAATAGCCCGTCAAGCCCCAGCCAATGCCGAACAACGCTGCGCCGCCGAGCAGGCGGGTGTCGATCCGTTGGCTGTCGCTGAGATGGAACTGATCGGCCAGGCGCGGCCGCGGCGCGCGCAGTACGAACCGGAACAGCAGCGCGGTGGTGGCGACGGCGCCGCCGAGCACGAACAGCAGGGACGGGTCGAACGCGCCGGTGACATCCAGGAAACCGAGGATGCGCAGCGGATCGGTCATGCCCGAGACTGCCAGGCCGAGACCGAACAGAGCGCCCGCAGCGAGCGCGACGAGGATCTGTCGGCTCATGCGATCCCCGCGAGATGGCGGACGATGAAGGTGGTCAGTATCGCGGTGGTCATGAACACCCCCACGGCGACCAGCGAGCGCAACGACAGCCGGCCCAGCCCGCACACGCCATGGCCGCTGGTGCAGCCGCCGCCCAGCCGGGTGCCGAAGCCCACCAGCAGGCCGCCTGCGATCAGCAGTGCCGGCGGAAAGCCGGTGCGTGAGGGCGCGGCGGAGGGCAGCCAGTGCAGCGCAAGTGCACCGGCCGCGATCAACCCCAGCAGAAAGGCATAGCGCCACGCCGTCTCGCCACGTTTCGGGAACAAGGCGCCGGCGGTGATGCCGCTGATGCCGGCGATGCGGCCGTTGAGCCAGAGCAGGGCGGTGGCGGCAAGGCCAATCAAAGCACCGCCCGCCAGGGCGGTCACCCAGCCCGGCATCATGGGCGATCAACGGCAGCGGTAGAAATGTCTGGATGCGACATGGGTGCGTCCTGTAATTTAGATAAATCTAAATTAGAGTTGTCTCAGGTAAAGTGCAAGACATGCGTGACTCGAATCCGACCAGACACCCGCCTTCAGCCTCCCGTGCTGCAGAAATGGCCGCCCAGGCGGACCAAGCCGCCGCGCTGCTCAAGGCGCTGGCGCACCCCGCGCGGCTGCGGGTGCTGTGTCGCCTTGTGGAGGGCGAGGCGTCGGTAGGGGAGCTGCAGCCGCTCAGTGGACTGGGCCTGTCGGCGCTGTCCCAGCACCTGGCGGTCCTGCGTGGGATGGCGTTGGTGACCACGCGGCGCGAGGCGCAGGCGATTTTCTATGCGTTGGCCGACTCCCCGGCCCTGGGTGTGCTGGCGGCGCTGCATGATGCCTATTGCGCGGGCGGGCACACCGACGCGGTCTGACCCGGAGAGTCAGAGCGACTTGCGCAGGTACAGGCGCTGATGACCAGGCGGAAAATCCTGCAGCCGGCCGAACACTTCATAGTCCTGCTTGAGATAGAAGCCCTCGGCCTGCCAGGAGAAGGTATCCAGCGTCACGGCGTGCGCGCCGAGCGCGCGGGCCTGCTGCTCGGCCTCGGCCAGCAGGGCCCGGCCCAGTCCTTGGCCACGGCGGGTATCGTCGACCCAGAGCGCATGCACCATCAGCCAGCCGCCACAGACATCGGCGGCGATCCCGGCCACGACCTGGCCGGCGTCGTCGTGGATCACCCGGTTGACCGGGTGATCGTCCAGCGCATCACCACAAGCGGCCTGGTTGAAGGCCAGCAGGCCGGCGAACACCGCGCGGGTGTCCTCGGCGCTGGCGGGCTGGATCACCGGGGCGGGCGACGCCGGCGCCATCAGGCGTCGCGGTTGTGCCGGCGCATCGTGCGTGACTTCTCGCGCGCCCAGTCGCGGTCCTTCTCGGCATCGCGCTTGTCGTGGGTCTGCTTGCCCTTGGCCAGCGCGATCTCGAGCTTGATCTTGTTCTTGCTCCAGTACATCGCGGTGGGCACGATCGTGTAGCCATCGCGCTGCACCTTGCCGATCAGCTTGTCGATCTCACTGCGATGCAGAAGCAGCTTCCGCTCGCGACGGTCGTTGGCCACCATGTGGGAGGAGGCCTGGATCAACGGGGTGATCTGCGCACCGATCAGGTAGATCTCGCCATCACGCACATAGGCGTAGGCATCGATGATGTTGCCGCGCCCGGCGCGGATCGACTTCACTTCCCAGCCCTGCAGGGCCAGGCCGGCTTCGAAGCGATCTTCGATGTGGTACTCGTGACGGGCACGCTTGTTGAGCGCGATGGTTTTGTTGGCCGTCGCGTCCTTTGCTTTATCCTTGCCGCTGTTCTTGCTCATTTCCCTATTGTCTCCGATTCGGGCACGCCCGGTCGATTCATCAGACATCTGTATCGCATGCCAACTATCCGCCGTAGTGCCCTGGTCGAACATTCGGCTGCCCGCATGTTCGACCTGGTCAATGATATTGACGCCTATCCGCGCCGCTTCCGCTGGTGTTCGGCCTCGCAGATCCTGGAGTCCGGCCCGGACCGCCTGGTCGCGCGCCTGGATCTGGGCTTCGGTTCGTTCTCGACCTGGTTCATGACCGAGAACACGCTGCAGCGCCCGCAGAGCATTGATATGCAGCTCAAGGACGGGCCGTTCAAGCGCCTGCACGGGCGCTGGGAGTTCCACGCGCTGGCCGAGGACGCCTGCAAGGTCACGCTGACGCTGGAGTTCGAACCGACCTCACGCCTGCTCGGTCCGGCCCTGGCGCTGGGTTTCCAGGGCCTGGCCGACCGCATGGTGAATGATTTCGTCCGCGTCGCCGACGCCCAGGACTGAGCCGTGATCACGGTCGAGGTGGTATTGGCCTGGCCCGATCGGGCCGCGTCACGGGTGCTGTCGCTGCCCGAAGGCGCCACGATCGCCGAGGCCATCGCGGTGGCCGCCATCGACGGCAGCGCCCAATGCCCGGCCGTGGCCGTGCACGGCCTGCTGGCCAAGCCGGATCAGGTGCTGCGCGAGGGCGACCGGGTCGAGCTGCTGCGTCCGCTGCTGGCCGACCCGAAAGACAACCGCCGCCGGCGCGCACGCGCCGGCAGCTGAGTGAAGAAGTCAGGCCTCAGCGGCCGCGCTTCTTCTTGTCCTTGGGCAGGTTGCGGCCGAACTGGCGCAGCGTGCTGCGGGCCAGCTGGGCGTCGTCGCTGGCGAAGTACTCGCCGTCCCAGCGGGTAACCGCATCGTTCTCGAAGTAGACGGTGAAGTTCTTCACTTCCGTCTTGCCCACGCGGTTCACGCGCTGGCTGGCGGTGTAATCCCAGCGCTGGGCATGGAACGGGTCCGGGATGGAGGGCGTGCCAAGCAGGGCGTTGACCTGCTGCTTGCTCTGGCCCACCTGCAGCTGACCGACGGCCTGCTCCCGGATCAGGTTGCCCTGATAGATGGGTTGCTTGTAAATGATGCCGCAGCCCGTGGTGGACAGGGCAACGGCGGCGACCAGCAGGAGATTGCGCATCGGGGAATGGCGTTTGGGGAAATCGAGTCGATGATACACTCCCGACGTGTCGCCGCGACCCAATCCGAGGCAGCTGGCGCTAAATCGCCAATGAACGGAGAACTATGGAAACCCACGACCTGCGCAAAGTCGGCCTCAAGGTGACCCACCCGCGTATGCGGATCCTGGCGCTGCTCGAGCAGCGCAATGCCAGCCACCACATGACCGCCGAAGACATCTACCGCCAGCTCCTGGAGCACGGGGATGAGATCGGCCTGGCCACGGTGTACCGGGTGCTGACCCAGTTCGAGGCCGCTGGCCTGGTGCTGAAGCACAACTTCGAAGGCGGCCAGGCCGTCTACGAGCTGGACCGCGGCGGCCACCACGACCACATGGTCGATGTGGACAGCGGCAAGATCATCGAATTCGAAAGCCACGAGATCGAGGAGCTGCAGCGCAAGATCGCGGCCGACCATGGCTACGAGCTGGAAGAGCACTCGCTGGTGCTCTACGTCCGCAAGAAGCGTCGGTAACGGCTCGCTGGCCGTCCGGATGCGATCAAAAAACCCCGGGCATGCCCGGGGTTTTCGTTTTCAGGATGAGGCGCCGGTTCCGGCGGGGCGCCGGTTCCGGCGGGGCGCCGGCCAGCGGCCGGCACTACCCGATCACGGGGGGCTCAGACCTGCAGCAGCTTGCGCGCGGCCGCCCGGGCTTCCTTGCTGACTTCCACGCCGCCCAGCATCCGGGCCAGCTCTTCCTCGCGGGCCTTGGTATCCAGCTTTTCGACCGCGCTCTGGGTCATGCCGTCCACCGGCGCCTTGCTGACCCGGTAGTGGGCGTGGCCCTTGGAGGCGACCTGCGGCAGATGGGTGACGCACAGCACCTGACGCTTCTCGCCCAAGGCGCGCAGCTTCTGCCCGACGATGTCGGCCACGGCGCCGCCGATGCCCGAATCGACTTCGTCGAAGACCATGGTCGGCACCGCATCCAGGCCCAGCGCGGCGACTTCGATCGCCAGCGAGATACGGGACAGTTCACCGCCCGAGGCGACCTTGCGCAGGGCGCGCGGCGGCTGGCCGGCGTTGGCGGCGACCAGGAACTCGACCCGCTCGGCGCCGTTCGGATCCGGCTTGACCACCGTCTGCGGCTCGATATCGATCAGGAACTGACCGCCGCCCATGCCCAGCTCGCCGATCAGGGTGGTGGTGGTGTCCGACAGGGCTTGGGCGGCCTTCCGGCGGCTGGCGCTGAGCACCTCGGCCACGGCTTTCCACTGGCCAGCGGTACGGTCGATCTCGCCGGCCAGGGCCTGCAGGCGCTCGTCGGCACCGCGCAGCTGCTCGACTTCGGCCTCCATGGCGTCGCGGTGCTCGCCGAGTGCTTCCATCGGTACGCGGTGCTTACGGGCGAGGTCGTGCAGGCGGCCGAGACGGCGCTCGATATCCTCGAACTGCTCCGGGTCGGCATCCAGATCGTCATGGACGCGGTCGAGCAACGACAGCGCTTCGTCCAGCTGGATGGCGGCGCTGTCGAGCAGGGCATCGACCTCGCCGAGCCGGCTGTCGTGTTCGGCCACGCGGGCCAGGTCATGGCGGGTCTGCTGCAGCAGCTGCAGCACCGAGACCTCATCATCGCCATTGAGGCGGCTGACGGCCACGTCGCAGGCGCCGATCAGCGCGCTGGCATGGGCCTGGCGGCGGTGGCTGCTGCCCAGGGTGGCGATCGAGGCCGGGTCCAGGTCTTCGCGCTTGAGCTCGCTGAGCTGGTGCTCCAGGTAGCCGATCCGGTCGCTCACGTCGCCCTGGCGCGACAGCGCCTCGGCTTCGTCCACCAGCGTCTGCCAGCGTGCGGCGGTCTGGCGGACCTGGGCGCGCTCGGCGTCGTTGCGGGCGAAGGCATCCAGCAGCGAGAGCTGCGAGGGGCGCGCGAGCAGGGCCTGCTGTTCGTGCTGGCCGTGGATTTCGACCAGCATGCTGGCCAGCTCGGTCAGCTGGGTCAGTGTCACCGGGCGGCCGTTGATGAAAGCGCGCGAGCCACCGTCGGCGCGGATAACCCGTCGCAACTGGCACTGTTCTTCGTCGTCCAGCTCGTTGTCGCGCAGCCACTGGCGGGCCGGGGCGTCGGCCAATGGCGCGAATTCGGCCGAGAGCTCGGCGCGCGCGGCGCCGTGGCGGACCACGCCGCTGTCGGCGCGCAGCCCGGACAAAAAGCCCAGCGCGTCCACCATCAGCGACTTGCCCGCGCCGGTTTCACCTGAGACCACGGTCATGCCGGCGCCGAATTCCAGCTCGGTGGCGCGGACGACCGCGAAATCCTTGATCGATAGATGTCTAAGCATGGTCTACGTTGTACACGAGGGGCGTCTCCAAGCCGCGCACGCTAGCATGGGCGGGGGGCGTCTCCAATGACTTGCCAACGCCCCGTGCAGCCATTATCTAAGTGGGCGTCTCACAGGCTGATTCCATGCATCCTTCCGCGTCCCATCTCGCCCCACGCGCCCGCCATCTGCTGCGGACGCTGATCGCGCGTCACATCCAGGATGGCGAACCGGTCGGCTCGCAGACGCTTGCCCGGCATGCCGGCCTGGATGTCAGCCCGGCCACGATCCGCAACATCCTGGGCGACCTGGAAGACCTGGGGCTGCTCAGCTCGCCGCACACCTCGGCCGGCCGGGTGCCGACCGCGCACGGCTACCGGGTGTTCGTGGACAGCCTGGTCAAGATGCAGCCGCCGGGCGAGGGCGAGCTCAGCCGCCTGCGCACCGAGCTGGCCACCGGCACCGGCACCCAGGCCCTGCTCGGCAGTGCCTCGGAGCTGCTCTCGGCGATGAGCCATTTCGTGGGGGTGGTCAGTGCCCCGCGCCGGGAGCAGTTCGCGTTCCGGCATATCGATTTCGTGGCGCTGGACGCGCGCCGGGTGCTGGCGATCCTGGTGTTCGCCGACAACGAGGTGCAGAACCGGGTGATCGAGCCACGCCGCGGCTTCAACCCCGGCGAGCTGGAGCAGGTCGCCAACTACCTCAATGCGAACTGCGCCGGGCGGCCGCTGGCCGATATCCGGGCCCGGCTGCTGCTGGAGCTGCGCGATGCGCAGTCGGAAATGGAGCAGTTGCTGGCGCACAGCATCGAGCTGGCCGAGCAGGCGATGGTGCCGCCGGCCGATGACATGGTGCTGGCTGGGCAGACCCGCCTGATGGGCGTGCAGGACCTTTCAGACCTGGAGCGCCTGCGCGAGCTGTTCGATGTGTTTGCCAGCAAGCGCGAGATCCTGCAGCTGCTCGAGCGCACCATCCAGGCCCCGGGCGTGCGCATCTTCATCGGCGAGGAGACCGGGGTGATGCCGCTGGAGAGCGTCTCGCTGGTCACCGCCCCGTACTCGGCCGATGGCCAGGTGCTGGGCGTGCTGGGGGTCATCGGCCCGAAGCGGATGGCCTACGACCGCATGATCCCGCTGGTGGAAGCCACCGCCCAGGTGCTGGGGGCCGCGCTGGGCTCGCCGGCTGGCGGTGTATTGTCCCGCGATCGCGCATAAAGCAGCCCTGGACTCTTGAATCCCGTAGCCGCGCCCACATAGGGGTGGGTGGAGGCGGAGAGTCACCGCCAAGGATCCGGAAATGAACCAAGATCAGTCAGATATCGCATCCCAGAATCCCGCCGGCGAGCCGGGCGCTGAGCCGTCCCTGCAGCAGCAGCTGGACAGCCTGCACAACGAGCTGGCCCTGCTGCGTTCGGAGTCGCTGCGCGAACGCGCCGACCTGGACAACCAGCGCAAGCGCGTTGCCCGCGACGTGGAACAGGCGCGCCGCTTCGCCAATGAAAAGCTGCTCGGCGAGCTGCTGCCGGTGTTCGACAGCCTCGATGCCGGCCTCAATGCCGCCGGCAGCGAGCCGAGCCCGCTGCGCGAAGGTCTCGAACTGACCTACAAGCAGCTGCTCAAGGTCGCCGCCGACAATGGCCTGACCCTGCTCGACCCGACCGGCCAGACCTTCAACCCGGACCACCACCAGGCCATCAGCCAGGTGGACGCGCCCGGCGCGGCGCCGGGCAGCGTGGTGCAGGTGTTCCAGAAGGGCTACCTGCTCAACGACCGCCTGCTGCGGCCGGCGCTGGTCGTGGTGGCCCGCGACTGACCCACGGGTCGGTGCCCC
>NZ_JBHFHW010000010.1:254142-263144 GCF_057333975.1 Stenotrophomonas sp. AGC87
GGGCCGCCGGGCCAGGCCCGGCGGCTCGGCCGGACGCTGAACGCGTTGGGTCGCCATCGAACACTGTGTTTGATGGACGGCTTGAAAGTGTCCGCAGCGTCCCACACATCCCATTCATAACCCGGCAGCTGCCGGATGTACCCAGAACTTTCAGGAGTCTCCCTCATGGGCAAGATCATTGGTATCGACCTCGGCACCACCAACTCGTGTGTGGCGATCATGGACGGCGGCAAGGCCCGCGTCATCGAAAATTCGGAAGGCGATCGCACCACGCCCTCCATCGTCGCCTACACCAAGGACGGCGAAGTCCTGGTCGGCGCCTCGGCCAAGCGCCAGGCGGTGACCAACCCGAAGAACACCTTCTACGCTGTCAAGCGCCTGATCGGCCGCAAGTTCACCGACGCTGAAGTCCAGAAGGACATCGCGCACGTGCCCTACGGCATCCTGGCCCATGACAACGGCGACGCCTGGGTCCAGACCAGCGACGGCAAGAAGATGGCCCCGCAGGAAATCTCCGCCCGCGTGCTGGAGAAGATGAAGAAGACCGCCGAAGCGTTCCTGGGTGAGACCGTCACCGAGGCCGTGATCACCGTGCCGGCTTACTTCAATGACAGCCAGCGCCAGGCCACCAAGGACGCAGGCCGCATCGCCGGTCTGGAAGTCAAGCGCATCATCAACGAGCCGACCGCTGCTGCCCTGGCCTATGGCCTGGACAAGGGTGACGGCCGTGACCGCAAGATCGTTGTGTACGATCTGGGCGGCGGCACCTTCGACGTCTCGATCATCGAGATCGCCAACGTCGACGGTGAGAAGCAGTTCGAAGTGCTGGCCACCAACGGTGACACCTTCCTGGGCGGCGAAGATTTCGACAACCGCGTCATCGAATACCTCGTCGACGAGTTCAACAAGGACCAGGGCATCGACCTGCGCAAGGATCCGCTTGCCCTGCAGCGCCTGAAGGACGCCGCCGAGCGCGCCAAGATCGAGCTGTCCACCAGCCAGCAGACCGAAGTGAACCTGCCGTACGTCACCGCTGACGCGTCGGGCCCGAAGCACCTGAACATCAAGCTGACCCGCGCCAAGCTGGAAGCGCTGGTGGAAGACCTGATCAAGAAGTCGATCGAGCCGTGCCGCATCGCGCTGAATGATGCCGGCCTGCGTTCGAGCGACATCGGTGAAGTGATCCTGGTCGGCGGTCAGACCCGCATGCCGAAGGTGCAGCAGGCCGTGACCGAGTTCTTCGGCAAGGAACCGCGCAAGGACGTCAACCCGGACGAAGCCGTGGCACTGGGTGCTGCGATCCAGGGCGGCGTGCTGGGCGGCGACGTCAAGGACGTGCTGCTGCTGGACGTGACCCCGCTGTCGCTGGGCATCGAGACCCTGGGTGGCGTGTTCACCAAGATCATCGAGAAGAACACCACCATCCCGACCAAGGCCTCGCAGGTGTTTTCCACCGCCGAGGACAACCAGTCGGCCGTGACCGTGCACGTGCTGCAGGGTGAGCGCGAGCAGGCCCGCTTCAACAAGTCGCTGGCCAAGTTCGACCTCTCCGGCATCGAGCCGTCGCCGCGCGGCCTGCCGCAGGTGGAAGTGTCCTTCGACATCGACGCCAACGGCATCCTGCACGTGTCGGCCAAGGACAAGAAGACCAACAAGGAACAGAAGGTCGAGATCAAGGCCGGTTCGGGTCTGTCCGAGGACGAGATCGCACGCATGGTCGCCGACGCGGAAGCCAACCGCGAAGAAGACAAGAAGTTCCATGAGCTGGTCCAGGCCCGCAACCAGGCTGACGCGCTGATCCACGGTACCCGTACCGCGATCACCGAGCACGGCAGCAAGGTCGGTGGCGATGTGATCGGCAAGGTGGAGTCGGCCCTGGCCGATCTGGAAACCGCGATGAAGAGCGACGACAAGGCACAGATCGAAGCCAAGTCGAAGGTGCTGGAAGAAGCCGGCCAGGCACTGTTCGCGGCCTCCGCGGCGGCCGAGCAGGGCGGCGCGGCACCGGGCCCGGATGCCGGTGGCAACAGCGGCGCGCACGACGATGTGGTCGACGCCGAGTTCACCGAAGTCAAGGACGACAAGAAGTCCTGATCCGGACTCGACACGGGACGTTGCGCAGGCAACGTCCCGTTGTCATATCCCCCTTCTGGTCCTGACAGCCGTATCCCGGCCTGTCGGGGCGCCCGGCGAAAGAGCGGACCTGGTGCCGCTCTTCCGCTTTGACGAATCCCGACTTCCGGAACCCGATTCAAGTTATGAGCAAGCGCGATTACTACGAAGTGCTGAGCGTGTCCCGCACCGCCAGCGATGAAGAACTGAAGAAGGCCTATCGCCGTTGCGCGATGAAGTTCCATCCGGACCGCAATCCCGGTGACAACGAGGCCGAGGCCGCTTTCAAGGAATGCAAGGAAGCCTACGAAACCCTGTCCGACGGCAACAAGCGCCGGATGTACGATGCCCACGGCCATGCGGCGTTCGAGCACGGCATGGGCGGCGGTGGCGGTGGTCCGGGTGGCCCGGACATGGGCGATATCTTCGGTGACATCTTCGGCAACATCTTCGGCGGTGGCGCCGGTGGTGGTGGTCCGCGCCAGGCCCGTCGCGGTGCCGACATCGGCTACGTGATGGAGCTGGACCTGGAAGAAGCGGTGATGGGCGTGGAGCGCCGCATCGAGATTCCGAGTCTGGTCGAGTGTGATGACTGCAACGCCAGCGGCTCGGAAGATGGCAAGGTCGAGACCTGCTCGGTCTGCCGTGGCCAGGGCCAGGTGCGCATCCAGCGCGGCATCTTCGCGATGCAACAGGCCTGCCACCACTGCAACGGCCGTGGCCAGATCATCCAGAACCCCTGCAAGACCTGTCACGGCAATGGCCGTGTCGAGGAAGACAAAGTGTTGTCGGTCAAGGTGCCCGCGGGCGTCGACACCGGCGACCGCATCCGTCTGTCCGGTGAAGGCGAGGCCGGTCCGGCCGGCACCCCGGCGGGCGATCTGTACGTGGAAGTGCGGGTGCGCGAGCACGCGATCTTCCAGCGCGATGGCGACGACCTGCACTGCGAAGTGCCGATCCGGATCTCGCAGGCCGCGCTGGGCGATACCGTACGCGTGGCGACCCTCGGCGGCTATGCGGAAATCCGCATCCCGGCCGAGACCCAGACCGGCAAGCTGTTCCGCATGCGTGGCAAGGGCGTGCGCTCGGTGCGCAGCCGCAGCGAAGGCGACCTGTACTGCCGCGTGGTGGTGGAGACCCCGGTCAATCTGACCCCCGAGCAGCGCAAGCTGCTGGAACAGTTCGAAACCACCTTCACCGGTGAGGAAGCGCGCAAGCATTCGCCGAAGTCGGCGACCTTCATCGATGGCGTGAAGGGCTTCTGGGATCGGATGACGTCGTAAGCGTCACGGGTTCCTGTGAACTATCGAAGGCCCCCTGGCGACAGGGGGCTTTTTTGTGCGCGCGGACGGCGGTGTAGAGCCACCCCATGGGTGGCTGCGCGGGGTGCTCGGTGGATCGACAGCCACCCATGGGGTGGCTCTACCGTGGACCGACAGCCACCCATGGGGTGGCTCTACCGTGGATCGACAGCCACCCATGGGGTGGCCCTACCGTGGATCGACAGCCACCCATGGGGTGGCTCTACCGGGTGGCACCGGGCGTAAAATGTCGGCATGAACGAATCCCTCGAAAGCCACTTGGTCCACGGCCGCCGCCAGCGCCCGGACGGTCCGTCGCCGGTCGACGTCATCTCGGTCCAGTCCCAGCTGGTGTACGGCTATGCCGGCAACAGTGCCGCCGTGCCGCCGCTGCGCGCGCTCGGCGTGCGCGTGGCCGAAATTCCCACCACGCTGCTCAGCAACGCGCCGTTTTATGAGACCACGCGCGGCCGCGTGCTGCCCTCGGACTGGTTCGCCGATCTGCTGCTCGGCGCCGGTGAGCGCGGCCTGCCGCAGCGGGCGAAGATGCTGGTCTCCGGCTACTTCGGCAGCGTCGGCAACGGTGCGGCCTTCGCCGACTGGCTCGATGCGGTACTGCCGTCCTCGCCGCAGCTGCGCTACTGCCTGGACCCGGTCATCGGCGACACCCACACCGGCCCTTATGTCGAGCCGGGCCTGGAAAAAGTCTTCGCCGAACGTCTGCTGCCGCATGCGTGGCTGGTCACGCCGAATGCCTTTGAACTCGGCCGCCTGACCGGCATGCCGAGCCTGGCCCAGGACGATGCGATCGCCGCCTCGCAGGCGCTGCTGGCGCGTGGGCCGGAGTGGGTGCTGGCGCACAGCGTCGGTGGCGATCCGGGCCAGCTGGTCACGCTGGCGGTCAGCCGCGACGCGATCTGGCGCTGGTCCTCGCCGCACCTGCCGGTGGACGTGGCGGGCACGGGCGATGTGCTGATGTCGCTGCTGGTCGCCTTCCTGCTGCGGGGGGAAACCTTCGAACAGGCGATCTCGCGTGCCATCGCCGGCGTGCATGTCGCGCTGGAGACCACGTTGGCCAACGGCCACGAAGAGTTCGATGTACTGGCCGCGGCGCCGGCAGCGTTGGCGCTGCCGGATCGTTTCGTCGCCGAGCGCCTGGCGTGAGTCTGACACCGGTGGTGGGCATCGTCGGCAGCGACGGTGCCTACGGGCGCTGGCTGCGCCGGTTCCTGGAACAACGCCTTGGGCTGGAGGTGATCGGCCACGATCCAGCCGATGCGCAGTCGGACAGCCCGGAGACGCTGCTCGAGCGCGCACAGGTGCTGATCTTCTCGGCACCGATCCGGCACACGCCCGCGCTGATCGCCGACTACGTGGCCCGCTCGGCCGGTCGTGAAGCCGGTCGCCTGTGGCTGGATGTCACCTCGGTGAAATCGGCGCCGGTCGAGGCGATGCTTGCCTCACAGGCCGAGGTGGTGGGCCTGCATCCGATGACGGCCCCGCCCAAGGCGCCGACGCTGAAGGGCAGGGTGATGGTAGTCTGCGAGGCGCGCCTGTCGCGGTGGCAGCCGTTCGTGCAGCAGCTGTGCGAGGCACTGGAAGCGGAGTGCGTACGCGCCACGCCCGAGCATCACGACCAGGTCATGGCGCTGGTGCAGGCGATGGTGCATGCCACGCATCTGGCCCAGGCCGGTGTGCTGCGCGAATACGCGCCGCTCCTGGGTGCCTTGCCGGCCTTGATGCCGTATCGCTCGGCCTCGTTCGAGCTGGATACCGCGATCATGGCGCGCATCCTCTCGCTGAATCCGGCGATCTACGAAGACATCCAGTTCGGCAACCCGCACGTGGCACCGATGCTGGATCGCCTGCTGGCCCAGTTGCAGCAGTTGCGATCGCAGCTGGAGCAGGGCGATGACGCCGCGCGCGCGGCGTTCCGCCAGCAGTTGCTGCTGGACAACCGTGACAGCCTCGGGGCGGAGGTGCTGGCTGACGGCAATTACACCTTCGAGCGGGTCGGCTACCTGCTGGCCGATCTCACCGAACGCAACGCGATCAGTGTGCACCTGCCCGAGGACCGGCCCGGCTCGTTGCGCGAGTTGCTGCACGTGTTCGAGCGGCACCGGGTCAGCCTGGCCTCGATCCATTCCTCGCGTACGCCGGCCGGTGAGGTGCACTTCCGGGTGGGCTTCGTGGCAGGCAGCGATGCTCTCGCGCTGCAGGCGGCGGCCATCGAGATCGATGCCTCCGGTATCGGCCGCGTGCTGGTGCGCTGACACGGTGCGCTGCAGCATTCATCCACAGGGGGTGTGGATGATCTGCGCACAAACATGTGGATAAGTGCGTACGCGCCTTGAGGTAAAAGGCTGTCAAGATGCTTGGTCAAAAATTGACCAACATCCGCGTAACTTTTTTTCAACGCCTCAGGTGACGAGGGTCAGCTCGCCGCCTGCCGTGCGGAACTCGCGGCCGTCGCGAATCAGATGGCGGCCATCGGCCAGCTCATAGCGCGCACTCTGGCCGGTGCCTGCACTGGCATCAGCCTGCTCATCCTTGAACTCGATGATGACGTAATCGTCGCCATTGGCGTCGGTGGCGGGGAACTGTCGGAACGACATGAAACACCTCCTGCAGCGCATCCAGTGAGGGCTGCAGGATGCGATGGCCGGTGTTACCGGCCCGTCATCAATCGATGAATTGCAGGCGCGCCAGTTCGGCGTAGAGACCGCCTTCGGCCAGCAGCTCGGCATGCGTGCCCTGGGCGACGATGCGGCCGTGGTCCATCACAACGATGCGGTCGGCCTTGAGCACGGTGGCCAAGCGGTGCGCGATCACCAGCGTGGTGCGGCCGGCCATCAACCGCTCCAGCGCCTGCTGCACCGCGCGCTCGCTTTGTGCATCCAGTGCACTGGTGGCTTCATCGAGCAGCAGGATCGGCGCGTTCTTGAGCAGGGCGCGGGCGATGGCGATGCGCTGCTGCTGGCCGCCCGACAGGCGCGCACCACGCTCGCCCAGCTCGCTGGCATAGCCTTCGGGCAGGGCCTGCAGGAATTCATCGGCCTCGGCGGCTTCGGCCGCGCGCTGCACCTCCTCATCGGTCGCCTCCAGGCGGCCATAGCGGATGTTCTCGAACGCACTGCTGGCGAACAGGGTCGGCTGCTGCGGCACCAGCGCCAGCTGTTCGCGCAGCTGCGCCGGATCCACCTCGCGCAGGTCCACGCCATCGACCAGGATGCGGCCGGCCGCAGGATCATGGAAGCGCAGCAGCATCGACAGGATGGTGCTCTTGCCGGCGCCGGACGGGCCGACCAGCGCGACCGTTTCACCCGGCCGCACGTGCAGGTCCACATGATCCAGCGCGGCGGTATCCGGGCGCTGCGGGTAGTGGAACACCACATCCTCGAAACGGATCTCGCCGCGCAGTGGCTGCGGCAACGGGGTGGGATGGGCCGGGGCGGTGATCTCCACGTCTTCCTGCAGCAGCTCGGCGATGCGGCCCATGCCGCCCGACGCCCGCTGCAGTTCGTTCCAGACCTCGGCCAGCGCGCCGACCGAGCCGCCACCGATCAGCGCATACAGCACGAACTGGCCCAGCGTACCGGCACTCATGTTGCCGTCGATCACCTCGTGCGCGCCCAGCCACAGCACGCCGACGATGGCGCCGAACACCAGCACGATGGCGCTGGCGGTGACGATCGACTGGGCGCGGATGCGGCGGCGCGCGGCACCGATCGCATCGCCCAGCGCCGCATTGAAGCGGCCGCGTTCATACGGCTCACGCGCATGGGCCTGCACGGTACGTACCGCGCCCAGTGTTTCCGAGGCCAGGCTGTTGGCATCGGCGATGCGGTCCTGGCTGGCGCGCGCGATGTTGCGCAGGCGGCGGGCGCCGATGATGATCGGCAATACCGCCAGCGGAATGCCGACCAGCGACCACGCCGCCAGGTGCGGGCTGGTCACGAACAGCATCACCAGGCTGCCGACCACGGTCACGCTGCTGCGCAGGGCCACCGACATGGTCGAGCCGATCACGCTGCGCAGCAGTTCGCTGTCGGCGGTCAGGCGCGAGACCAGCTCGCCGCTGCGGCTGCGGTCGTGGAAGCCGGCACCCAGCGTGATCAGATGGGCGTAGAGGCGGCTGCGCAGATCGGCGACCACCTTTTCGCCCAGCAGCGAGACGAAGAAGAAGCGCGCGGCGGTGGCCAGGGCCAGCACCACCGCGACCAGGAACAGCAGGGCGAAGGCCTTGTTGATCTGGCCGCCACTGGTGAAGCCGTGGTCGATCATCTGGCGCACTGCGACCGGCAGGCTCAGGGTGGCCACCGAGGACACCGCCAAGGCCACCAGCCAGGCACTGAACAGACCGACGTGCCGGCGCACGAACGGCCACAAGGTGTTCAAGCTGCCCAATCGGCGCATCGGCGTGTCGTTCGGAACGGGTGCGTCAGTCATTCGATGGGCCTGGTTCGATGCGGGATTCAATACGGACACGATCACGAGTGGCGTCGCGGAGGCGGTTTTTCAACGGCTCGACCTGATCGGCCGGCAAGCGCAGGTGCAGGTTCACGCCGTCGGCGGTGAATGCTTCGTCTACCTTTTCCGCCAGATGGGCGCCCAGCGCGGCATGCAGCGGGCCCAGATCCTCGAAGCCGGCCTGCACCTCCAGCTCGGCCATGGCGATCAGCGGCAGCCGCGGTGCCACCCGCAGGCACTCGGCGGCGGTGCCGCCATAGGCGCGGACCAAGCCGCCGGCACCGAGCTTGATTCCGCCGTACCAGCGTGTCACCACCACCATCACCCGATCGAAGCCTTGGCCATCAATGGCGGCCAGGATCGGGCGCCCGGCGGTGCCGGACGGCTCGCCATCGTCGCTGGAGCGGTAGTCGTTGCCGTAGCGGTAAGCCCAGCAGTTGTGGGTGGCATCCGCCACGGCCACCTGCTGCAGGAACTGCAACGCAGCGGTCGCGTGCTGGATCGGCGCGGCATGGGCGATGAAGCGGCTGTGCTTGATCTCCAGGCTGTGGCTGACGGGGGTGGCGAGCGTATCGGGCATTCCCACCATTCTAGTGGGGATGCCTGATCACCGTACGCGCCGCGTCAGTTCTCGAGCAGCTGGCGAAGGTCGCGCGGGATGCGCACTTCCGGGTATTGCTGCAGGTAGCGCTCCAGGCTGGCGCGTGCGGTATCCACATCGCCGGCATCGCGTCGCTCGCGGATGCGCTTGAGCCATTGCTTGCGCGGCAGGCTGGCATCGGCAGCGACCGCCTGCTGCAACGCGCGCACGGCGTCGTCTGCCGAGGCGGGTGCCGCCATCGGCGCGGCGGCGCGGCGCATCACGCCGGGAGCGCTGGGCGCCGGTTTGGCTGGCGCTGCGCTTTTGAATGCGTTATGCGGCGCAGAGCGCTCGATCGTCGAACCGGTCACCACGACGCTGTCCAGCGCCGGTTCGCTTGTGTCCATGGCATACGCCGATGCCGCCTCCGGTGCCGGGGCCGACCTCATTGGCGCCGGGGCCTGCACCGGTGCCGGGGCGGGCGGTGCTGGCGGTGCGGGCGCGGCGATGGCCTCGGGGCGGGGCGAGGACACGTCCCG
>NZ_JBHFHW010000011.1:0-17036 GCF_057333975.1 Stenotrophomonas sp. AGC87
GCCCGACGAGCTGCCAGACTGCTCCACCCCGCAGCAGAAGCGGATGAGTGCGGAAGACCCGGGGGACTTCCTAGCAACGATGTTCTGGCGAAACCGCTGCATCAACAACTCAGGAGATGAATATTACACGAGTTGCGCACGTTTGTATCGTTTTTTACGAAATATGTGCAAATGCCTGCTGGCACCACACCATGATCGGGTTCCAGGCCACGCCCAGGGCCAGCAGCGCCAGGGCATTCACGCCCAGCACCACGCCCAGGACGCGATCGTTGTTGGCCGGCAGCGGCTCACCCACCGGCTCATCGAAGTACATGACCTTGATCACGCGCAGGTAGTAGAAGCAGCCGATCACGGCGCAGATCACGCCGACCATGGCCAGCCACAGCATGTCGCCCTGGATCGCCGCGCCGAGGACGGCCAGCTTGGTCCAGAAGCCCAGGAACGGCGGGATGCCTGCCAGCGACGCCATGATGCACAGCACCAGGCCGGCCATCCACGGGTTGCGGGCATTGAGGCCCTTGAAGTCTTCGATCTTCTCGGCTTCGAAGCCATTACGCGACAAGGCGATGATCGCGCCGAACGCAGCCGTGGACATGATCGCGTAGCTCAGGGCGTAGAACAGCGCCGCCGAGTACCCCCGCTCGCCACCACCGGCCATGCCCATCAGCAGGAAGCCGATGTGCGAAACGGTCGAGAACGCCAGCATGCGCTTGAGGTTGGTCTGCGCGATCGCCATCAGGTTGCCGATCACCAGCGACAGTGCGGCCAGACCACCGATCAGGTACTTCCATTCGTCGGCCAGCGGACCCACGCCCATTTCCAGCAGGCGGTAGGCCATGCCGAACGCCGCCAGCTTCGGGGCCGAGCTGATGAACAGCGCGACAGGTGCCGGGGCACCCTGGTAGACGTCGGGCAGCCACATATGGAACGGGGCGGCACCCAGCTTGAAGGCCACACCGGCGATCATGAACACCGCGCCGGTCAGCAGCAGCATCTTCTCTTCGGTATGCGGAATGGCCGCGTTGATGGCATCCAGGTGCAGCGAACCGGTGGCGCCGTAGATCAGCGACATGCCGTACAGCAGCAGACCCGAGGCCAGCGAGCCGAGCACGATGTACTTCATCGCCGCTTCCGAGGCCAGGCCGTTTTCACGGTTGCTGGCGACCAGGGCGTAGGAGCACAGCGCCAGCAGTTCCAGGCCGAGATAGACCATCAGCAGGCTGCCGGCCGAGACCAGGATCATCATGCCCGCGGTGGCGAACAGGATCAGCACCGGGATCTCGCCCTGGTAGAGCTTGCGCTCGCGCAGGTAGCTCCAGCCGTAGATCAGGGTCAGGCCGCTGCACAGCACGATCACGGTCTTCATCACGTCGGCCGCGTTGTCGCGGACGAACATGCCGTGGAAGACCTCGCCCTGCCCGCCCACTCCGGTGGCGAGCATGAAGAACACGACCGCCAGCGCAGCGATCGAGAACAGGTGGGTCCAGATCTTGTTCTTCTCACTGATGAAAAGATCAAGCATCAACAGGGCGAACGCACTGCCAACCAGCACCAGCTCGGGAGCGAGCGGCGGGAGGTCAGCGGCGGTCAGTGGCAACAGCGGCGAGGTGGTCATCATCAAATCCTGGAATCAATACTCTCGACGGCCCGATTACAGCAGCTTGCTGGATGCGATCTGCATCGCCAGCTTCGCGATCGAGGGCTCCATCAGGTCGGTCAGCGGCTTGGGGTACAGGCCCAGGGCAAGGGTGCCCACGGCGAATACACCCAACACCAGCCACTCGCGACCGTTGATGTCCTTCAGTTCGGCGACATGGGCGTTGGCCACTTCACCGAAGAACACGCGCTTGTACAGCCACAGCGTATACGCCGCGGTGATCACCAGAGTGCTCGCCGCGCCGAGTGCCAGCCACGGATTGCGCTGGAAGCTGGCCATGATGATCATGAATTCACCGACGAAACCGCTGGTACCCGGCAGGCCGGCATTGGCCATGAAGAACAGCATGGCGAAGGTGGCGAACCAGGGCATCACGTTGACCACGCCGCCGTAATCGGCGATGCGGCGGCTGTGCATGCGGTCGTACAGCACACCGACGCAGGAGAACATCGCGCCGGACACGAAGCCGTGCGAGACCATCTGCACCATCGCACCCTGCAGGCCCAGGCGGGCTGCGTCCGGGTTACCGGCGTCACGCACCAGCCACAGGGCGATGAAGGTGCCCAGGGTGACGAAGCCCATGTGTGCGATCGACGAATAGGCGATCAGCTTCTTCATGTCGTCCTGCACCAGGGCGACCAGGCCGACGTAGATCACCGCAATGAGCGACAGCGCGATCACCAGCCAAGCCCATTCATGCGAGGCGTCCGGCACGATCGGCAGGTTGAAGCGCAGGAAGCCGTAGCCACCGATCTTCAGGGCGATGGCGGCCAGGATCACCGAACCGGCGGTCGGCGCTTCCACGTGGGCGTCCGGCAGCCAGGTGTGGACCGGGAACATCGGCACCTTGACCGCAAAGGCGATCAGGAACGCGAAGAAGATCCAGGTCTGTTCCTTACCCGACAGCTGCAGCTGATACAGGTCGGCCAGCTGGAAGCTGCCGCCCTTCAGGTACAGATAGATCAGCGCCACCAGCATCAGCACCGAGCCGAGGAAGGTGTACAGGAAGAACTTCAGCGCGGCGTAGATGCGGCGCGGGCCACCCCAGACACCGATGATCAGGAACATCGGGATCAACATCGCTTCGAAGAACACGTAGAACAGCATCGCGTCCGTCGCCGAGAAGATACCGACGGTGACACCTTCCAGGATCAGGAAGGCGGCCACGTACTGGTTCACGCGCTTGTCGATCGCGCTCCAGGCACCGATCAGGGCCAGCACCGAGACCAGCGTGGTCAGCAGGATCAGCGCGATCGCGATGCCGTCGACGCCGAGGTTGTAGCCGATGTCGTAGGCGGGAATCCAGGCGCGGGTCTCGACGAACTGCAGCGCGTCGATTCCCGTGTCATAGCCGCTGAGCAGCGACAGGCTGGCCACGAAGGTCAGCACCGCGACGCCCAGGGACGCCCAGCGGGCGGTTTGGGCATCACGGATAGCAAGGATCAAGGCACCGCCGATGATCGGCAGCCAGATGAGAACACTAAGTAGGGGCCAGTTCGACACGTCTTCTTATTCCGTACAGGTCATCAACGCAGGTAATGCATCAGGACGCCCAGAAGGGCAATCAGGCCGATGATCATCGCGAAGGCGTAGTGATAGAGGAAACCGGATTGGGTGCGACGCAGCAGGTTGGCCGCCAGATCGATCAGGCGCGCCGAACCGTTGACCACCACACCATCGACCACATTCGTGTCGATCGCGCGCGAAACCTTGCCGAGCTTGATACCGCCGCCGGCGAAACCGCCGATCCAGAGCTTGTCGAAGCCGTACTTGTTCTCCAGCACCGACACGATCGGCGCGAAGGTCTTGCGGGCCTTGCCGGCCAGTTCCGGCTTCCACAGGTAGAACAGCGCCGCCAGCAGGAAGCCGACCACCGTCAGGATGAAGGCCGGGGCCATCATGCCGTGGATAGCGAAGGCCACCGGGCCGTGGAACTCTTCGGCCAGCGCACCGATGGTGTTGCGCGCCGGGTCGTAGAAATCAACGATGCCGGTGAAGAACGAATGCACCTGGCCCGGGATGGCGGCGTCGGCATGGTGGCCGGCCCAGTCGGTGCCGTACAGCATCGGACCGATGCTGAAGAAACCGATGACCATCGAGGGGATCGCCAGCAGGATCAGCGGCAGCGTCACCACCCACGGGGTTTCGTGCGGCTCATGGGCGCCATGGCCGTGGCCATGATCGTCATGATGCGCGTCGCCATGGTGGGCATCGGCTGCATGCGCGTCAGCGGCGTGGTGATCGTCATGGCCGTCGCCATGGGCGTCATGCGCATCGCGGAAGCGTTCCTTGCCATGGAAGGTCAGGAACAGCAGACGGAAGCTGTAGAAGCTGGTCACGACCACGCCACCCAGCACCGCCCAGTACCCGTAGGTTGCCACCCAGCTCGAGGACACATGCGCGTGGTGCTGCGCGGCCTCGATGATGGTGTCCTTGGAGTAGAAGCCGGAGAAGAACGGCGTACCAACCAGGGCCAGCGTACCGATCCACATGGTGACGAAGGTGATCGGCATGTACTTGCGCAGGCCGCCCATCTTGCGCATGTCCTGCTCGTGGTGCATGGCGATGATCACCGAGCCCGCGCCGAGGAACAGCAGCGCCTTGAAGAAGGCGTGGGTCATCAGGTGGAACACGGCCGCCGAGTAGGCCGACACACCCAGGGCGACGGTCATGTAACCCAGCTGGGACAGCGTGGAGTACGCGACGACGCGCTTGATGTCGTTCTGCACGATGCCGATCAGGCCGGTGAAGAACGCGGTGGTGGCACCGATGAACAGCACGAAGTTCAGTGCGGTCTGCGACAGCTCGAACAGCGGCGACATGCGGGTGACCATGAAGATGCCCGCGGTGACCATGGTCGCGGCGTGGATCAGCGCCGAGATCGGGGTCGGGCCTTCCATCGAGTCCGGCAGCCAGACGTGCAGCGGCACCTGGGCCGACTTGCCCATCGCACCGATGAACAGGCAGATGCAGATCACCGTGGCAACCGACCAGATCACCGGCTCGCTCATCACCGGGATGGAGGTGCCGAACAGATTGATCGTGCCCGACCAGATCTGGATCAGCGCATCCGGGTGGCCCAGCACCTGGGCATTGGCGAACACGGTGGCGTAATCCAGGGTGCCGAACACCCACAGCACGCCGGCGATGCCGAGGATGAAGCCGAAGTCACCGACACGGTTGACCAGGAAGGCCTTCATGTTGGCGAAGATGGCGGTCGGCCGCTTGAACCAGAAGCCGATCAGCAGGTACGAGACCAGACCCACCGCTTCCCAGCCGAAGAACAGCTGCAGGAAGTTGTTGCTCATCACCAGGGTGAGCATCGAGAAGGTGAACAGCGAGATGTAGCTGAAGAACCGCTGGTAGCCCGGGTCATCCTGCATGTAGCCGATGGTGTACACGTGCACCAGGAAGGACACGAAGGTCACCACGACCATCATCATCGCGGTGAGCTTGTCGACCATGAAGCCGACGTGCGCCGAGTACTGGCCCACTTCGAAGAACGTATAGAGGTTCTGGTTGAACGGCTGGGCGCCGCCCCACAGCAGCATGTACAGCACGTAGCTGGACAGCACGCAGCTGACCGCCACGCCGAGGATGGTGACCGCCTGCGCGCCAGCGCGACCGACCTGACGACCGAACAGGCCGGCGATGATGCTGCCGAACAGCGGTGCGAGCACCACTGCGATCAACAGACTCTTGGAGAGAGTGATTTCCATCTACGGATCAGCCCTTCAGCGAATCGACTTCGCCGACATTGATGGTGCGGCGAGTACGGAACAGGGTTACCAGGATCGCGAGGCCGATGGCGGCCTCGGCCGCGGCCACGGTCAGGATGAAGAAGACGAACAGCTGTCCGGCCGTATCACCCATCTCACGCGAGAACCCGACGAAATTGATGTTGACCGACAGCAGCATCAACTCGATGGACATCAACAGCACGATGATGTTCTTGCGGTTGAGGAAGATGCCGGCAAGGCTGATGCAGAACAGCACCGCACCCAGCGCCAGAATGTGGCCAAGCGTGATCATGGCTGCGCCTCCTCGTTGCTGGACGGCTTGATGTTGGTGTGCACGACCGGCTTCTCCACATCCATCTTGACGATGCGCAGGCGATCGCTGCCCTTGACCATGGTCTGCTCGGACGGGTTCTGGGTCTTCAGGCCGGTGCGGCGACGCAGGGTCAGCATCACGGCGGCAACCACGGCCACGGTCAGGATGACGGCGGCGAACTCGAACGGCAGCAGGTACTCGGTGAACAGGCTGCGGGCCAGCCAGGTGATGTTGGAGGTGTCAGCCGCCAGCGCGGCAGCGTTGTCGGCCGGGAACGGATTGACCGCCCTGCCCTTCACGCCGATCAGCACCAGCATCTGCACCAGCATCGTCACCGCTACTACCAGGCCGAGCGGCAGGTAACGTACCCAGCCCTCACGCAGGTTGGAGGGATCGATGTCCAGCATCATCACCACGAACAGGAACAGCACCATCACCGCGCCGACGTAGACCAGCACCAGCGCGACACCGAGGAACTCGGCCCCGACCAGGATCCAGATGCAGGCCACGGAGAAGAAGGTCAGGATCAGGCACAACACGGCATAGACCGGATTGCGCACGCTGATCACCGCCGCAGCGGAAATGCCCGCCACGATGGAGAAGACCCAGAAACTGATATTTACCCAATCCATCATTCGACCTCAGCGGAAAGCGGCATCGGCGGCGCGACGCTCGGCGATCTCGGCTTCAAGCCGATCACCGATGGCCAGCAGCTGCGGCTTGGTAACGATGTTCTCGCCACGGTTCTCGAAGTGGTACTCGAGAATGTGGGTCTCGACGATCGAGTCCACCGGGCAGCTTTCTTCACAGAAGCCGCAGAAGATGCACTTGAACAGATCGATGTCGTAACGGGTGGTACGGCGGGTGCCGTCCTCGCGCTTGGCCGAATCGATGGTGATCGCCAGCGCCGGGCACACCGCTTCGCACAATTTGCATGCGATGCAGCGTTCCTCACCGTTGGGGTAGCGGCGAAGTGCATGCAGACCGCGGAAACGCGGCGACTGCGGGAACTTCTCCATCGGGTACATCATCGTGTACTTCGGCTTGAAGGCGTACTTCAGGGTCAGCCACAGACCACCGAGCAGCTCAAGGAGCAGCAGGCTTTTGAAGTAATGAGTAATTCGGTTCATCGCTTAGACGCCCTTCTGGATCACGCCGTAAAACACCATCAACGCCGTCACTGCAATCCAGAAGATGGTGAGCGGGATGAAGACCTTCCAGCCCAGACGCATGATCTGGTCGTAACGGAAGCGCGGGAAGCTGGCACGGAACCAGATGTAGGAGCTGGCGAAGAAGAAGACCTTCAGCAGCAGCCACGGCCAACCGCCCACCCAGATCCACTCAACCCACGGCGCAATGGCCTGGTTGCTGAGCTGGATGTCGAACCAACCCTGGAACGGGCTCAGCCAACCACCGAGGAAGAAGATCGAGATCAGGAAGCTGATCAGGATCATGTTGGCGTATTCGGCCAGGAAGAACAGCGCGAACGCACCACCGGAGTATTCGACCATGTGGCCGGCCACGATTTCCGATTCACCTTCCACGACGTCGAACGGCGCGCGGTTGGTTTCGGCGACGCCGGACACCCAGTACACGATGAACAACGGGAACAGCGGCAGCAGGAACCAGTCGAACAGACCGGAGTTGCCCGCCTGGGCCATCACGATGTTGCTCAGGTTGAGGCTGCCCGAGGCGATCATCACGCCGACCAGGGCAAAGCCCATCGCGATTTCGTAGCTGATCATCTGCGCCGAGGCGCGCATGGCACCCAGGAACGCGTACTTCGAGTTGGAGGCCCAACCGGCCAGGATGATGCCGTACACGCCCAGCGAGGTCATCGCCAGCAGATACAGCAGGCCGGCGTTGGCGTTGGACAGCACGATCTGTGCGTCGAAGGGAATCACCGACCAGGCCGCGAAGGCCGGGCCCAGCGTGATCAGCGGCGCAAGAATGAACATCGCCTTGTGCGAGCTGCTCGGCTGGATGATTTCCTTGAACAGCAGTTTGAAGACGTCGGCGAAGGCCTGGAAGATGCCCATGCCGACATACATCGGGCCATGACGCACGTGCATCCAGCCGATCAGCTTGCGCTCCCAGACCACGTAGAAGGCCACCGAGATGATCACCGGCATGGCGATCACCAGGATCTTCAGGATGATCCAGAGCAGCGCGCCGATGTCGCCCAGTGACAGCAGCCACTGGTGCAGCGGGTCGACCGCGTTCAACAGCAATTCGTTCATGCAGCCACCACCGTTACGCGTGCGGCACCCAGCGGTGCGGTTGCACCGTGGCCCGATTCAATCCAGACCGACCCCGCGGCGACGCGGGCGTCGACCACCACCGGCAAGGTGGCACGACCGGCATCGGTGCCGACCTTGGCCATCTGCCCTTCCACCAACTGCAGGCGGGCAGCGTCGTCGGCGTTGAGCACGATGCGCGGGGCGTTGTTGAGCGGATGCGACTGCAGCGCCTGGGCGCGACGGACCACCGCATCGGTGCGGTAGATCGCGGCGGTCGAGGTCACTTCCAGGCCCTCGCCTGCCACCGGCGTTGCCGCCGAAGACGAGACGGTGACGCTGACCGGCGCCAGGCTGGCGCGCAGGCCGGCCAGGTCGGTGAACTCGAAACCGGCCAGCGACAGTTCGCCGCCCAGTGCACGCAGCACACGCCAGCCTTCACGCGCCTCACCCGGCAGCTTGCCGCCGGCACGGGCCGACTGCTCGCGACCATCGAGGTTGGTCAGGGTGGCATCCACTTCCGGCAGTGCACCGATCGGCAGGATCACGTCGGCGACGTCGCGGGTGGAGGCACAGGCGAACTGGCTGAAAGCCACCACCTGGGCACCGGCCAGTGCCTTGCGGGCAGCGGCGGCGTCGGCGAAATCCAGGCCCGGCTCGATGCCGTAGATGGCATAGGCCTTGCGCGGCTGGGCCAGCATGGCGTTGACGTCCTTGCCGGCCGGCAGCACGCCGGCGCGGGTCAGGCCCACGGCATTGGCGCCCTGCGGGATGCGGCACAGCTTGGCACCAGTCGCGGCGGCGAAATCACGCGCGGCAGCGCGGATCGCGGCAGCCTGCGGGTGGTTTTCGGCGATGCCACCGACGATCAGCACGGCGTTGTTGGCGCCCTTGACGGCGTCACGCAGCGCGGCATTGCCCAGTGCGTCGATGAAGGCCGACGGGGCGACGATCTGCTTGCTGGCCAGCTTGAACGCGAAATCGAAGTCCACCGGATTGACGGCGTGGATCTTCGCATTGCGCGTGGTCTGCGCCTTGCGCAGGCGGGCATGCAACAGCGGCAGTTCGTGGCGGATGTTGCTGCCAAGCACGACGATGCTGTCCGCGCCTTCGATCTCGGCCAGCGGCAGGCCGAACACTTCGGCGGTGGCGGCGTCGGAGAAGTCGCGGGTGTTGATGCGGTGGTCGATGTTCGAGGTGCCCAGGCCGGCGGCGAGACGGGCCAGCAGTGCGCCCTCCTCGTTCGAGGCCGACGGGTGCACCAGCACGCCGAGGTCATCGCCCTGGTTGGCGGCGAAGATTTCCTTGGCGGCGGCCAGGCCTTCAGCCCAGCTCACTTCCTTCCACTCGCCATTGATCTTGCGCAGCGGCTTGACCGCACGGTCATCGCTGTACAGGCCCTGGTGCGAATAGCGGTCGCGATCGGACAGCCAGCATTCGTTGACCGACTCGTTGTCGCGCGGCACGGCGCGCAGCACTTCGCCGCGGCGCACGTGCAGGAACAGGTTCGAGCCCATCGCGTCGTGGTAACCCAGCGACTCGCGCGCGGTCAGTTCCCACGGACGGGCGCGGAACTGGAACACCTTGTTGGTCAGCGCACCGACCGGGCAGACGTCGACGACGTTGCCGGACAGCTCGGTGGTCAGCGGCTTGCCGTCGTAGGTGCCGATCTGCAGGTTTTCACCGCGGTACATGCCACCCAGTTCGTAGGTACCGGCAACGTCGGCGGTGAAGCGGACGCAGCGGGTGCACTGGATGCAGCGGGTCATTTCGGTGGCGACCAGCGGACCGATGTCCTCGTCGGGCACCACGCGCTTGCGCTCGTTGAAGCGGCTGACCGAACGGCCATAGCCCAGCGAAACGTCCTGCAGCTCGCACTCGCCGCCCTGATCGCAGATCGGGCAGTCCAGCGGATGGTTGATCAGCAGGAATTCCATCACCGAGCGCTGGAACTTCAGCGCCTTTTCACTGCGGGTGGCGACCTTCATGCCATCCATGACGGGCGTGGCGCAGGCCGGTGCCGGCTTGGGCGACTTTTCCACGTCGACCAGGCACATGCGGCAGTTGGCAGCGATCGGCAGCTTCTCGTGGTAGCAGAAGCGCGGGATCGGAATGCCAGCCTTGTCGGCGGCCTGGATGATCATCGAGCCCTTGGGCACGACCAGGGACTGGCCGTCGATTTCGACGGTCACATGATCCGGTGGCACGCTCGGGTTTACGGGTTGCGCGCTCATGCGGCGGCTGCCTCCACCTTCTTGCCGTCAACCATCGAATGACCGTTGACGATGTAGTACTCGAATTCGTCCCAGAACTGGCGCAGGAAGCCCTGGATGGGCCATGCCGCCGCTTCACCGAACGCGCAGATGGTGTGGCCTTCAATCTGGCCGGCCACCGTCTTCAACTGATGCAGGTCTTCCATCGTGGCCTTGCCGGCAACGATGCGCTCCAGCACGCGGTGCATCCAGCCGGTGCCTTCACGGCACGGGGTGCACTGCCCACAGGATTCCTTGTGGAAGAACTGGCTGATGCGGCAGGCGAACTTGACGCAGCAGACGCTGTCATCGAGCACCACGATGGCGCCCGACCCCAGACCGGTGCCCAGGGCACGCAGGGTGTCGTAGTCCATCTGCAGGCCCTTGAGCTCTTCGGCCTTCAGCACCGGCATCGAAACGCCGCCCGGGACCGCGCCCTTGAGCGTGCGGCCCGGCTTCAGACCACCGGCCATTTCCAGCAGGTCGTCGAAGGTGGTGCCCAGCGGCACTTCGAAGTTGCCGCCCTTCTGCACGCAACCGGAGACCGAGAAGATCTTCGGACCGCCGTTCTTGGTCAGGCTCAGCCCTGCGAACCATTCCGGGCCGTTGCGGATGATCGCCGGCACCGAGGCATAGGTCTCGGTGTTGTTGATCGTCGACGGCTTGCCGTACAGGCCGAAGTTGGCCGGGAACGGCGGCTTGTAGCGCGGCTGGCCCTTCTTGCCTTCCAGCGATTCCATCAGCGCGGTTTCTTCGCCGCAGATGTACGCGCCGGCACCCAGCGCACCGTAGATGTCGATGTCCACGCCGCTGCCGAGGATGTCCTTGCCCAGCCAGCCGTTCGCGTATGCGTCGGCCAGGGCCTGCTCGAAGTTCTCGAACGGCTCGTGGTGGAACTCACCACGCAGGTAGTTGTAGCCCACGGTCGAGCCGGTGGCGTAGCAGGCGATCGCCATGCCTTCCACGACCGAATGCGGGTTGTAACGCAGGATGTCGCGGTCCTTGCAGGTCCCCGGCTCGGATTCATCCGAGTTGCACAGGATGTACTTCTGCATGGTGCCCTTGGGCATGAAGGACCACTTCAGGCCGGTCGGGAAACCCGCGCCACCACGGCCGCGCAGGTTGGACTGCTTGACCATCTCGATGACCTGCTCCGGCGAGATCTTCTCTTCGAGGATCTTGCGCAGGGCAGCGTAGCCACCGGTCTTGAGGTAGCTTTCATACGACCACGGAGTGTCGTAATGCAGGGTGGTGTAGACCACCTGGTGCGGCAACGGTGCGGGACCGACCGGACCACTGGGTGCGTGATGATGTGCCATGTCTTACTCCAACCCGTCCAGCAGCTCGTCGACTTTCTCGACGGTCAGGCGCTCGTGGTAATGGCCATTGATGACCATCATCGGCGCACCGGCGCAACCGGCCAGGCATTCTTCTTCGCGCTTGAGGTAGATGCGGCCATCGGCGGTGGACTGACCGGTCTTGCAGCCGAGCTTCTTCTCGGCGTGCGCGACCAGGTCTTCGGCACCGTTCAACCAGCAGCTGATGTTCGTGCAGAAGGCGACATTGTGGCGGCCGACCTTCTCCAGTTCGAACATCGAGTAGAAGCTGGCGACCTCGTAGGCCCACACCGGCGGCAGATCCAGGTACTTGGCGACGCCGGCGATCAGCTCGTCGGTCAGCCAGCCCGCATTCTGTTCCTGTGCGGCGTGCAGGCCCTGCAGGACAGCCGAGCGCTTGCGATCCGGCGGGAACTTGGCCAGCCAGTGATCGATGTGCGCACGGGTCTTGTCATTCAAGACCACCATCGGGTCGACGTCACGCGCCGCCTCGAAATTACCTGTCGCCTTCATCGGCCGACCTCAGCGAATACGAAATCGTTAAAAACCAGAACCTGCAGCGCCGGCAGCAGCCGGCGGGTGTCAGGCGTCGTGCAAGCGGATGCGATCACCGGTCCACCTCGCCGAACACCAGATCGTAGGTGCCGATCATGGCCACCACGTCGGCGAGCATGTGCCCGCGTACGATCGAGTCGATCGAGGACAGATGGGCGAAGCCCGGCGCGCGCAGATGCACGCGGAACGGCTTGTTGGCACCATCGGACATCAGGTAGCAGCCGAACTCGCCCTTGGGCGCTTCGACGGCGGCGTAGGTTTCGCCGGCCGGGACGCAGTAGCCTTCACTGAACAGCTTGAAGTGATGGATCAGCGCTTCCATGTCGTCCTTCATGTCTTCGCGGCTGGGCGGCGCGACCTTGAAGTTCTTGACCATGACCGGACCCGGGTTGGCCTTCAGCCAGGTCACGCACTGCTTGATGATGCGGTTGGATTCGCGCATCTCGGCCACGCGGCACAGGTAACGGTCGTAGCAGTCACCTTCCTTGCCGAGCGGGATGTCGAACTCGACCGCGTCGTACTTGGCATACGGCTGCTTCTTGCGCAGATCCCAGGCAATGCCCGAGCCGCGCAGCATCACGCCGGTCATGCCCCAGGCATGGGCCAGTTCCGGGGTGACCACGCCGATGCCGACCGTACGCTGCTTCCAGATACGGTTGTCGGTCAGCAGGGTTTCGTATTCGTCCACGCGCTTGGGGAACTCAACGGTGAAGTTCTCCAGGAAATCCAGCAGCGAACCTTCGCGCGAGGCGTTGAGGTTCTTCAGGGCCTTGCCCTTGTGCCAGCGCGATTCCTTGTACTTGGGCATGTGGTCCGGCAGGTCGCGGTAGACGCCGCCCGGACGGTAGTACGCCGCGTGCATGCGCGCGCCGGAGACCGCTTCATAGCAGTCCATCAGCTCTTCGCGTTCGCGGAAGGCGTACAGCATGACCGCCATCGCGCCCAGATCGAGCGCGTTGGAACCCAGCCACATCAGGTGATTCAGGATGCGGGTGATTTCGTCGAACATGGTGCGGATGTACTGGGCACGCTCGGGCGCCTCGATTCCCATCAGGGTCTCGATCGCGCGCACGTAGGCGTGCTCATTGCACATCATCGACACGTAATCCAGGCGATCCATGTAGCCGATCGACTGGTTGAACGGCTTGGACTCGGCCAGCTTTTCGGTACCACGGTGCAGCAGGCCCACGTGGGGGTCGGCACGCATGATGGTTTCGCCGTCCATTTCCAGGATCAGGCGCAGCACACCGTGCGCGGCCGGATGCTGCGGGCCGAAGTTCATCGTGTAGTTGCGGATCTCCTGGCGCAGCTCGGCCGGGTTGCTCGCAAAGGCCTGGTGGGCCTGGGTGAATTCACTCACTTGCTTGCCTCCGTCTGCGCGCTTTCGCCGGCAGCGGTCTGGAAACGGGCGTCGTCACGGATGACACGCGGCACGCCGACGCGCGGCTCCACCGAGGTCACCGGCTCGTAGATCACGCGCTGCTTCTCTTCGTCGTAGCGCACTTCGACGTTGCCGATCAGCGGGAAATCCTTGCGGAACGGGTGCCCGACAAAACCGTAGTCGGTCAGGATCCGGCGCAGGTCCGGGTGACCTTCGAAGATCACGCCGAACAGATCGAACGCTTCGCGCTCGAACCAGTTCAGGCCCGGCCAGATGTTGGTCAACGACGCGACCACCGGCAGCTCCTCGTTCGGCGCAAAGCAGCGGATGCGCATCGTGAGGTTGTGCTGGTAGGAACGCAGCTGGGTAACCACGGCGAAACGCTGCAGCGGGATCGGCTGCTGCTGGGCGCCATCGCTGGTTTCGCGGGTGGGGAATTCACCCCAGGCGAAACGACCGACGGACTTGCCCTCGACGCCACGGCTGAAGCCCTGGGACGACACATCGGCCGTATCCCATTCGTCGCTGCCATAGCCGAGGTAGTCCAGGCCGCACAGGTCAACCGCCTGCTCGAAACCGAATTCGTCGCGCAGCGCCAGAGCGGTGGCATGCCAGTCAGCGGCGGGCACTTCCAGCGTCACTTCGCCGCGGGGTTCGACCACGAAGACCTGCGCACCTGCGAAACGTGCGGAAAGTCGGTCGATGAAGGAATGTGCTTGCTCTGCCATGGGGGCTTGGCGTGCTCTTGTCAGGAGGGATGTCAGCGGGCGATGGTCTGCGTACGCCAGATCTTCTTCTGCAACTGCAGGATCCCGTACACCAGCGCTTCGGCGGTAGGTGGGCAGCCGGGGACATAGATGTCCACCGGCACCACGCGGTCACAGCCACGCACTACTGCATAGGAGTAGTGGTAGTAGCCGCCACCGTTGGCGCAGCTGCCCATCGAGATGACCCACTTCGGGTCCGGCATCTGGTCATAGACCTTGCGCAGGGCCGGAGCCATCTTGTTGACCAGGGTGCCGGCCACGATCATCACGTCGGACTGACGCGGCGACGGGCGGAACACCACACCGTAACGGTCAAGATCCAGACGCGCCGCACCGGCGTGCATCATTTCCACTGCGCAGCAGGCCAGACCAAAGGTCATCGGCCACATCGAACCGGTACGCGCCCAATTCAACAGCGCATCGACGCTGGTGGTCACGTAGCCCTTTTCGAGCAGGGGGTTGTCGCCTTCGGGGCGCAGGATGTCATCGACCCGCCCTTCCGGGACCGGGTTGTTCATCAGGCCGTCGAGCGTCTGAATTACTCCCATTCCAGCGCTCCCTTCTTCCAGACGTAAATGAAACCGAGGAAAAGCATGCCTACGAAGAGGCCCATCGTGACCAGCGAACGTGCGCCCAGTTCCATGAAGACTTGGGTCCACGGCACGATGAAGATGATTTCCAGATCAAATACGATGAACTGAATCGCGATCAGGTAGTAGCGCACATCGAACTTCATGCGCGCGTCCTCGAAAGCCTCGAAGCCGCATTCGTACGGCGAGAGCTTTTTAAGATCAGGACGTCGGGGACCGAGGAATCGGCCAACCAGCATCAGCGCAACGCCGATACCGGTGGCAACGATCAGAAACAGCAGAGACGGCAAATATTCGGCCAGCACAGCGATTCTCTCTTGCCTCTGCCGCTGCGCCTGCAGGCGCTTTGGCATGGGGGAGTGGACGGATACCGCTACCTGGCGCTTTGCGCGCCAGACGAACCCGCTTACAAACAAATGGTGCCCAAGAGGGGACTCGAACCCCTACGACTCTCGTCGCTACCACCTCAAGGTAGTGCGTCTACCAATTCCGCCACCTGGGCTTACGATCGCACCGGTTGTTCTCCAGTGCGCCGCATATTGTAACCGTCTTCAGCGAGTCTGGGTGCCTTCCGAAGGCTTTTCTTCACCAGATTTCGGAGTTTCCGCCTGAGCCGGCACAGTGGCCGACGGAACAGGCTGCTGCGACGGGGTTTCCGGGGCCTTCGGCACGGCCGGAAGCTCGCCTGCCGGCGCGGCTGGCGCACTGGCGGCCGGAGCCGACATCAGCCCCAGATCCTGCTGCGCCGCCGGACGCGAGCCATGGCTGGCATACCAGGCCATGAAGAGGCTGATGCCGAAGAACACCACGGCCAGCCACTTGGTCGACTTGGACAGGAAGTTGGACGCGCCACGCGCGCCGAACACAGTACCCGAGGCGCCGGCACCGAAACCCGACCCTGCGGCCGCGCCGGAACCACGCTGCATCAGGATGAGCGCGATCATGGCCACTGCGACCAGCACGTAGACCACATTGAGGATCAACATCAGCATTTCGAATCCGTCCTCGGACATGTCGTGCCGGCGATTGAGCCGACAACGTAACTAATTAGCGCCCCGCCGCCGCGGCAGCGATGGCAAGGAAGTCCGCGGCCACCAGGGAGGCGCCGCCCACCAGCCCACCATCGACATCGGGCTGTGCGAACAGTTCCGCGGCGTTGTCGGGCTTCACGCTGCCGCCATAGAGGATCGACAGTGAATCCGCAATTCTAGCATCGAGCTTGGCCACTTCGCCACGGATGAACGCGTGGACCTGCTGGGCCTGCTCCTTGGAGGCGGTCCGGCCGGTACCGATGGCCCAGACCGGCTCATAGGCGACCACGGCCTGGGCGAAGCCGGCGGCGCCGACCAACTCCAGCACCGGGGCGAGCTGGGCGGCGATGACCGCCTCGGTCTGATGGGCCTCACGCTGCTCGAGGGTTTCGCCCACGCACAGGATGGGGGTCAGGCCGGCATGCAGGGCGGCGGCGAACTTGCGGGCGACCAGCTCACTGCTTTCGGCGTGGTATTGGCGGCGTTCGGAGTGGCCGACCAGCCCGTAGCGGGCACCGACTTCGGCCAGCATGGTGGCCGAGACTTCGCCGGTGTAGGCGCCCTTTTCGTTGCTGCTGACATCCTGGGAGCCGAAGGCGACGGCGCGCCCTTCGAAGGCTTCGACCAGTTCGCCCAGGTACGGCAGCGGCGGCAGGACCACGACTTCGACGCCCTGCAGCGGGAGGTCGGCAACCAGGTCACTGACCAGGTCGGTGGCGAATTGGCGGCTGCCGTGCAGCTTCCAGTTACCGGCGACGATCTTGCGGCGCATGGCGGGGCTCCTTTGGGTATCAGCCGGCCATGATAACGGATGCAACGAAATGGCGTTGGCGGGAAAACGCTTACATTTCAATTGGATATTTATTTTTTGTTGCGGCCCCAAGTCAAAAGCAAGGGCGACGGGACCGGTGGACGTGCCCGGGCTAGGCGGGCGTGGGGGGGTTGGCGGGACGCGCCGTGAACCCGTCCATGGGGGCTCGATATGCGCCATCCATGGCGCATAACGGTCCCACCAACCCACCCACGCCCGCCCTCTGACAGTTTGTCGGCTTGCATGGAACAGCCATGCGCGGGGGCGGCATTGAGTCTGCCCCGCCCTCCCATCCGGCGAAGAACTCTGTCGGGGGCGAGCGCTGCCGTGCCCAGCCGGGACCGTCGGGCGCCAAGGATGGCGCC